>NZ_JBYLHY010000002.1:0-548768 GCF_057749925.1 Paenibacillus sp. sgz302191
GCACGCAGGTCCTAAATCCGTCTCTAACCCTTTTCCCTTTTATACCATTTTTTAAGAAACTCGTAATTGCCGAGGTAACTATGATCCTATTTTATGTGGCATTACCCATCCAGTAGAGCGAAGAGCCGCAATTATTTATACTAAGAATGGAACTAAGATGGCTTGAATCAATTAAATCTTCTTCACATTTTAGAGTAATATCAATATAAAAATCTTGCAATGGAACTGGCTTGTCTTTATAAAGTATTGTTTTTGTTTTGCTATATTTCTTTTTTCCCACCTCGACATATTTTATAAATTTATGAAGTGTTTTTTCCTCTAACTTAGATAAATTACTTCCAAACACCTCAGAAAAAATATTGAAGATAAATTCTGAAGACCCCAACTTACTTACCTTCATATCTAGTTACCCTGCCTTTCACAACGTATCATTCAATTCCGAAAAAATTGCATCAATAACTTTAGATAGTTTTCGTTGTGAATCTATATCGGTAATAATGAAAGACTGAGCATTCTTAATAGTAAGAAGAACTTCCTGCCCGTTAATTTTGCTTAGATTCGCATTTTCAATACCATCTCTAAACTTACCAAGGAAGTCCTTGATTGCTACTGCAGAAGGTGAATTCTCTTTTATCTCGTTCCACTTTTCATAATATTCTTCGACTAGTTGGGAGAGGGGAACACTGGATTGAGATTTTTTACTTTGTAGCGTTCTTACTACAAAAGTTAGATGGTCAGTTATCTTTTTTTCCAATTCAGATAATGACCCGTAAGTTTCCAATAGCCCTTTACTCATTAAACTATTTTTATATGCTCTTAGCGCTTCTAATTGCTTAAAGTCGATTGAATCAAGCTCAACTGGTAACGATGAGAAATATAACATTACCATTTTTCCGTTACTGCGCATAAGTTCTATTTCTTCAATAGTACCCGATTCAGCTACACCTGTTGGGGAACCAATCCTCGTCCAAAAAGAACCAATAAGGATATCACAGCTATCTACAAATTGTTTATTTAGCAATCCTTGTGGCCTATCCCCAAGTTCAGGGTACGAATGTGTTTCCCATTTTACGGGAAGAAGCACCATCAAATACTCTTCAGAATTAATTGCGTTCCAATTATTTATTACATTAGTAATCAATTTCCTTTCTTCCTTCAGATCGGAAGGAGACGCAATCAATACTTTATATACATTTGCGCTAAATGGCATTAAACCCACTCCCTTACATCATTCGATATATACTACATTTATTCGTCATGTTTTTCTATTCCCCTTTAAGGAAGGTATCAATCACCCTTGGGTGGTGGTAGCCAGTACCTAATGATTTGGGTTTTTATCAAAAAAATATACTTTTCCCTTGTTAGCTCCGCACAAAAAAAATTAGAATTGAATACCTATGAAAGAAAATTTGCGAGGAGGCAATTTTATAACCAAATCGAAGCAATCTCGATTATTACCATGTACCCAAAATCACTAGATTCCATCATTAAGAAAGACTAAATGGTTACCTTCGCTTTCTCGCATTATTTACAGATATTTGCGGTTGAGATCTTTACTCAATCTTTGTTAAACCATGACATCTTTCTTCTTATAATGTAACCGAGCAATTCTAGGGGGTGATATCCGACAGGTTAATGACGATTGAAGAAGTGGCTTATTATTTGAACCTTTCGCCACGAACAATTTACAGGAAAATATACGAGGGTGAACTCTTTGCTTCCAAGGTCGAGGGATACACCTGGCTGCTCACCGATAGATCTCCAATTTTTTATGTTAATTTTTTTGATTTTCACAACTTTACTCCTTGTTTGTACTTTAGTACTTATTGTAAATTTACTATAGCGTTATGCTAAATACTCTTACAAAAAAGGATCACAAACTAATATAGCTCCAGACACACATGAAAGACGAATTTTAGAGTATCCTTCATGATACAACCCCGATAAATAATCTATTTATACGATTCGCCTAACTTTTAACACATGCAGACCCTGTTCTAAATAATCAGCAAAAGGCATCTTAGCAAGCATATGATCAATAACAATCTCTTTTGTATCTTTGCCTTCAAGAAACTTATATATGCTCCCTAAGGCTTTGTTTGCGTCAAAGCGCTCATAGAACTCTTCTACTTCTCTATAGTAGTCATTAAGACTCTCATAGCGATCTTTAAGAATATATTCGTCACGACCTATGTACATAACAGATTCAATCAAAATTACATCTGAATAGTTCAATGCTTCAAGCCTTTTAATAACTATTTGTCTGGATACATCTTTGATTTCATATGCAGCATCTTGCTCAACGGCTTTTCTATATGTACGGGCATTTTGAGCAACGCTAACTATCTCATCTTGGATTTCTTTAACCCTATCAAGATACATATAAGCCCCTCTTTTCGCATTTGAATACGAGTTCTAATTTTATTTAAGGTTTCTTATGCGATCCACAACTCGCTCAATTAGTAAAATTATACCACATCCGCAAGAATTTTCGCAGTTATATTGTTGAAAAATGTGGAACCATAGGCCACTCCATGTCTCTAGCCCTATTAGTTTTTACTGGTAGTCTATCCCACTGCATTTTTAGCCGCCTTCACTTCGATAAAACTTCTCTTTTATTGAAATGAAATATCCATTAATTTCAACCCTCATGCCTTTCATTTCGTTTCAAATCACTTCGAGCCAACTCCAGAGCTACAGCTATTTTTATACGATTAATCTTACTTTTACCTTTCATATATTCTGAAAGCATCATAGTTTTAATAATTGGTTCAGAACTTGAATCTAATCGATCAGTCTCAATAATTGCAACTATATCAGTGTTAATGAGATATGTATAAATATCCTCGGCTTGTTCAGGTGTCCAATCTATTACATATACTGTAATCATGTTAGGAAAATGTTTTCGTAATGTCTTTATTTCTGTTTTATTTCCAGCTTGTTCATTAAACAAAGCTTCATTCGATTTTATTAACTGCCGTCTAAAGTCTTGTTCAGTTTTACTACCGATAAGTTTCATTTCGTCACTTCCTGATTATTGGTGAAATAAGACACTTTTTATCCTGACCTTAGCAGAATGAAATCCATGTTTTATTTATACTTGCCACATTTGGCACATAGCTTCGCACTAGGCGTTCTTAATGGTTTTCCGCAATATTTGCATGGCTCTCCATAAAGCGAAAACCTATGGTGCATTATTGCATTATGATGCACCCCTGCAATCCCTGTTATTTTCTCATATTCCCTAACAACAGGACTAAATCTCTCATTCATCGAAATCTTATCAAGTGGCAGACTATGCTCTTGTCTAAATTCTTTTGTTGCTTTGAAACATTCCCCATAAAGTTCATATATCCTTGTGTATTCATCTTCTTCTAACATGGGCATTTCACTATTGCATCGCCAGCACCATAACATTTTCATAAATTCACGAATCATCCCCAACGAATAAAATTGCTCTTTATTTGAACAAATACTTTGCTAAAACCATTAATAAAGCAATTGCAATAAACATTAATGAACCAACAAATAGAATAAAAAGAAACACTTTAATTAATTTTCTAATGTAAGTTTTACTTGGCTCATCAACCAAGAATGATAATAAGAGTGAAATTAAACACAAAGCGAGGAATTGCCACTTATATCCAATATGTAAATAAACGATTATTGCGTAGAGTAAAGAACCGCCATACGATAAGAATTTTGTTTTTTTTGTCATGTTATAATGCTCCAACCTCTTCTATAGGGTTTCTTATAAATTCTATGTCCTATTACTCGTATATTTTTGATGCGTATAGAATATCAGCAAGCATCTTCCATGATGGTTGCTCTGGAATGGGTTGATTAGTATTGTTATAGTAACTATCCATTGTTCCTATCCATGCTTCCACATTTTCAAGGTATCTTTCTAACGTTGGATTTTCCCAATCGTCGTTACTTGTAGCTAAGTCCTTCCTAAGGGCGGAAAGAAACTTAATGAAATCCTCTTTTGACCTTATTTCATGTATCATTTTATATAGAAGCATATAACCCTCCGCAATCAAATTGCTAAATTGCTCATTTATCTAGAAAATCACCGTTTTTTGATTTTCATCGTTATTTTTGGTAGCCATTTTAACATTTCTTCAATATTTTTTTTTGATTCTTCCGAATCAGTCCAACCACGACTTTCCTTCATTTTCCTGATAATAAATGGCTCATATACTTTTTGAAGTCGCCAATTTGTTATGTATTTAGAGGAAGTTATGACTGTTTGAAAACTCTTCCTTCTCTTTGTCCTGCCAATAACTTTTATTTCTTCATAGCCATCACCCCAAAGTGGAGGAAAGCAGTATACTTTAGCATTTGGACTGAATTTCTTTGTTCCTTGTTTTATTTCTTTATTTTCGCCATAATATCTTTCCTGAATGATGTTTCCAATCAAGCACCAAATAAACGATTTATTAGAAGATTCGCTTTCAACATGTTTTTCCTCATTCACATATCCCACTCTCCTTCAAATAAAATCGTGCTTTCATCTAATTGTTTTAGTGTGGTGTTGTTATGCCTTATCATTACAAGCAATACAACCACCAAAGTGAAGTAGAATCCCGTGTCTATCGCATTTCTGATATCCTTCTGAAGGATTAAAAGTATAATCTGCAATGCTATCACTAATCCATTCGCGATATTCTTTATCATCAATATATTCAGAGTCAAATTTTGATATTAATTCCATGAAATTATTGAGAAACCCAAATACTAATTCTTCATTAGGATTATAATTTAATTTATCCCATCCCAATTTAGATTTTGCACCTTTAATTACATCAATTAAAAACCCTTGTTCAGTATCAAAATTAGTATGCTCCCAAGGCATTTCAGCTACATCAAAACCACCATTTCCAAGACCTCTTACTTCAATATCGTGTTCCAATAACCACAATATTAATTCCATTTCTTTTTTAGTAGTAGCAAGAACAGAGCCACTTAAACCTAGTACAGTAAGAAAAACTGTGAACCCTCCATTACTCATACTAAAATTACTATCTATCGAGTCGTTTGTAACATAATTCCCCAATATAAATACCGCCTTCAATTTCAAGTTTTCTCATCAAATAGAATCTAATACCTTTAAGCCCGCCTTGAGTGATACTCATGCAAGTAGTAAAATTATACCATATGTCTGAAGAATGAATGAGGAATTGTTTATTAAAATGAACTTGCCATCCCGTCCCATCAGAGTTAACATACACACACTCGAAGAAGGGAAGGGGAGAGACACATGGAAGATTGGCCGGAATGGGTTGTTAAGGGGTTACGTCAGAGGTTTGATGATGTATCGCTCATCGTGGAGCAGCAGGAGCACATTGTCCCATTAATCAAAAAGTCTTCAAAATTGCTAACGAGTTTGAAAAGCCAAGTAGATGAATCTGCTTTGGTGATTGTGCTGGAGTGGGAGGAGGCTGTTCAATATCAGCAATCGGCTGAAAAGGAATGGCTTTATTTGAGAGGGGTTAAGGATGGCATGGGGATGATGAAGGAAATAAATCTGTATCTGAACAAGAATCGTCTGGAATATTAACGAGCAAACAGCATGGAATCGACCCATGCTATCTGTCGCTGTTGGATACTTGAGACTTTAGGTTACTCGATGATTTCTTCCATCTCTAGTCCACTTTTCAGGGTAAAAACAAAATGCGCTGGCGAGAGAAGGGTTATCTTCTCAACCAGCGCATGGAATACGTCATCGTCAAATTGTTCTAATAAATCCTGCCGCGCATTCATTACTTGTATGATTTCATGAGCACGTTGTGTAATTTGGGCTTTTTGATCGATGTCTTTCTCAAGGAGAGCTTTCTTCTGACGAAGTGTATCCAACTCTTGGGATATCCGAGCGTTTTCTTCATTGTACACCGTCTCGTCAATCTGATCCCGAAGCTTCAAATTTACCAATCCCTTGAGGTCGGTCTTTAGTTGCTCCATGTTCTGCTCCAATTGAAGCAGTGGCTCATGGCCTGATCGCTTGGACAAGATTGTTTCAATATTTGCTTTGAGTGTTTGGATAAATCCATCTTTATTTTCATGCATTCGGTTAAACACTCGCACAAATGCATCCTGTAGCACATGTTCATCAACCGCCTTGGCAGCACATGCTTCTTTACCTTCATTGACATAAGTTCTGCATTGCCATACGACTTTTTTGTATGCGTTGTTGCTGTTCCATGTACGCCGTTTAAAGTTGGCTCCGCAGCATCCGCAGAACACTTTGCTGCTCAGTGCATATTTGCTGGAGTATTTTTTACGTTTGCCCATTGTATTGCCCTTCAGCATAGCGCGGCGCTCTTTTTCTTTCTGCACCGCTTCGAACATTTCCTTGGAGATAATTGGCTCATGGTTATCTTCAATGAGATATTGCTGTTCTTGTCCGTGATTTTTGATGCGCTTATGGGTGAGAAAATCAACTGTGACTGTTTTCTGCTGAAGCAAGGCTCCGTAATATTTTTCATTGGTGAGTATAATCGTGATTGAAGAGTCCCACCATTTATCGCCGCCGGTGATCGTTTTGATCTTGTCTCGCATCAAGCCTTTGGCGATAGCTTCGTAACTTTTGCCCTCCAGATACTCCTCGTAGATGCGCTGTACAATCGCGGCTTCTTTTTCGTTAATGACCAGTTCGCCATGTTCGTCTTTATCGTAGCCAAGGAAGCGAGTGGTGTTGCAGAATACTTTGCCGTTTTGGAATCCTTTCAGAATACCCCAACGTGAGTTTTCGGAAATGTTCCGACTCTCGTCTTGGGCAATGGAACTGAAAATCGTCAGGAAGACTTCGCCGGAAGATTCGAGTGTGTTAATGTTTTCTTTTTCAAATAGGACAGCTACGCCCAGACTCTTCAGTTCGCGCACATACTTGAGCAAATCTAATGTATTCCTTGAAAATCTCGATATCGATTTGACCAATATCAAATCAATCTTACCATCTCTAGCATCCGGTATCATTCGGTTAAAGTCGGTTCGATGCTTGGTTCCAGTACCCGAAATCCCCTCGTCCGCGTAGACATCTACGAAATCCCAATCCGCATTATTTTGAATATATTTCGTATAATGTCGTAGCTGGTTCTCGTAACTTTCCTTTTGCTCCAAATGCTCCGTGCTGACTCTGCAATATGCTGCGACTCGTTTCTTTTGAATCTGCTGAATCCCATCCAGTGTCTCTAATGTCCTAATTGGTACGACAACAACCTTCTTTAATACTTTTGCCATACATTTCCCCCTTAACGTATATTCCTTTTGCAGTCACATGTTATAATTGTCCCGGCACATCATCAAGTCCATTTCAACCCAATCTACGGGCTGTTGAAGGATTTTTTATTCAATAAATCGATCTCCAAAAACTCTTCTTCGGTGATTAGATTTTGGGATTTCAGTTGTTTGAGTAGGCTCAAGCTGAGCATGTAGTCGATGGATTTTTTCTTCATATGTAATTGGCTCCTTTTATAATTGAAAATAAAAAATGGCCTACCCAAAAGGGCAAGCCGAATATGTATGAAATCAAAATAGACTTTTAAGTTGAATCGTCTTCTCAATTGTTACAGTTGGGTCACTCGATAAGGTGGCAGACAATACGATGTATTTGTTCACATAGCTGGATGAAGTTCCTGCTCTAATCGTTATGCTATTTTCTGTACTTGCCGTAATTGTCGCCATAATAGGTGTGGAGTTATCCTGGTTTCGAATACTCCATTGCACCGACTGATCAAACACCTCATTGCTATTATCATAAACATGGCTGATGTAAGAACCGCTTTGACCTATTCTTATTGTTGAATTGCCGGTTATCGAAATTGAATAATTATGCGTCAGAGCCTCAACTGTTGTAATTTGGATCTCAGCCTGAACGTTTGGATGATAGGTCAGTTTTGCAGTAATTGTCGCTTGCCCAATTTGCAGCCCCGTAACCTTGCCTTGATGATCCACGCTGATTACATTCGGATCGCTTGAAGTGAAGGCAATCGGTGCATGGGGGAGAAGAGAGCCATTGTCCGTAACTGTACATTTCAACTGTAAAGTATCATGGATCAGCACACTTGCTGTCGCTCCATTATCTATCGTTAATTCGTAGTTATGAGCAATCTCATATTTCCAGCGCTCAGCTATGTTATTATCTACGTCATCTTCTACTAATTTTAAATCCAGTATGCAGCTTAGTTGGATCATCCCTTTTACAGTACGATCTATGCCAACCACTTTAAAAGGCTGATGCGTATTGTAGAAGCGCTGGCTTAGCACAATATCCCTTGTATCGGCGCTATCCTGCAAATAAACGTTAATATTCCCCTCGGGTATCGATATCACTGTTTCATCATGAATTGAAAATGTCTTCCCTTCTACGAGGGCATCAAACCATTTCACATTGCCTTGAAAGTTAAATGCGATGCTATAATTGCATTTACGCATTCTGCCGCGATACGAATGTTCATTACGATCTATTTCACTTGTGATTAAATAACGTTCATTCCGATAATCAATAAAATCACCAGTATGTAAGAGAGTTACAGTTCGGATGATTTTCTCATCAGTTGACTGTATGTTATTGTCTGCATCCCGGATTAGCGCTAACTGTTGCACGCCGTTTATATGTACAGGTTCACCTTTCTCTCGAAGGAAAAAGTCCAGCAAAGGTTCTATGCTTCGTGTCATTAGTTTCCTCCTATGCAAAGTCTGGCTTACAACGATACAAATACAGTTCCAGATAATCGCTCCATTCCTTCAAGTCCAAGATGATGAAAATGTGATCGGCAATTCGGACGTAACTGTTCCAGTGTAAACCAGATGCCTGATCGCAAAAGGCTCGATGAGTGATTTCTAACGTATATCCATCTTCATAAGAGATGCTTTTACTATGTGGCTGCACATCTGCATAAATTGTTTTTATCATTGCCAAATTGACTGAATCCAGAATCTCCAGTTTTGTATCATTGAACATGCTCAATAGCCCACTTGTATTTTTGGCAGGGGAAGGGCGAGTCGAATACTTTCTGGAATACCCGGCTCGTACTTGGCTGAGCGTTCACCTTCCTGTTTGTCCGTAAGACCGACTGAATCCTTATTTTTATACAGGTATACCGCATAATCGACAACTACTTCGTCATAAGCAGGAGGGAGGAGGCCAATGTTGCAGTAGCCAAGAATATTACTTCTAGCCTTGTTCAAGTAATGCGCGAGAATGTCGTCTTTCGAAACGTCCGTTAATTCTATGCCAAGCAGCCGTTTCATCAGATCTAATTGTCCATTCATATCGTAACCTCTTTCTCATTGCGCTTAGTCTGTTTCGTTTCTTGTTTGGGTTCATCTATGTGTTCATAGTTGGCGTTGGCCTGCAATCGAAGCATTAATTCCTGATCCACAACTTCCCACTTTAATCCTGTCTCTTTATTTAAAAACCACATGTACATCAGCCTCCTGAAATGAAAATGGGGGCATCCAAGACGGACACCCCGAACGTGTTTCTTCTATATATAATGAGTTCTCGATTATGACTTGTTTGCCGTAAGCACAGCTAATGCTTCAGGTTTGATACATTTTGCTCCAAACACCTGCAAGCCTTTGAGGGCATCGGAAAACTGCTTCTCAGGACGATAAGCCTCCACTGAATCCACTTGTCCTGCAAATGAGATGGCACTTTTATGACCGGCGATGATTTTATATTTGGCTCCCGCTGTATGAGGCACATTGTTGGATTTATAAACCGCCATATTATCGATATTGCCGACAAAGCCTGTTCGCATCACATTAGCATCTTTCGTATAGCGAGGGTCTTTGACAAGGAGGCCGTAGTACCAAGCAGGAACCACGACAAAACGATCTCCTTCGGGTACATCGTTTTCATCGAGAATGACGCCCAGATCAACAAGTAAATCATAAGCTGTGTCCTTCGTCGGAACAATCGGCGTCGTATCGTTACCAATGGTATTGCCAGCTTTAACCTCCGTATAAAATCCAGCAATATATTGATCGACCACATTAGCGAGTCCATAGGATGCTTCGACAATCCCGCCATCCAGTAGATTAACATTGGCTTGAGCCTTATCTACATCATCGATTTGAAAGTTAAAATACTTCGCCTGATCGATGACCAGATTTTTTTGCGTAGAGTCAAGTTCTTCCGGATTACCGATGCCTGTAGATTTGTTATAGTTACCGATGGTTACGGCACCAATCGAATTAATTTTAACCGTGGAGCCTTGTCCTTTGATCTCGCCCTCGTAATCATGATTGACACAATTTCCAAAAACGAGATTTTTCTTAAAACTTTCATTTAAACGTGCGCTCCAAATGGTTGGAATAAAATTTTGTACTGACATATGTTTTCACCTTGTCCTTTTCATTTTATTGTTTGTTTTGTAAGGCTTGTTTGACTTGTTCCCAATTCTTATTGATTTCGTCTTGGGACATACTTTTGATGGCATCCATCGTGAATGTCTTCCCTGTTGGATCAGCAGGAGGCGTATAGCCGTCGCCTTTAAGCCGTTGTTCGACTTGCTGCTGAACCGCCAATTGGAGTGACTGTTCGAGTACATCCAGATTTGTTGTCGTGCTATCCTCATCTGCGCCAATAAAAAAATCCACTAATGAGAGTGGAAGTTTCTTTTCGCTGGCTATTTTGATGGCTTGATTCGTTAATCGCTCACGGAGTTTTTCTTGCTTCATGTTCTCCACTTCGGCACGTAAACGCTCGACTTCAATTTCTTTTTCATCCTTTGCAGGAAAACGTTTCTTAATTTCCGCATCCAGTAAACTTTCCAGATGATTTGACTTCCACGTTTCTAATGACTTTGCTGATCGCTTATCGACGGTGCTGTCGAACCAACTCTTGACTTCCTTGTCGGATTGGATGAATTGCTCGATACCTTCAACGCTGTAAGGATTCAAGCCCTGAAGATACGATTGCAATTCCTCATTTAATTTGTTGTCCTCGATAAATTGTTTAACCTCATTAACGTTCATTTTCATTAATCTCCTTTATAGCCCATTCGACTCTTCTGAACCGAACACGCATGATTTTTATTTTGGAGCAGTTTAACGTCATACTCAGGACAAGAATGTTACGCAATAGAAACTGTAAAAATGGGGAAAAGGTATAAATCCCTTAACCCTTCATTTTGGACTATATTTTGCCCTTGATTTATAATGCTTTTTGATGCGCCTAATGAACAACATCAAGCTTGCTTTTGTCGTATCTGCCGCACCCGTCATTTCGATTGCTTTGGATGAGATTTTTCTGGCAACGGAATGTTGTTCTTTAGAAATCATAAAAACGAGGAAAAGGTACAAACATACCATACCCTCATTTTTGCCTATATTTTCCCCTTGATTTATATGGCTTTTTGATAGCTCTAATGAACAACATTAAGCCTGTTTTTTTCGTATCTGCCTCATCCATAATTTGGACTTTTCATTACGATTCTTTTGCTTACACTTTTCACAGTAAGCTTGCCGGTTAGAATTAGCCGAGAATGTTTCACCACATTTCTTACAATTAACCTTTGGCTTGGCTGCCTTAGACTCCACCTCCATATTCCGTTCCATCTTATATTCGCGCTCCAACTTTTCATCCATTGGCAACACGCCATTTTCAAAATATCGGCAACTTGTTAGCTGATCATCTTGTCTAAAAAATACGCATGAGCCATCTTTCCAGCAACAATAATTCGAGATGCCATGTTTATCGCCCAGATAGGAGGCACAGTTATTTTTGACGAGTTGTTTAATTTTGTTTTTATTTTGCATGCTGTACTTCTCCAATTCCATTAGCTAAACGTTGCTGTTCAGCGTGATATTTATTTAATTCCAGCTTCGGATTCTCGACAAAAGGTAGCAGCGTGAGCAAAGTTTCCTGCGATACCACATCTTGCAGCTTCACGATTACATCAGCTACTCCCGGCAAATCAGTTGGCAAGTTTCTGGTGAACTTCACAGCGATATCCCGGTAATCGTACTGAACGCCTTCTTTTATATGCAGAAACGTGAAGAAATTTCGTAGACGCTGCTTGATCGCTTTTTCCATTAATGCTTCACGTATCGCTACTCGATTCTCCAAATTGAGCAGTTTGTTTCGGAGTGCAAGGGAGGAGGTATTTGATGCCCAATTTTCATTAAAATTAACCTGATCCATCATGTCGAAGATTTTACGTTCAATATTGTCCAATTCGTTTTTTACGAACGAATCGTTGATTTCTTTTGTAAGCCAGCTAACCTTACCTCCCGCTGGAACTTGAATAATGCCCATCTTCTTCATGTTGAGTAAGTCCTCTGCTTCCAACTTGGCATTCTCAATAACCAAATAAGCATTTCTGTGGTCGGCAATTTCATTAACCAAATCTGAATTGAGCGCATTATACGCATCAAACAAAGAAATCACATCTTGGAAGCCGCTTTTCCTCTCCGTATTGGCTGGACAGGGGATAAGAGGGACTCTTCCAAAGATGTGATTATGTTTGCCGATATATTGGAGTTCACTACTGATTTCATAATGTAAAATCTCATTGTCGGTGTAAACGTCCAAGTAAACTTTGTCATCAAATCGTCGAGTAAACTTGTGTAGCCCCAATAGCACGTTTCGTTCCGCGGTTCCATCCTCTAAAACATAAGCATTAAGCGGGGAGAGAACCGTTGCTGAAAATTGCCCATCGGAATCAATGTAATTCAACTCATAACTCTCCCCGAATATTTCACTTTGTTTCCGCAGATTGATGTTATGCTCCTTATCCCAATGGCTCATATGCAGATCCATTTTATGAGTGATTTCATCGTGATCCGACTTTGATACATAGTTGACTGGCTTGCCGAGGAGATATCCTACTTCATTGTCGACGAATTTTCTTGGGAAGTTGAATATCAGTTTGCGGTTGCTTCGGCTCTCCTGCATCGCGTAATCCTTCAGAATCGCATGTTGACCGTTGTAGTAATCAAAATATTTCTGTTTCGCTATGGCTGCTCGATTGAGTTCGTTTAAACATTCTTGAATCATCGTTTCGGTAATCTGCATTTCATCGTTTCCTTTCAAAATAGTAAATTTCGATCATAAAACTTTAAACTTTTAACCTCTTGAGCCATTTTTACTGCCCCATGTAGGCTATCTACTGCATCATCGTATTTACAATTCCTGTTATAATCCTTAATTTGATTGTTATACTGGATGTTAGCTGGATTGAATAGGATGTGTCCTTTCTTGATATCCGGCTCCAAGCTGATAATCCGCTCATGCTTCTGCCCACGGCTGTTTACACTTTCAACGTGCTTACGTATGCTAACCTTCCATAGCGCTTCCTCAAACTTTTGCTTCATATAATCTTGGGCAGCTACCGTTTCAAATCCAATCTTATCCACTGGATATATGCTCAACTTTTCAATTGCCACTTGAAACAAATCATCCGGCAGCAGTTTATACACGTTACCGTCAATCACATAAATTTGCTTCGTCTTTCGATGCTGCCCGATAATCGAGATAGCCGAGTAATCATTTTTCTTACCGGCTTTGATTGCGGGGTCAATGTACATGGCATTCTCCATTTCCTCATACTCAGGCAGACTCTCCCAATACATGAGATTTTGGAAAATGTACTCGTCTGTTGAGCGCGGATCGTTTTGTAATTCTTTATAGAAGCTCTTCTCTCCCATTGCCTGTTTCTTGCACATTAAATAATAGTAGTCGAGGTATTCAGGCCACAATATCTCGGTTCCTTCGAGCATTACTTCTTTATGGGCATGAAAAAAAGACAAGGCTGTGTTAACCCTGTCTTCGTCCTGCAAATTATTATATTTGGCTTCCCATTCACTCCATAAATCATCACGTTCGGAAAATTGAATGACTGCTGATTTACGGATACTTCTGACACCAGGTATTTTCCCTTTGAGTAAGTCAGCCATCAAGTCTTCTTCATTTAGAATTGTGCCGCAGATTAAGATGTTCGTGTCCCGCGTACCAATAGGGAGGATGACATCTGTAAAGGTGCTTTTAATTTGTTCACGTTTCGTTTCAGATCGGGCTGTATCTTCCTTGAGTAGATCATCCATCAAAACCAATGTCGGTCTGTGATGCTTATAATGGATGCCACGAAGTGAACCGTCGATCCCACGAATCATGATGCAAGAATCTAATCCACTTTTACTCCGAAGCCATATCTCATTCGAATTCCATCTGCTTCCTTTACGGATACCAAAATCCTCTATGAGCATCATATTCGTTTCAAGCTCATCCTTGATCATATCCAGAAAGGGGAGGGCAATCTGCTCCGTTGCAGATATAATGAGCGTGAACTGAGATTTATCATAAAGAGTCGCATATAGCGGAAATAAAAAAGAACTGATCGTAGACTTTCCATGTTCCCGAGGGAGTCCGAAAGCCGTAATCAGTCCTGCATTGGCAAGCATATGTTTTAACTCTATGAATAGCTCTTTGTGAAACTGTCCAAACTCTCGATCAAAGTATTTCGGAAAATAGCACAGGGCAAAAAATTCAATGTCTATTTCACCAATTAATTTACGAAGTTCGGAGAAGGAAAAGGTTTCGACCAGTTGCTTGATTTTAGCTGGCTTGAAGTGCTTCTCCATATAGTGTCTGAGTAATGCGTTCTGCCGTTGTTGTTCTGTGTTTAAAAACTCTATGATTTTGGCTCCTTTCATTATGTCGATGAATTAGATTTTTAAAAATAAATGGTTTTTGTTGAAGGAAATTGCTTACCTTCAAGTAATATGGATTCCTTGGCTACCGTCATCTTATCATTTAACCACCCTACAAAAGCGGATGCTCTATAATTAACACCCCATTTACATCCATCCCTATAAATCCAATACTTATGATCTATTTCTTTATTATATAGCCATTCAAGAAACTCCTTTTGTAGTAGTTCAATTCGTTCCCCCAGTTCATCTGCGATATAAATAAACTCTTGGTGCATTCCAAAATCGACCTTCACAATCAAGCTATTTACCCCCTCTAATCTTCACCCTATTTTAGGACAACTAAAACTTCTCAATAGTTGTACTTTCTCCTTAAAATCATCAAAAAAATTTCTGCACCACCTGCTGGCGGCTCCAGTTTCACCGTTAGAAGTACCCCTCCCATGACAACGACAAAAAGAGCGGCTCATCACCACTCAATATTCGCCAATGCCATTTCCATATCCTGCTGTGTAGTCAAAGTATAGATATTCGTCGTTGATACATGATCATGGCCGAGTATCTGCTGAATCGTCGTCAGAGGAGTCGTTTTTACTAACCTATACGCCAGAGTATGGCGCAGCATATGGGGAGTCACCTTCACATTTACCCGATCACCATATTTGTTTAATATCAAGTTAATTGCATTCCGCTCTAATGCGCCGCGCTGCCCGATAAATAAATATTCGGATTCACATTCTGGCCGGACTTCCAAATATCTCGTTATCGCTTTTCGCGCTTCCTTATTAATCGGTATCGTTCGGAAGGAGTTTCCCTTGCCATATACCATCAATGTTCCTTTACGTTCGGACAGGTCAATATCCTTCAGCCTAATGCCGACCAATTCACTTACTCGTATGCCGGTTCCAATTAATATTTCAATCATGCAAATGTGCATGCGATTACCAAAACGATGGATCTCATTTCTCAACTTCCACAAATCCTTATCTTCTAATCCTTTATATTGTCTAGTATCCTTGTTTCTAATCGCTTCAATATGTATGGCTTCCTGTATATAGCCTTGTTTGTGCATCCACTGACAGAATACGTTAATGCTGGCTATCTTGCGGTTGATCGTGATAACAGCTTGGTCGGTACTTTGCAGATACTTTTTGTATTCTACGCCATCCAGTTCAATTAATTTTTCTAATCCATACTCCGTTTTCCCTCGATACCAAGCCACAAATTGCAACGTATCCCGAATGTAGCAGGAAATCGTATTCTCACTCCGATCCTTACTCCGTAAATACGCCTCAAACCCTTGTAAATACGGCATAGCGCCCCCACCTTTCGCATCATTGTGTCACATGATAGCGTGGGGCAGGGGAGAGAGTCAAGACTCACATAACTTATCTTATGCAGTGTAAATGGGCGATTTTGGAGGATTATTCGGGCTGAAACTGGCGTTTATCTATCGAATTAGTGACGACATAACCTTAAGGAGTATCGTCATCCGGCTCCTCGAATCCATCGTCTACCATGACCGATTCCTCCAGTAATTCACCTTCGGCTTCTATTGCATCAGATTCGATCATATCAAGGAATAGTTGCTTGCGTTGCTGCTCCAGTGTTTTCGTATCGACAACAATCTCGCGGCGGTCACTCCATTCATTTGGAGCGCGATTCTTTAAATAGAAGATCATCGCTGTAGGGTTAGGGGGCTGATGGCGCTTAATCTTCTCGATACGGGTTCGCTTCTTGCCATTTTTGTCCTCTTCAACAATAGTTTTGATTTCTTCATATTCATAACCCATTGCCAATTTAAAAAGTGAAGTTTCCACTCGATTGATAGTAACAGACTTGCTCCAATTTATTAGCTCGGCAAACGCGGGATGCTTATTGGTATTCTCATACCACGATGCAGGATGGATGCCTAATTTCTCACTCATTTGCTCATTGGTTAATCCCTCTTGGCACCAATCTCGAATCTCGTTAAATCGCGGTACAATATGGGTTTCATATTTCGATGGACGTTCCATTATTTTTGCAAATTTCGGATGCTTCTTTCTATAGTCACCTATTGTCCAAACGTGTATATCCAGCCGGACAGCTATCTCTTCATCCGTTATGCCTTCTTTGACCCATTGCTTGATCTCATCCAGACGCGGTAACACGTTCAATTCATACTTGGTTGGCTTCTTTGGGTTCTTTTCTCTTGCCATAATCACCTCACCTCCAATACAAAAAAGCCTATGCAATTACTGCATAGACTGGTTTTATATTTTTACATATAGTTGTTTTGTTTCAAATTCATTGCATCCATTCAACTCTTCGTTAGAACAAGCATGACTATTTTATTCAGTCTTCTTCATCAATCTCGTATGTACCATCGAAAATGTGGTCAATAAACACACTTGGAGACTTATTAAATTTTTTCCAATCTACATTATGGAGAATCACCATTTTTTGGTGTTCAACATCATAGCTTCCAAGCACTTTCATTGATGGAATCCACACCAAAAATCCGAGTGAATCATACGCATCAACTTCAAATAGAAGATTTAACATCTTAGTACCTTCAAACTCTATCTCTGTAACATCCATGATTGAACAAAACTCGATATAATTTATATATTTCGAGTCGGAAAGTTCAACACGTTTTCTTTTCTCACCGAGACCTTTTATGATTACAGTTGGCAACCCCGCACTTTTAATTTCTGCTATCTTATTATCCAAATCATGCAGTTCTTTTGGTTCATAAAAAGCTATTAAATCCATTATTTCTTTATTTTTTTGTTTTTTTGCTAGGGAGTACGGACGATAACCAAAATGGTTTTTTAATACAGGATCTGCACCATTTTTTAATAAGAAATCAGCAATTTCTAAATGTCCAAATAGAACGGCATAATGGAGAGGAGTATTGGATTCATCCGAGTGTTTGTCAAACACTTGATAGTTGATATTAGCTTTTTCCTCCACCAACAGTTGGACAATCTCCCGATTCCCTCTTGATGACGCAACTTGGAGGGCAATGCCTCCGTGTTTATGAATATCTAGATCATTGCGAAGCAGAAACCTCACTAAATCAATATTTCCATCATAAGAAGCGTGCCATAAAGCTGATGTTCCCACATGAGATGTTGCATTAATGTTCGCTCCTCGGTCTAGTACATATTGTATTTCTTCAATATTCCCCCTTCTAGATGCACAAACAATTGCAGGGGAGTGTGATTCATTAAGTTCCGCTCCATTGTCAATCAACAACTTTACTATTTCAAAGTCATACTCGCGAAATCCACACCAACTGTAATCTAAGTATGTAGCAGTTCCCGGGGCTCGATAATTCAAGTCGATACCTGAAGATATTAATGTTTTAACAATCTCAATATCTTTATTTTTGAACGCATTTATCAATTCTTGATTCATCATGGAGTGTTCACCCTCAATTTTTATTTCATATAGATGCTATGCATTGGTAAACAATTTGACTCTCTAATTAATCTATCCTGCCTTGAACGTTAAACACGAGCTTTGCCGATTTATCTATTTTCAACAAAAAGGTACATACTTCCTCCCTGTAACATAAAAAGGACTGATTTCTCAGCCCCTATTCCTGACCCTGCAACTCCCATTCATAAAACAATTCGATATCCTCAATCACCTTTTGAATCTGCTCATTATCCTCCTTGGCTTCATCTTCCCCAAGTACGTTAACCCTTTCCATCCGCATATCTCGTAAAAATTGAAGCACCATATTGATCTTCGCTTTGTCCATAGGATCACCCTTTCGGTTTAGTCAGCACATGATACCTCTGACTTAGCCGACTCAGCAACAACATCCTGATACCCATACTTCACACCATCCCGAATCAAATATACTTCACTATCGCTACCAATATGGGCAATATACCGCTTAACAATCACATCTGCATATTTCGGGTCTAACTCACATGTATAGCTGATCCGATCAGTCTCTTCACATGCAATCAAAGTCGAACCTGAGCCACCAAATGGATCAAGTACAATATCACCAATTTTGCTTGAGTTTTTGATAGGGTAGGAGATAAGGGGAACGGGTTTTGAAGTTGGATGATGCTCACTTCGGAAAGGACGATCAAATTGCCACAGGGTAGTTTGCTTCCTATCCGAGTTCCAGTAATGAGCAGCTCCTTGACGCCATCCAAAAATAATTGGCTCATGCATATAATGATATTGAGAATGTCCGAGCACCATTGTCTGCTTCGCCCAAATGCAACATTGAGATAATTTAAATCCAGCAGCTTTAAATGCCAATCGGAAACTAATGCCTTGCGTTTCCGCATGAAACACATAGATACTCGCTCCATCATCAGCAACCTCATACATTCTTGTATAAGCAGCCAATAAAAACTCATAAAATTGATCATTGCCCATTTTATCGTTTTCAATTTTCAGCGCATCTTTCGTCTTACCTGTATAATCCACATTGTAAGGGGGATCAGTGACGATCAATCGGGCTCTCTTACCATCCATCAATGTTGCCATATCATGTTCATTCGTACTGTCTCCGCAAATGAGCCGATGCTTCCCCAATAACCAAACATCGCCTTTACGTGTAATTGGATCATCTGGTAATGCCTCATCAACGTCGAAATCATCTTCCTCTGGATCATCACTTGTATGAAATTCATCCAGCAATTTCTCAGCTTCCGACCAGTCAAAGCCAGTCAAACTCAAGTCATAATCAGCCGATTTTAATTCTTGCATCTCCTGAGCCAACAATTCAAAATTCCACTCTGCATATTCAGCCGTTTTATTATCAGCGATTCTGAAGGCTTTCACCTGTTCAGGCGTCAAATCATCCACCAGGATCGTCGGGACTTCATTCAGCCCAAGTTTCTTAGCAGCTAATAGGCGAGTATGACCAGCTATAATTTCATGGTTACTGTCAATCAGGATTGGATTTTTGAATCCATAATTCTGAATACTTGACGCAACCTTATCTACGGCCTTCTCATTGTCCCTTGCATTATTTACGTAGGGTATTAGCCTATTTACGTCTAGCCATCTTATTTCCAATCCATCTCACCAACCCTCTAATTCCTTTATATACTTCTTCCAAAACAATGATGATGACAACGATTCCAAACAAATTCGCTAATAATAGTAAAATATCCATAATTCCTTCTCCTCTCCAAATAGAAAAGAACCCTAACATTCGGCTAGAGTTCCCATAAATGTTCATTTTCTAAATTGACTTCTTGAATCGCCATTTTAAATCATCATACTGCATCTGGTATGTCCAATATTTTAAATTGTTGTACCATTTCAATTTGCTCATTTGCTCACCTCTTTTTGGGTAGGGAAAGGGGACATGACACTTTCCAAATTTTAAACAACAAAAAAGAGCCATACGAATACGGCTCCAATTATTCATTCAATTGTTTGATTGACAACATATGATAAACCAAAATTTTTCCATCACACAATTGCCTATCTACGGGCTGACAAGCCCATACATATGGAATGATCAAGAATAATTAAATGAAAAAATAATAATCAAAATTTATACATATGACTCTGTGGGATAGGGGAACACTCCACCAATTTATTCACTCCGCTTTGCTACGTTTATAAATTGCTGCCGCCGTTTCCCCTCCCACACCCAACCCCATGGGCGGCTAAGTTAAATCTCTCAACTTGCACTGTTTCTTATATATATTATTATAGAAAAGTGTGCAAGTTAAGATTCTTGAATTGGATTTTTCGGAATGCATCATCTCGATAAATGTAATGGCTCTCCTTTTCTATTATATAGAGGAAACTCGTGCCATTAAACATGGTAAACTTTCAATGACATGAGCGTAAAACATATGCTGGTCTACCTTTAGGATTCTCGCCCATTTTAATTTGATATCCATACTGATTGAATACTTCGTTTAACTCATCCAATTTGCCCTTATGTCTTTGAATGAACTTCCTGAATTTCTCTCCTAATTTATCATCACCGTCAGATTTCTTACCTATTTCGGACACTAAAATTTCCCTGAATGAATTCCTTATGGTCGAAACATTATTCTTAATCCACTCGTCGGATTTTCGAATAAATTCTTCCGCGCCATCCCTAACACCATAGTTTATAATATTATTCAAATTCGCACGTTCAACCTCTGCTTGCTTAAACAAGTATAACGAATTCATATTATATAAAAACGGTTGTATAAACTCTAGGACATCACTACCATTAGAATCGTCAAACGCAATGTAGATATGAATCTCATCATTTAAACGTGACGGTTCAATAACTCTCAAACTACATCTATGGATGATTTGCAACAATTCGGCATAGATCATTCCATTGTAAATCTCATCAAGTCGATGATCAGCAAACCATTTTAAAGAATGATTGTCCTCATTAAATTCTAGGTTCAAATCATCGCCGTAAAATGCAATTCCTATCTCTTTATAGAAATCTGGATGCATTCTGGGAAGGCTAGTCAAATACAGTGATTTGTAAGTAAGGAGATAGTTTTTTCCTGTTGTATTCAATAAATGAATTTTCTTAGATTGATTGGTATCCTCGTAGTATTTCAAATGTGATTTTGAATAAACCTCGAATTTGCGGTATTTTTCAATATCCGAGTCCAATGGAATAATAAACATTTGATCTCCATACTGTGAGCGAAGTTTTTTGATATCATTCGCTATTGTTTCCTGTACGGATTCACTTTCCTTTGTTCTTGCGCTCGCACTCGTTTTTATTCCACGCTGATGTAACGTTAATCGTGCATAGTTGTTGAAATTTTTTACATGCTGTAATTTAAAATTAGACATTTGGTATTGTATCTTATTTGCATGACAAGTACCGTCCAGAACAAGCATGTTTAATCCAAGTTTACTGTAATCAATTTTTTCAGATACGATTATTTTCATCCCGATTCTGGATTTTTCTTTATAGCGGTCAATACGCCCGATACCATCTTTACGTAAGAGCTTGCTAAATAATTTCATCGTTTTGAACTCATTAAGATCGGCCATTTTTCTATCCTTTATTGCTTTTCCAATGAGATTTATTAATCGTTTATGTCTGTCAGTTTGTTTATCCAACCGGCTTGCTAATGCTGTCGTAACAGTTGTGGGGTTTTTCTCCAATTGTTCAAGCATCAGCATCATGATATAAGTCCGAATAGATTGCATGGAAACAGGATCAGCATTTTCATCCTTAATGATACTGTCGAACCATTTGAGGCAATTATTAGCTTGACCGACATCAAAAGTAGCTGCATTCACAAACGTAGGTTTTTCATCTACAATTAATAAACGGTGGCTCTTATTGATCAACTTCGGTTCATTCGTGCCACCAAACGCCCAATCAATGGTTTCATATTGCTCCCAAACTTTGTATAGACGGTTTTTACCCATTCCTAACGCTAAATTGTCCAAACGGCTATGTGTGATAATGATAACTTGATATAAATTGACGTACTTTTCCATGGTTTCCCTGTTCTCCGCATCTAATTTCAAACAGGAATTAGCCTTAAATTCATTCAATTTGACTGCTAATTTTTCAGCTTCCAATTTCTCTCGAATGACCAGTAAAACTGGAGCACGCTGTCTTGGTTTCGGCTCGTCTATTAACCATTTCAAGAAGCATTCTAAAACGGTTGACTTACCATGTCCCATACTAGCGTCACAAACCCAAGAAACTTTCCCATTTTGTTCCATGCCGCTTGAAAATTGTGCAAATTGAATTTTGTATTCATCATACAATTTAAGAAATACGTTGCTGATTTCTTTAAATGCATCCATATTCAAGTTCCCTTGACGGTCTTTATCTAGATATGCAAACATTTTCTCAATTTCATTATGTTGATTCACTACCACAGACTCACTCCTTACATTTGTATATGCTTAATTTCCTTTAATGCTTGTTGAAATTCATTGTTAATTTCATACAGCCAAAATTTCTGATGTTTATCGATAGTTAAAGCGCGAGTAATGTATCGGATATTTTTATCCTGCAATTTCCGCATCATTTGACCATCGTAACAGTAAAAATAGTTCATATCGTTTCCCCTCCTTTGATTCAATTTGAGTATCTGTAAATTTGAATGATACTTCACAACAATGGGTCGGGACGACTTGCACGAGGGAGCTAACACAAAGTGTTAGTGACCCTAGTGTAAGCTTGCCCACCTTATACATGGATCTCAGTTACAGTTAACTTTAAACTTTTCTTGGTCTTCGCGACATCAACCAAAATTTCAACTTTGACGCTGCTGCATGTTAGCAGGTTATACGCTTTGATCTGTATCCAATCAGGAAATACCTCCAGCATTTTTTTATCATCTCTCGACAATATCACTTTTCCAGCATCCGCCTGAATACCAAATTCGATATATTGCTGATTCTTTAATTCAGATTCAATGAATGGAATGACTGACTTCTCCAGCACCCTAGCTCTTATGTCAGCTTTAATGCTAATTACCTTCAACCTTGTCTTCTCTTCGACATGAAGCTTCTTCACGATGTTGCTATTCTCAACAACACCGATGGGAACTTTCACATAACGTTCGCCCAAATACGAAATGCTCCCATCTGCATCTTTTCTGTATCCATACCGATTGTTCTGTAATTTCTGATTGAGATACTCAAACACGGGATAGAAGAGAGTGATGATGAAATTCTCTGTACAATTTTCCAAATTGGCGATTGCATTCGCTACTGTCGCTATGTCATATTTCCCCATGATTGCATCGGACAGGACGATATACGTGGCGTCAATTTCTTTATACTTCTGATACTTTTCAGCCTTGATTTGCTTGATCATGGCATCATATTCTTCGTCCTTATGTTGATCCCAGGTTCCACGTTTTTCCTCTTGTTTTCTTTTCTTATCCTGCATTCTCTTTCTGCTAGAAGCTTGCTTGTCGGCATTTTCTCTTTCACCTGTATATCCGTTATAAAGTTCACCAATCGCCGCGGAACAGGCGACATAATCGTTTACGTTGTAATCGCCATTAACTAGTTTTTCCTGTATGAGTTGCGCTCGGTTAGCAAACTCCGTCTGCATAGCATCAATGTCGTTCAATAATTGCTTCTTGATTTCTTTTGTAAAATGATCCAATAGCCCATAGGTATACTCATACTGATTGAGATCGACATCTTCTTTATTCTCACGAAACTGCAAAAAATATGCCTTCCGGCCATACTTCTTATTGATCATTTCCATATCAGCGGAACTTGGGAAGTAGAGCGTCTTCGGAGCATCTATGCTGACCATAGCATTATACAGCACAGCATAGATGTCCTTTTCATTCTCAAAGAACCGCTGCCGAATAAGCTCTCTATGCTGCTCACTTGCTCGATAAGTCGTAACCCATTCACCGCTGTCAAGTTTACCTTTTACGTAGTCTTTCTTAATCTCCATGTCGTTCAGCTCATACGAAAAGAAGAATTTATCGTTCAGCATGTCGTAGTAATCTGGCGTTGCTTGGCTGTTGGAATTAATACTGGCTGCTTTTAGGCTAATTTTTCCGATCAAGTTACCACTTGCTTTATAGGTAGCCAGGAACCTGTTAGCTGAGTTATATGCCATTAACTCTTTATGTCCATCATCTTTATTGATGAAATACTTGCCATCTTTCGGAACAACGACTGCATTCTTGATGATTTCGTTATCAATTACCGTACAAGCATCTCCGTCCGTATCTGCCGATGACATGAGCGCCAATATATCCGATTGCTGATTGAAGTAAATGATTTCACGACAAGGACTCAGCCATTTATCCAATTCTGCATGTCTGACAAATGATACGTTATGAACTTCGGAATAGGCACACAATGGATTCCTTGCGATTGTTCTTGTATCTCCATAATGACAATCTGCGCTGTAGAACTCTCCAGCTTGAAGTCCGTTACTCCCTTGATGGCGAGTGATCGCCCAATTGAGATAGGAGAGGGGGCATACAGCGATATATGGATACTTCGCTTTCACTGTAAATTTGCCGCTAGCCATTTCTCGGCATTTCTTTTCGATCAGTCTGGCGAGAGTCGCCCTGACATAGCGCAACTTCACAAAATCTTCAGATATATGAAGCAGCTCTTCGCACTTTGTGGCGACATTCTGACTCATGCTCCTCACTTCATCCTGAAACTCCATGCTGTCTTCATTGTCGTTTTTGACGATATTCTTGAAAAACAATCGGATCGCATCGATATGGATTGTCCATTCATCCTTGTCGCTGGATTTATCGAATGGCTTTAGAATTTTCTTATAAGACCTAACTTCGTTTTTTATTAATTCAAAATAATCGGCCTTGCTTAATGCCAGCGCATTGAGTAATTGATAATTGGTTCGTCTGTAATTTTCAATGTCCGCATCTCGTTTATTAACCTTTGTGACATAGAGTTTACCGATGATATCCTTATACTTGGGATCAACTGTAGCGAGTCTTTGCTTATAGGTACTCATGTTCTCGCCTTTGTTGGAGTCATAATATGTAGCCAGTTTGACCATACTCTCGTTCAATAGCATCGTATTGTCCGTTACGGTTTGCCACTGATTCCACATATCCAATAGTTGAAATTGGCCGTTTACTTTTCTGCAATATGCCGTATCCTCCGTATAGGTGGCATTCAAATATCCGATAATATCAAACTTTGTAATCATACCTTTGATGCCAATTCCGTAACCTCTGATGATGGCAAATTCGGCTGAATAATCCAACCCCAATGCTTCCCCAATTTGTGAAAATACTTTTGGAGTGGCAATGGAGCCTCCATCGAAAACGTCAATATCTTTATTGAAAGGATAGTTTACCAATGTATAATCTATCCATGTCTTACCATCGACCTGCTTGGAAAACTTCCCCACAGTCTTATAATCCTTGATTATCCTGTGTTTAGGTTGGGGCAATACAATAAAATCAGGCATAGCTCCTGCGATATAACAACTGCTAACAGCTAAGGATATTCGGCTGAGGATATCTTTATTGATGCAGATTTTTTCTTTGCTATCTTCGATTTCCTTAAACTTCCCTAAAGAAATTAAATCCTCAAACTCTTCTGCAAAAGCTCGATAATCCTCTCGAATGAATATCGTTTCACACTTGCCAGTCGGTTCTTCTTTTTTCATACCGCCAGTTGTGGCAAACCACGCATAGTATCGATAACCATTGAAGGTTAATCCATGCTCCCATTCAAGTTTGGCTGCTTCTTCTGAGTGGGGGAGCATAACCTTGATGAGTTCCGTTATGAGTTGCCCATCCATCAATCTCTCATTCTTATAACATTCAAAAGCAAAGAGGAGAAAGCTATCGGTCAATGTAATTTGATGTGCATCTAAATTTTCAGTAGTTATTGCTCCTTCAGAGATACATTCTCGTCCAAACCTATATACTTTGCATTGTTTTTGTTTCAACTATTTTACCCCCAAGTTAAAGTAAAGTATGATATAATAATTAATAAAAAATGCATGACTTAAGCAGAGATGTGTCTGTGACAAAATCTCGTTTTGCGAAAAAAGCTTATAGGACAAGGGATTTCACGTTTCTACTGCGAAAAATTCAAAATAAAAAATACAAAAACAGATTAAAAATTGCTTGTTTTTTACCGTGAATCGTGATAAATTTATAAATGTAAATTATGAATATCACGATGATTTACGCTTGCTACTGTTAGGGTGGAAATTTAAAAAATGGTAGCATGAAAGACGCCTCCTGAAATGGGAATAGGAAAATAGATGCGTGTCAGATTTTGGACACACACTTTTATAGGATATCACAGCGAAAACCTAGATTACAAGGTTTTATTTGTGTTTATGGGGTGATGTGGAAATACATAAAAGAAGAATTGATTACGATGTGTTCCCGGTTATTTTTTGATGTGAATATGAGGTGGAGATTTGTATATTTTACATTTAAATTTATTAAGCCGCTCATATTCTCTGAGCGGTTGTTTTTGTTGTTAGCGGTGTAGCGGCGGATAAAGAAAAACCACAACACGAGGGTTAGTCGCATTGTGGTGACACATAAATTTAAATCATTCTATTCTTTTAGAAGTACCATCTTTTATATCTACGATAAATTTCTTTTGAGGCATACTGAGGACCTCTGTTGTTATGAGTAAATATATATCCGATGATTCCGTAGGACTCAATATTGCCCAAGACCAATCATTCCCACCTCCTCGAATGCCATCCATTTCTTTAGAATTTAATTCGATAGGAACAAAACTTTCTTCGCCTGTTTTAACGTTCCTGACCATCAGTTGCTCACGACTATTTTTTTGATATAGATTGATCAGCTCGAGTCGATACTCATATTTTCCATCCGCGGTTGTATGAATAGGGTCACTACTAATATCATCATACAACCAACCTGTTGTCTCAACTGTTATAAATAGTGGTGCCGAGAGTATCAAGTGGGCAACTATAATAAGAATGAATCCAATATTGGTCATTCTAGCTGGAAACCACTTTATTACCAGAAGAACAATGGATAAAGTGACTAGAAGAATTGCAGGAATCCAAAAAACTATCAGTGTAAGCCTTCCCACAAGATCTAAGCTTCGTTGAAAGTTAGCTGAGGCCCCTAGAATAAACCAAATAATCGCTACAATATTGACCACAATAGAAATCCACCATGTAATTTTTATATAGTTTGGAATTGTTAATCACCTCCGTAAATCGCTACCCATGTCCGCATCATTCTTTCTTCTTCAACAATGGTTCAATATACTCTTTCCACGTTTTAACATTACTGTGCATAATAGAATGGTTTGAAATACCAAAATATGCATGCCACCGCCAAAAAGGTAAATCCACCTTAACATTTTCTGCATTTTCGAATGATCGTAATTTTAAATCTACATCTCCACCAAGAATTTGAACAACGTCATGATTATTGTAGACATTAATATGCTGGCCTACTTCTGTATTTAGTTGATATTCCCTTACTGGGGTTGCGATTGTTACAAGCGTATCGACTTTTTTTCCACGTTCAGCTAGTTTGTTTGCAATCATTATAGACACGTTCCCTCCATGACTGTGACCAATTAAACGTATTGGCTCATTCGGATTCTGATCGTGCCAAGCAGTAATTTTCTCTGCCAAATCGTTAGCATCTTCGACTCGAGCTTCATCTTTATTTTCACCACTCCACTTCAATGCTTCATACTGCTCATTAAAAACACCACTAATGTACTCGCGGAAATCATTAGTCCATGTGACTGGTGATGAATATGTTCCATGAATGAGCCAAACTTTGTTACCTGTTGGATCGTGATATTTTAAAGGATTATTCTGCACATACGTATAAAGATTCAAAGTTAACGGACTATCCAACTTACCTTCATACGTATCCTCATTAATAAACCGCCCTACACTTGGATCATACCATCTCGCACGCAGGTACTGCAAATTCGTACTATTATCCCAGAATTCTCCACTGTACTTAAACGGCTGGGCTACAGTTTCACTCTGACTGATAATATTGCCCCACATATCGTAGCTATACGAGTTCAGTGTATTTCCTGAACTATCAGTGAGTCCTACAACGTCTCCGTGGCCATTTGATAGGTAATATTGCTTATTTCCATTTGCATCTGAACGGGCAACTAATCCATTCCCTCGGATGTATCTGGCCTTTAACGCAGCAACACCATTGTTTACTGTACCCTCGGCAATCATATTCGCGCCATCGTAATAGTAGCGTATTGTCTGCCCATTTTCTGTACGCTCGTACAGCAACCCATCTCCATTATAGCGATAAGATACGTATTTGCCATCATCAGTTACAGCTTCAGTTAGGCGGTTGCGGTCATCATAAATGTAGCTCGCTCTATTTAGATTCATCGTTCCGTTCGTTTGAAGGGTATGACGATTGCCGCGGGTATCATACGTATACTGCTCGTTAAACTGGGTGGACGTATGAATGCGGCTTAACGGGTCATATGTGAACGAGTTGATTGTACCATTTTCTGTTTTGGTTTTCTGATTAAAGTTATTGTCATATTCATAACTAAACGTATTGACGACTGTCCCTCCTGATTTTTTTTCGGTCAAGCTGGTCAAATTAGCTCCGTCATAATCAAACGTTGAAGTTAAGTTATTGGCTTGCCAGATGGTAGACAACAAGTCATTCTTCTTGTACGTATAGCTGGCATCCCAGTTATTCTTTGCTGCGCCAACATCCGTTAGCCGGTTACGAACATCATAGTTGTATGTCGTATTGTTCCCAAACGGATCGATCATTTGGGTTCGATTGCCCTGATCATCATATTGGTACGATATTGTTTTTCCATCCGGATAGGTGAGTGTGCTCAGGCGCTTCGTTAAAGGATAATAGTCATATTTTGTGATTCCTGTTCCATCTTGCATCGTCAAACGTCTGCCAGCAGCATCATAACTGTATGAAATCGTTTCATTGCTGGAAACGCTGCTTGTCAGGAAGTTCCGATTATTATAGCCGTATGTCTGAGTTTGTCCCTTGCGATCCACGTACTTACTCAAGTTACTATTTGCATCGTAGTAGTATTTGTCACTTAGTTCTGAGGGATCGGTCTTTTTAATAAGTCTACCCATTTCATCATATTTTTTTTGTAGTTTTTTTCCATCTGCATATTGGATTTGGGTCAACTTATTGGCAAGGTTATACGCATAAGAAGTAGTCTGAGACAACGCATCCGTTACAGATGTTAATCTGCTTAACACATCGTATGTGTATGTCGTTGTATAGCCCTCGCCGTCCGTGCTCGTAAGCACATTGCCCACATAATCATACGTGTAATCTGCAAGCTTAGTATTCTCTTTTGTTTTCAACCATTCTTTCTTTGTCAATCGGTTCAACAGATCATACGTTTCCTTGGTCTGGTTGCCCTCAGCATCCGTAGCCGTCTTGGTAAAATTGATATCATCGTAGGACACCGCCGCGGTAAAACCGTCAGGATACTTCGTTTGTGTCTGCCGATCCCATAAATCATACTCGTAATTAGTGGTATGGCCGAGGGTATCCTTACTCCATGCCAAACGCCCATATGCATCGTAATCATAAGTGACAGAACCGCTGCCGCTAATACCCTCTGACTCTTTCCACCCCAATGCATTCCACTGCGTAAAGGTGGTCAGTCCCGTTTGGTCGATCGTGGTCACTTTATTATAAGTATCGTCATAGGTTAGCGTAACATTACTGTTATCTGGGAACGTTTCTAACTTAACACGTCCTAATTTATCATATCCATACGATACTTGATAGCCTTTGCCATCGGTGTATTTCATCATTTTTCCTAGGGATTTATCGTACTCCATTTGTTCCGTAATGGTCGACGTTTTCCAATCAACGCCCGTCACATTAACGTATTGTTTGGTTAAAAAGGCATTTCCATAAGTGGCACTATACTCCTTATTAACTACAATGTCACGGTTATCGTCTTTTATCGTGATCGAAGTAACATTGCCAAAACCATCGCTGTACCCCATATTGGTTTGAGCCAGTAATGTTCCGGCCTCATTCACCACAGTCATTCGTGTGACACTGCCCGCACTGTTTCGAGAATACTGAACAAGCTGAGTCTGGCTTCCATTCAGAGGCTGAGACACGGAAGAAAGAAGATGTGTCGTTCCATCAAAGGTATAGGTGCTTGTCACGTTGTTCGGATCCGTTTCACTCGTCATATTTCCAAACGCATCGTAGTCTCGTTTTACAACCTTATCAGCACTAGAGTTGCCGCTTCGAACTGTCTTCGTTGTAATTTTAGTAGGCGTTGGCCAGCGGTTGGTTCGATTGTACTCCATGGACGTGATGGTTTGTTGAATTCCGTCATCTTGAGTAACTTGAGTATTATAAAGAACCTCCGGCGTTTTATCGTCAATATAGACTTTGTCATAGAAATGGGTAGTTTTTATTCTACCGTTATCAATCATTGTAGAGAAACTAAACCCTCTTTGTAGAACAGCGGCTCCGTCTCCATTGTACGTATAGTCTATATGATTATATTTTTTTACACTTAGGTCTGTATAGGTCACCACATCTTCTCTTGATTTTACGCGGTAAACAGTTTCTGTTGCATTTGGCCCTATGCTTCTTGTAAAAGGATCATAACTATAGTCGGTATGAGCTTTTGTAGGATGATAAATTTGTTTTAATAAAGCTGTGTAGTTATCTCCTAAATGAGAAGGGGATTGCACCAAATCATAAGGAGTAGCAACAGTGTCGTATATATACTGAGTTTTCCTCGATTCGGGATCTGTTACTTGAGATAGCAGCTCCTTATTACCTTTGGCATCTTTTATTTTGTCGTATTTGACAGTTCGATTTCCCGCTATAATGTTGACTTCGGAATCAGAAGGGTACTGAATAACTATCTCATTGCCGATAGCATCTCTAACTTTGGAAAGAACTTGACCGTATAAGGAAACATACTGATACTCAAACTGAATCGTATTTTTATACGCATCTGCAATTTGAATCAGGTATCCATCCGAAGCAAAATATTGAACTTGACCATTTAGCGATTGCAGAGCATAATACGATGTTTTCCCATTGACGGTCACTGATGTATCCCTAGTAAAGGTCAAGTCCTTCCATGGGTAACCAATCAGTGTATTGGCATTATCGATTTCATAGGAAGAACCACCAAAGAGATGAATAAATGTTTTATTATCTTTAAACTCGATATACGGAATGTCCCAACTCCATCCTTTGCCAATGGCAAATCTATTTTCATATTTGAGCTTCGATTGATTCGCATAAAATTTCCCATGTGCGAAATCAACTTCCCGATTGGTCTCCATAACATACCCAGTCGGATAGGCATTGACGATTAAATCCTGGTTCCCCAAAGATACATTCATTTGAGCAATAAAGCCATTGGGATCATTCGGGTTTGCATATTTCCACGTTTCCCCCAATTTATTCTTGTTTTGAAAATTAAAATCAGCTACACGAGGTCCAGGATAGTTGCTATAATTCCATTTGGTATACTGTCCATTGTATTGTATAAACGATTGGTATACAAAGCCCTCGCATCCCGAACATGCCGGGAGAAGTTGGAAGTCCGAAGCGCCACCTAAACTGGTGACCTGTTGATAGGGAGCTTTAAAATATAATCTGGCAGCCAATTGTGGAAAATAATTGACAAGATAAGAATAATCGCTGAAATAGCCTTTATCATAGTAAGAGGCATCGTCACTGTTATATCTGCGGGTAAGCGAGAAAGAAAGTCCGTTTCTCCCAGGAAGAACCATATCCGTCGCTTGCACCTGTAAGGAGCCACTTACCGAAGAAATATTTTCATTGCCAACGGAATATGGCGCATTATCTGCTTTCACATTAAGATGATTGACAGCAACTTGATCGTAACTTGTTGGAAAAGGCAGGGAAGATGCAGACAAAGCATTACGTAATTGCTTTGTACCGGAAGAATACGTATTCTGGAATACGCTTGAATTGAGAACGGGATCATTTATCGTAACCTTGGCCCCCGATGTGTCAACGAATTCCCCCATTGCATATGTGTAATCTGTAACGGAGGGGACGTTTTGATACGTGTCCGATTGAACGCTATTTGTGAAATGCTCAGCCGTATAGTTTAATTGCTGCAAACGAATGTTAACATCAGGATCTAATTGATTGAGAATAGCATCCAGTGTCTGGTTAGAAGTTTGCTGTATTTGTAAAGCTGACTGCAAATTGCTTAAGGAATATCCTTTATTTAGCTCATTCAACAAGATACTCTCGTCCACATTAAACTTTTGACTGAGCCATTCTATTGTTAAGATTTGATTTTCTTTATTCCCATCAGTTGAATAGAGAGGAGATGCGTTACTATTATCTGCCTGTGCTGAAAATGGAAGAATAAGTTGAGATAGAAGACATAGTAGCGTTAGAAGGCTAAGTATTTTTTTCATCAAATTAATACCTCAATTTCATTAATTAATGTTAGCTCAAATTATTACACTGGAAGACAAATGGACAACACAGTATAGAACGGATTGGCTCAGGGACATCACGCTTAAAGGCCAAAGAGGTCAAATTCCTTATACTAGTAATTCAAATTCATGTAAATAATTATTTTAAAATGCTTATCATTTACTCCTGAAGCTGAACGTTTAATAGATTTCCTGTAATATCATAGTTATATTTTAGCCTTTGACCCGATGAAAACTTAATATAGTCTAAACGTCCTGTTACATCATAATAATATTGATAATTACCAGTATAATAATAAATGATATTGCTTGCCTTTGATTCATTACCAGTTTTATCTAACGCTGTAGTTTTTAGAATATACAGTGTACTTGCTATATCTTGAATAGTGTAGTTATTGTCACTAGTTGTTCCTAATAGTGTACTACCATTATAAATATTGTAAGAATAAACTTCTTCATCAGCAGGTGCTGTCCAAGATAAGCTGATCGAGTTGGACGTTTTATTTTTAATTAGGAGCCCTGATGGTGCCTTTAGCGTCAAAAATACATCCACTAAATTACTTGCACCAGATGTATTTCCGGCCGCATCCTTCGCTTTTACAATGAAGCTATAGGATGTGTTTATTCTTAAACCAGTAACCCTATACGTTGTTGTGCTTCCGCTTACACTTCCTACCATCTCTGCACTTTGGCCGGTATTTGTTATTCTGTATATATCGTAGCCTGTTACGGCTGAGTTATCTTCTGACGCTCCCCATATTAACTCAACGCTTGAAGATGTTCTTTTTCCTGGTTTTAAATAAGCAGGTGCTGTTGGCGCTTGTGTATCCAAATATACATCCACTTTTTTACTTGCATCAGATACATTCCCGGCTGCATCCCTTGCTTTTACAAAGAGACTATAAGATTTGTTTGCCGCTAAAGTAGTTACCGTATATGTTGTTGTGCTTCCGTCAACACTTCCTTCCGCCGTTATATTGGGGTTATTCGTAGGTGACATGGTCAGACTGTATATATCGTAGCCTGTTACGGCTAAATTATCTTCTGACGCATTCCATTTTAAACTTACGCTTGTAGATGTTGTTCCTGTTGTTATTAAAGAAGTCGGTGCTGTTGGTGCTTGTGAATCAATAAATAAAGCTAAAATATTGCTTGCTTCTGAAACATTCCCTGCTGCGTCTTTTGCCTTTATTGTAATAGGATGTGGAACATTGTGGCTTACATCGAATAGAGTAAAACTGTCAGAAGCACCTGGTAAGCTTTGAACTAATGTAGTACCATCATAAACCTCAAAGCTTACTACTTCTACATTATCTGTAGATTGCTTCCAGCGAATATAAAATGATGATGGTTTATAACCTGGTTTACTTTCAATTAGAAAAGGAGCAGTAGGAGGCAGCTTATCAATGTTAGTTACATTGTAAGAACTCTCAACACTAATGCCTAACGCATTGGTCGATCGAACCTCAATGGTTCCATTTTCCGTCATCTTAACTGGATTGGAATATATTATCCAATTTCCGCCATTAACTCGGTATTCATTCACAAACGTATCTGATGGGTAATTGACCGTCACATTCACGTTCTGATTCGTCTGAGATAAGTTATCAGGTATAAAAACTGGCATCGTGAGAGGAGAAGTGTCGATATTACTTATCTCGATCGTTTTCACTGTCTGATTCCCCATTCTATCGGAAGCGTAAACAGTATAAATTCCATTATTCTTCACAGAAAAGGAACGATTATTTAAGATATCTGTTCCTGTCCCTTTGGCTTTAAAATCATCAATTGTTAGATTCCCAGCTGCCCATTTAAGATAACTAGGGGCACCTCCACTGTCATCTGAGACAAGGACGTTCACTGTGACGGGATGATTTGTTAGACTAGTCGTACTAGGAGTTAAAGTAAGAACTGGGGGAATCGTATCCCACGTCACATCTATCGTATCGACGACCTCATTACCAGCAATGTCTTTAGCATATAATGTATACACTCCTTTAGCAGTCGCAGGTACAAGAAAATTGCTGCCATCTACTATTGTTCCATTTGTCGCAAAATAGCTAATCGGTTGCTCGCCACGCGCATACTTCTTGACCGTTATACTTTTTTCACTATATGTGGTCATGGATACAGCTGCTATTTGGTTATCACTACTTAAGATGTAATCAAGCGAAAATTTTATTGGCTTGACCGTCAAGGTGATAGTTTGAATAGTTTGATTTCCATCAAAATCACTTGCCCAAACTGTATACGTACCACTGTAAGATACATCAAAAGACCCACTTCTAGTATTCGGTCCTAAGTTAGATAGATTTGTAATTTCCGTTCCTGCTAAAGCAAAGTAGGCTGCTGATTGGTTTCCAGATGCCCACTTAATACGTGGTATCGAGCGATCATCTTGAGCGATAACCCTAACTGTAACCCCGTACCTGTAAGTTGGTGTTTCTGTGGTTAACTTTATTGTAGGCGAGGTCGAATCCCATGTGACATCTATTGTCGCAACAGCTTCATTTCCTGCCTTGTCTTTACTATAAACTGTATAAATTCCTTTACTAGTCGCAGGTACTTTAAAACAAATATTAGTTAAGGTCGTTCCATTTTCTGCAAAATAACTAGACGTTTGCGAACCACTTGCATATTTAATGATCAATATGCCACTACTATCTGTTACATACGGACACACATCAGTCGTTTGTCTATCTACAGATTTTGTGCCTAACGATACTACAATTTTCGGGGGGGTTGTATCAGTTTCCGCTTCTGCTTCCGATGGCTGAAAAATTAAAAAAGCTATTACTAAGAAAGTTATGCTCATTGTAATTTTGATAAATATACTTGAATTTTTCATGTTTTATTCTCCTTAGGGTATGTACTTCCTTTTTCTTAAGGCTTGTTTAGAAGAAGTGAAAATCAACAGTACCATCAAAATTAGATCGTTATACAAAAGCTACGACGTAAGCAACTGATCACCCTATACTTATTAGAAAAACTCTTAACCCTCTGAAATATAAAACTTATTTAACGTTGTAAACTATTGCTGCAATGAGAATAAACAACTGAAAAGAATTCTGAGATCGCTGTTTTACATAATCAACTAGTAAGCAAAACCCTGTTTATCTAACTATATAAGTTGAACTAAAGTTACATCGAAGGAAGTCCCACCCAATCCTGTCGAATTGGTAGAGACCATTCTGCTGGACGGGTGATGAAAAATGAAAACGATTGGCGAACAATTGCAAGACGTTGAGCAAAGGCTTAAGCATGAGAAAAGCAGAAGAATGTTCGAGCAAACCGTCCGTCTCCATCTTCCCGGCCACGACAATGCTGCGATTGCAGTAAACATCGGTAGAAGGAAAAGTACGATCGATACATACTTGCGCCAGTATCCTAAGCAAGGTCTGGACACTGCGGAAGCAACCCGACACCTTCTGCTGGCTCTTGATCATCCGAATGGCCCGTTCCTCTTCGTTGTTCTTGAACGGAACCCGGAAATCGTGCATGAACGCAAGCGCCGCATCCCACTTGGTCTCCAGACGAAGCAGCAGGCTTCGCGTCTTGCTCTGCTTCACCCGTCCCCGCTTCTTCTCTGCGGGTGCTGGCGCAGGAGGATTTTCCGCCAACCCGATCTTCACGAGGCTTGTGTTTAATCATTTAAAATCCCCCCCAAAAATCGTCATGCTCTGCCGTCGAGAATTTCCAGAAAAGTAGACATGGTTTACATGGAGGGGCGGGCATAGTAGGCTAACAAGACTCTGCGAAGCCCGTGGCTTCGCCCTTTAGCAGGGATTCATGCCCGTAGAGGCTCCATGTCAACCATGTCGTCATTTCCAGCTACAGACGATTTTTATGGGTAACCTAACATGATTTTTTGGGGTAATTTGGCTCGATAGAATATATGCATTCTCCTCAGCAATTGGCGAAACAGTAGCAGCAGAGACACCTCCTAGCGGTAATAATCCAAGTAATAATGAACCTAGTACTGCAGTTGATATTGTCTTTCTCCATTTCCAAGTCATTTTTTGACTCCCTTCGATATATTATTCCAGCAAATTCCAATATACCAAACATTCGTTTCTATGTCTATGAGAGAAACCGTCTAATAAAGTCGAAATACATAAAGTTTAAATTAAATTTTTGCGAATAAAAAACAACCCTCTCCAAAATGAAGAGGGCTTTATGACTATTATGTTTAATCCTCCCGATATATCCTTACCACGCACTCGACATGCCTTGTGCGTAAAAGGGATATATGTTCCCTCACTCAACTCCACTAGCATTTTTTGAATGCAGGAATATAATCTCAAAAACTCTTCATCCCTTGTACATCAATGCTTCTCATCTCGATATATCCTTACCACGCACTCCACATGTGTCGAGACGGTGAAAGAGATATATTGGATTACTTTTCCTGCGCTAGTGATAGTGTATTTTCTTAAGTATCTTTTGCGCCTCAACATCTAATCCAACATACTGTTCATAATCTGTAGAATGTAATGAAAATCTTTCAAGTTCCGTTCTTAAATCTTCAATAATATCGAATTCCATTAACTGTGGAACAATTGACTTCAAGGATTCTTTGCTTAATTTCTTCAATTCGTTCACAGTTTCAAAGTCAAACTTATCTCTGGGAATTAATTTTTCTATGTTCGCCAACTCCAACTCTATCTTTAACAATGCAATAAGTCTTTTATTTTCTGCGACCAATATATAGCAAATGGGAAGACATTCCCAAAACCGCAGGTTCTTTTGCATTTTTAATGAGTAAGTTTAGTAATTTAGAGTATTCATTTTCATCTTGCTTCCAGTAATCCCATTGTTCCTGATTTAAAACTGCTCCCATATTTGTTGAACCAATTAAGTCCACGAATTCAAAACCATTTGATTCCATAAACATTCTGATCTCCTCAATATTGAAAAAATATGCTCCTGTGAATCTCCCTTCATCACTATGGTTGAAAATTCCAGTATCTAAGAAATCGTTTATAGAATCCATATTATCATTGGGCTTCCAGTGAGTAGGGTGCAAGAGAGAATATAATACATGGTTTATTCTTGATCTAAATGCTACGAACACATATCCGTCTTTCTGTGTAACCCGGTGTAATTCTCGAACTGCTTTCACACGTTCCTCTTCTTTTTGCAAGTGGTAAAGTGGACCAAGCATTAACGAAGCGCTGAATGATTGGTCAAGGAACATAGATAAGTTTTGTGCATCAGCAACGAAAAAACCATTAAATTTTCCCATAAATCCGAGTTCACTTGCTTTAACTTTAGCGATTTCAACAAGAGTAGGAGTTAGGTCGGTTAAAGTTACTCGAAAGCCTTTTTGGGCTAAATACATTGAATATTTTCCTGGTCCAGCCCCGTTGTCTAAAATATGACCACCTTTCGGTAAATATTTATTTATAAAATGCAAATTAATCAAAAATTCTAATGGTTCTCTATCCAACCTACTCCATTCTTTTTCTCCAAAGCCAGTGTAATAGTCAATTACTGAAGTCATGTTGTCACTCCCTTTTAATGTTTTTATTAAAATAATTTAAAAAACCTCCATCCTATAAAGGGACGAGGTTTATCTCGCGTTATCTGTATCGCTTTTCAGTTATTCTTTTCGACGCTAACTCCTTGATTTCTTCATCTTCGTCAAACGATAATATTTGTAAAACCCTCAATGTAGCTTTCTTGTTATGAACAATTCTTTGTCTGATCGAAGTGTCTTTATCATTCGCAAGTTTCAATTGAAGCTTTTCAGACAGTCTATTCTTTGAAGCAACCATGTGCCTAACTCTCGATTCAGGATCATCAGACAAGATTTCAAGTATCTCTATTGGAACAGTTTTGTTTTGTACTACCCAAAATTTCATATCCGAATATTTTTCAATAGCTGCAAGCCAAACCTCCAATGGCGCTTCATCCCAAGCTGCTCTAAGATATTCCTCAGGATTTTCACTGTTTCTCAATTTCACAAACTCTTCGGCAGAATTTATCACATTATCAACCCCAAGGATAAAGTTGCTCTTTTACTCAGTACAATTCAATTTGGATTTAAAAGTCTACTTGTTCTGCGGTGATTTCAAGAAAAGCATCATCTTCTTCATGCCAATTTGCAAAAATAAACTTGCGTAATGGTTCATCTTCCTTCATTTCACTTATAGCATAAAGCATCATACCAATTGGTCTGTTGGAATGGATTGTTTTTACGCCGTAAAATCTCACGACTATCGCTTCGCCGTCAAAGCTTCTTAAAGATACGGTTAGATTTTGGTTTTCCCAATGTATTCCTTCAATCTTGCTGTCATGTACCCTATAATCCCCTATGGAAACAATAAACTGTTTTTCTTCCATAGTAAATTTCTCCCTTATAAAATAGTGCTTTCATTCGTACAGATTCGATTTTCATCACACTTATCGAATATCATTTCAAAATCACCTTGGGTTATTAGATGTTCAATCACTTCTTCAATGCGATTACGACTACACTCATCTACAAGTAGCATGTCACTTCCCCAATAGTACTTTCCATGTAAGCATTCGCCAGTATGTTGATTCTTTTCAGCAAGCGTTTGAATGTTTTTGTATGTATAAAATGAAGCAACCCATCTTGAGCCATCTTCAAATGTAACTATTGCATCAGTGTTATCATCGTGGATGTTCCACTCTCCTTCAGCCCACTGTTCCGCCTCAATCCAAATGGAATACTGCTTGCTTTTCATCCAAGCCCCTCCGATTAATGAATTCATTTCAAAATTAATAATCACTGTATCGCTCATCGTAGAGCTGCAGGAACGTATTGTTCCATTAGTGGGGAAATCATCAAAGTATTATGGAAAAGAAAATCTTCATCCATGCTCCTCTAATTAAATCCTGATTTTTATTCATTCATATATTCTATCAGACATTTTCCAATGAATTCTTTGTAATTTGGTAATTCTTGAAGTAGCCATACTTTACCTAAATCAGAAGGCATGTAGATAACATTCTTACTTTCAGTAAATTTACTCGCCCAGCTAATAATACCCTCGGAATTCTCATAACCTAAAAAGTAAACTGGTTCTACTGCTTTCTTTAAAAGAGGCTCGATTAATTGAGGTTTGTATGTTGCAACTGACGAAAGAAATGAAAAATATCCTTCCGCGGCTGTAGTACAATTGTAGCTAGGAAGCCAAGAAATATACTTTTCAACAATATCGTTATCAGTCAAGGAAGTATCTCCATCTTCAATCCTTCGTTGAATTAGTTCCATTTCGCAAGATGTCGTCATTGACTAATCACTCCCCAAATCATTTATTTCACCTCTATCTAATACAATGAAAGTCAGTTTTCATTGTAAATCTTTTTCCATTTAATTTTGTATTCAATCTTGTAATTCTATTAATTTTCTAAGAAAGTCGCCGTGTCGTATACTCATCTGTTGTTTCTCCTGATCGTAGACCCAGCCATTTTCAATAGCATACTTTATTAAAGTTGTACATGTAGATGGTAAGTTAAGGTTGAAGTACCATGATTCTTTCCATGAGAAGAATACTTCAAAAAAAGATGTCTTGGTATTACTAGGATATACCCGAAAAGAGACAAACTCATTTCTAAAATATTCATTAATTACGCAATGGAATTGAAAACCATTCACAGTTACTTTTTTGAATCGTTTTTCAAATGTCTTCAATCAAATCACCTCACCATTCATTTTCTAATATATTCCTTAATGTTAAGGATTTTATTTTCCAAGTTATCTTCATCATCACATGTTGCAGTTTCACGAATGGGCGCCCAACCATGATATTCGTACATCCACAAACACCTACTTCAAATAAAATCACTGCAACCCAATAGTCACTAATACCCGTATCCTCAGTATATATTCCCCGCTTCAAATTATCCATAAAATTCCTTGTATATGGTCGACTTTTCAATTGCCACTTGAAACAAGTCGTCCCATAGCTTGCTTTTTACACATGAGATAGTAATAGTCCAGATATTCCAACCAGAGTATTTCGGTTCCATGAAGCATTTCATTTTGATGGGCATGAAAAAAAGATAGAGCCGTGTTAACCCTATCTTCGTCTTGCAAATTATGTTTCGATCAGTTGCTTGATTTTCGGTGGCTTGAAGTGTTTCTCCATGTATTTTAATCATCTCCGATGCCGAATCTTTTCGCAGATCTCGCACGAGCGCGTTCCATTTCGATCTCACGATTGCGTGGCTCGGCATTGGTGACCAGTGAGTCTAACAGAGTCCGGGCAACCGCAGACACCTCCATAATGGCGCGATTGAACGCCTCCTCGTTCGCCTTAGAAGGAATGGTGAAGCCCGAAATCTTTCTCACGAATTGGAGCGAAGCTGCCTCAATCTCATCGTCAGTAGCGGGAGGATCGAAGTTGAATAGTGTTTTGATATTTCGGCACATGGCTGTCTCCTTTGATTACCGTTATTTGTTCAATCTTACTAACATCTAACTCTATCCTGACAATAACAAAAAGAGTGGCTCATCGCCACTCAATATTCGCCAAATTGGCAAAATATTTACTGATTCTTATTTTTTCGTGATCAAATCCAAATCTACCGGAATAAACTTCTCTACTTGTTCACCTTTCAACACTTTCAACGCTGTTTTCACCGCTGTGTCTCCGATGGATGCCGGTTTCTGAGCAACGGTTGCTGCCAATTTCCCGTCATTTACGGCTTTCACTGCGTCATCTGTAGCATCAAAACCAACGACCAAAATATTTTTACCCGAGGCTTGAATAGCTTGAAGTGCACCTAATGCCATTTCATCATTATGGGCAAATATAGCTTGAACATCTTTATTTCCCTGCAAAATATTTTCCGTAACGGAAAGGCCTTTTGCACGGTCGAAATCAGCAGGTTGGGAAGCAATTACTTTTACGCCGGCTTTTCCATCCACAGCATCATGGAAACCTTTCCCACGGTCACGCGCTGCGGAAGTTCCTGCAATTCCTTGAAGTTCCACAAGATTACCTTTATCGCCAAGCGCTTTCAAAATAAAGTCGCCTGCCATTTTGCCGCCTTTCACATTGTCAGATGCAATGTGTGTAACAACTTGTCCGCCATTTGCTGCGCGATCCACTGTAATGACAGGAATATTGGCTTTATTTGCAGCTTGTACGGCTGTTACGATAGCATCGCTATCCGTGGGATTTATCAGAATGATATTTACTTTTTTCTGGATTAAATCTTCAATACCGCTGATTTGTTTCGCTGTATCGTTTTGCGCATCTACTACAACTAAATTCGCGCCGGCTTCTTTTGCCGCTTTATCCGCACCATCCTTCAAAGTAACGAAAAACGGATTATTCAGTGTGGAAACGGAAAGCCCGATTGTCATTTTACCGGCAGCCGCCTTGCTGTCCGTTGTAGCAGACGGTTTCGTGGAAGCTCCTTCCTCAAGCTTGGATTGCGTCGAACAGCCGGCCAGAACCAGGAACACCGCTACTACGGCAGACAAAATGAGATTCATTTTTTTCATTGTAAACTCCCCTTTAATGAATTTTATTTACGAGACTTTGATCGGTCTAACAGGACTGCGATTAAGATTACGATACCTTTGACAACCTGTTGATAAAAAGACGATACATTCAGTAGGTTAAGACCGTTATCCAACACGCCTATGATCATGGCGCCAATTAATGTACCGACAATCCAACCTTTTCCCCCTGATAAGCTAGTTCCGCCAAGGACGACGGCTGCAATCGCATCCAGTTCAAACGCTCCTCCTGCTGTCGGTTGTGCGGAGTTCAATCTGGAAGTTAGAATGATACCGCTAATTGCAGCTAATAAACCGCTTATCGAGTACACCATAATTTTTACTCTCGATGTGCTGATCCCTGAAAGCCAAGTCGCCTCCTCGTTGCTGCCGAGCGCATAAACACGCCGGCCAAAAGTTGTATGCTTTAAGATGATATATAATACTGCAAATGCAATGACCATCCAAATAATCGGCATTGGAATTTGCAGAAAATATCCCTTTCCTAATATGGCAAAATCCTCTTTGAAGCCCGTGATTGGCTTTCCCTGCGTATAAACTAAGGTGAGTCCGCGGAATACTGTCATTGTTGCCAAAGTCGCGATAAAGGGAGCTACCTTACCTTTCGTGATCACGATACCGTTGACCGCCCCCATGACCATTCCTCCAATGAGACCGATCCCTACAGCCAGCCACGTATTCATACCGCTTGCCATTAAGCCTGCCGTAAAAGTGCTTGATAAAGCCAGTACGGATCCTACAGAAAGGTCGATGCCTCCCGTTAAAATAACGAAGGTCATACCGAAGGCGATAAGAGCATTAATCGAAATTTGACGTAGAACGTTAAAAATATTACCGACGGTTAAAAAGTCACCGCTAACTACCGACAAAATTACAACTATCAGAAACAATCCCAATAAAGGTCCCAGACTCTGAAACTTACCGATTTGGGGTTTGTTTAAAATTTTACCATCAACCTGCATGCCGGTTCCCTCCCCCTGTTGCACTTAACATAATGTTTTCCTGATTTGCTTCTTCTTGCTTAAATTCACCGCTTATTTTACCCTCGTGCATGACGAGTATGCGGTCACTCATTCCCAACACTTCGGGAAGCTCGGACGAAATCATTAGAATAGCTACGCCTTGCGAAGCAAGCTCATTCATAAGATCATAGATTTCTTTCTTCGCCCCGATATCGACTCCGCGCGTTGGCTCATCCAAGATGAGTACTTGCGGATTCGTCGCCAACCACTTTCCGATAACTACCTTTTGCTGATTGCCTCCGCTAAGAGAGCCGACCTTCTGCTCACTGTTCGGCGTTTTGATCAGCAGCTTTTTAATCATGGATTCGGACAGTTCCCTCTCCTTTGAACGGTTCATGAAACCGAATGAGGACAATAGCTTCAAGTTCGGAAGGGCCAGGTTGTCGTTAACAGAATGAGCAAGGAGCAGACCTTCATCTTTACGGTCTTCCGTTACTAAGCCAATACCTGCTTGAATAGCATCAATCGGTTTTCGAATCGAGACCGGTTGACTGTTAATGGATATCGTCCCCCGATCAATCGGGGTTATTCCAAATAGTGCTTTCGCCAGTTCGGTTCTTCCGGCACCCATTAGGCCGGCAATCCCTACAATCTCCCCTGCTCTTACTGAAAAGGAAATATCATGAAGCTTCCCTTTTTGTGTCAACCCATTGACCGTCAGTTTCTCTTCTCCAAGGGCGACTTTCACTTTAGGAAAACGATCTTTAATTTCCCTGCCTACCATCATTTTAACGAGCTTGTCCATCGTCGTATTTGCAATGTATTCGGTTCCAATATAATGTCCATCCCGCATGACCGTAACCTGATCGCAAATCCTGAATATTTCTTCCATCCGGTGGGAAATATAAATCATTCCAACACCCTTCTCTTTCAATGAAGCGATGACCTCGAATAACGCCTCGATTTCACGGTCCGTGAGTGCGGCCGTCGGCTCATCCAAAACAAGAATTTCGGCATTCATTGATAAAGCTTTCGAAATTTCCACCATTTGCTGTTGGCCTACAGAGAGCTCGTTGACGATAGTACCCGGATCTATATTCAAGCCCAATTGGGATAAATAGCGATTGGACTCCTGCCGCATCTTTTTCCAGTTAATTAGCCTTGACTTTCCGTAAGTGAATTCGCGACCGAGAAAAATATTTTCCATAACCGTTAAGTGCGGAATCATATTCAGCTCTTGATGAATAATAACAATGCCTAAATTTTGTGCCATAGAAGGTGTATTTATGTCGTAGACAGTTCCACTAACGGAAACGGTTCCACTATCTTTTGTATAAATCCCGCCCAATATTTTCATCAGCGTAGATTTGCCGGCGCCGTTTTCCCCCATCAACGCATGAACTTCTCCGCGATTCAGGGTGAATTCAACTTGTTCCAGCACCTTAACTCCAGGAAAGCTTTTACTGATTCCCTTCATTTCCAACAGCTTGGACGTCATTCCAATTCCTCCTTTCAGAAGATAACTCCAGCCTGAAGAATGACATTGGCATATGGAGTAAACTCGCCTGTTCTTATAATTGCTTTAGCTTGATGTGTCATTGCCTTCAGTTCTTCATGACTGACCTCGCAGACATGTATCCCATTCAACGATGGTTCCATTTGCTTCTTTAGCTTGGGACTTACCTGTTCCATTTCACGGGCCACGAAAGCCTGCTCAACTTGCATTTCCAAAAGCACGGTTTCCAAACAATCCATAAAAGAAGGAATGCCTTGTTTCAAGGCCAGATCGATTCGTTTTACATGGGCAGGAATAGGCAGCCCGCTATCACAAATGACAATGGTATCGGTATGCCCAAGTTCACTGATCACCTTAGAAATTTCGCTATTTAAAATTCCAATCTTTTTCATGTTGATTCTCCCTTGGAATTTTTCGAAAATAGCTCCACTTCCTCTATGCTTGGCATTCCGGCTTGAGCCCCAAACTTCGTAACGGCCAGCGCAGATACCTTCGCCGCAAATGACACGGATTGTTCCAAGTTATTTTGCCCGGCAAGTGAAAAAGCTAGACCTGCATTAAACGAATCCCCTGCCCCTGTCGTGTCGACAACAGGCACCTTATAACCGGGTACTTTGTGCAGCTTACCTTTTTCTAAAAAGGCAGATCCGTCACCACCCAGAGTCGTAATGACGTTGCTTGCCCCTTTTTGCATCAAGCTTGTCATTGCTGTTTCCAACTCATCGCCATCTGCATGAATCCCTGTAAGCAAGCACAATTCAGATCGGTTTGGAGTGATGTAATCTACATTACTTAACAGTTCATCTGGCAACAACTGAGCGGGTGCCGGATTTAAGACCACCGTCTTTCCAAATAACTTTGCCTTTTTCGCAGCATGAACAACCGTTTCTAAAGGAATCTCCAACTGAAGCAGAACAATATCCGCATCCTGGATAATGTCGTCATGCTGATCGATATCGCCTGGCAGCAATTGATGATTGGCGCCCGGGACTACGACGATGCTATTGTCTCCATTTGAAAGATAGATGGAAGCTATTCCGGATGCTGTGCCATCCACGATCTTAACTGAGTTTCTGCTAATCTTATTATTATCTAAAGCTTGTAGAAGCTCTTGACCGAAACTGTCATTTCCGACAGCTCCGATCATCGTCGTTCTTGCTCCCAGCCTTGCGGCCGCAACCGCTTGATTGGCACCTTTGCCGCCCGGTATGAATTTGGCGTTTGAGCCAAGAATCGTTTCTCCCGGTTGCGGGTATCTGTCCGCTTCAATAACGATATCCATATTCAAACTGCCAATTACAACTATATGAGGCGCCTTCATGTTATCTGCTCCTTTTCGTTGAATCTCTTGGGATTACTCTGACATCCAGCTCATAAATTTTGTCCTCTTCTATGGTGCCTTCGATCTTCTTAATTAAAATCCTCGAAACTAAAGCCCCCATATCATAGATGGGCTGTGCGATTGTAGTTAATTCAGGCTCAGTAATCTCGGTCATGTTAATACCGTCGAATCCGCAAACAGCCACTTGTTCAGGTACTTTAAGGCCCATTCTATGCAGCGCTTTCAAAGCTCCGACAGCCATTAAATCATTTCCGGCAAAAATAGCGTCAACATCAGGATGCCGCTTCATTAGCAGTTCCGTCGCTTGGATTCCACCGTGAACCCCAAAATCCCCTTGAACCATTAAGCTTGGGCTGAACCAATCAAACGTACGTACGGATTCTTCATATCCGATTAATCTCTCCTTTGCAGGGATCAGATCCTGGGGACCATAAATGTGCCCGATTTTCTTGCAGCCTGCCTCAAGAAGATGATTTACAGCTAATCGGCCACCCTCACGATTGTTCGAACGAACAACGCTGCAGGTTGTATTGGTCGGTGCCCTGTCCAGACAAACAAAGGGAATGTTAGAGGACATCATTTTATCTACATCTTCAAGTCCCAGCGTATTGGAAGCAAAAATAATCCCATCGATATTTTTACTCTTCAACGCATCTATATATTTCTTTTCTTTTCCGACCTGACTGTCCGAATTGCAAAATATGACGGTGAATCCGTATGTAGTGGCAACATCTTCAACCGCCCGTGCCAGTTCCGGAAAGAATGGATTTGAAATGTCGGGTAAAATTAAAGCAATTGTTTTCGTGCTTTTTCCAGCGAGTCCCCTTGCAACAACACTGGGTATATAATTCAGTTTTTCAATCGCATGTTTTAGCTTCAATTCCGTATCAGCGTTTACATAACCGCTTTTATTTAAGTAACGAGATACTGTCGCAACAGAGACTCCGGCTAACTTGGCCACATCGCGAATAGTTGCCATCCTGGGTTCACTTCCAACCTCATATTTATGGTATCGTTACCTCAACTTTAATGAAATCCAATATTTATTGGCATTTCAATATGTGGTACCGTTTACACACATAATATATCACAGCTTTTTTTCAATTGCAATATGAAATGTTTACAATGCAGAATTAAAGTGACGCGGATACAGATTGTTCAACGACAAAAAAACTGCGCAATCAAAAGATGCGCAATTTTCAAAAATCATATATCATCATGAATTATTTTTTGAATTCGTAACACACACTTTAATTTGCGCTGTTATTCCTTCACCTCTGCTCAAGGCAACTTCTAAAGGCAAGGCTTCCTCTTTATTAGGATTACTATGGCCGACATGCTCCTTCCAGGCGGAACTTAACATCCTGTGTCGTTGTAAAACAAACTGAAATAATTGCAATTTTTCCGGTTGATCTACAAAATCAGGAATTTGTTTTACAGATGTATGAAACAAACTGCTTAATAACGTTGTAGCTATTATCCAATGACCGCCTGAGTTAGGATGGATACCATCACCTGAACGATAACTAGGGTTAATCTTTCGTTCAAGTTCTCTCATCTGAAGAAGCGGATCGTAAATATTCACAACTTGATCGGCAATTGTATCAAGAGTAAGTACCCAATTCGCATAGTAGCGAAGCACGCCGTTGTAATTTTCGTATGGAGCTATATAGCTGTATCCTTCTTGGTTATCGGGAGATAGAACGCAATCGCTTATAGACTCTGGATCAAATGGTGGAGGGGTCATGACAAAGGCTTTTGCTCCGTATTGATGGATGGTGCGGATTGCTGCAAGAATACCATTTTGATAAGCTTGAAACCTTTCTTGGGAAAATGGGGAATAGATGCCATCATTCATTCCATATCCCATAACAACCCAATCCGGCTTGCTTTCTTGCAGCGCCCTTGCCAGTCGATCAAGGATACAAGGACGCGGAAACGGATGATCCGGCTCTGTTAATCCAGAGGCAGTTTCGCTGCTAACGCCCAAATTTATTAAGGTAAAATGAACATTGGAAGCATACAGATGGAAATATGCGTCCAAAAAAGCGATAAACGTACCTTCATTTGTAATGCTGTCGCCAAGAAAAACGATTCTTTTTTCATCGGAGACCTGCGATTCCTTACCTGCTATTTCGATCATTCTTCTGCTCCCAATTGTCAATTCAGTTACCCGTGTTCATAAAATGATCATTTGTCCTTTTTTGAGAACTTTGCAAATGACGGATCATGGCTGCGGAGGCGCCTTTTGGATCCCGCTTCATTAAATTCTCCAAGATTGAATGATGTTCCGACCATTCCACGTTCGTGAAATCTACATCCAGATTTAATTGAATAAAGCTTACATATCTTTGAATTTGTTCAATATATCCAATAACTAAATTCCTCAAATTTGTATTTTCACAATATTCAAGGATAGTACCATGTATGGAACTATTCATTTCCGTTATTCTCTCTAATCCGTTAACTGAGTATGAGGAATCATTGATTTTAAGAGCATTCATTGTTTCCAGCAGCCCCCTGAGTTTGTCATCGGGAATGAGTAGCGTTGCCTTTTCTACTGCCAGAGGTTCAAGCTGCAATCTGATTTCAAATAATTCGTTCAAGTCTTTAATACTCATTAGATTAACAAACATCCCTTTAAATGGAATAACATGCAAATACCCTTCCGATTGCAATCTGGAGAGCGCTTCGCGAACAGGAATGTTGCTTACCTCCAGAGAGCGTGCCAATTGGTCAATGTTTATTTTTTCTCCGGATTTTAATTTATGAGACAGTATGCCTTCTTTAACAATCCGATAAATTTCATCCGTTAAATTAACTCGATTAATTTTGCTTCTCATCGAACCCTCACCCATCATTTTTCCCATAAATATATCATGTATGATTGAAGGTTTTCAATTTGATGAGAAGCGTGAGCCCTCCTTTAACCTAGTGAAGGGCTCGCGGCTTCCTTAGGCATAGACTTAGTGCTTCTATTCGTCTTTAAGTACGTCTTGGTGATCATTCACATCGATATCAGCATCATCGTCATCCGAATTTTCAGCCTGCTGATTGGATTTCTTTTGCGTCATAAAACGAATCTCAGCCCCGTAGCTCGTACCTGCCGAGTTAGTCGCATACGCTCTAGCGTAATAAACTGTATTAGGCTTTAATTTTGTCAGCTTTGCACTGAACATGCCTAATCCGGAACCGGCGGATACTTGTAATGATCCCTTATCGTCAATTGCCGGAGAAGGCACTGTTGAGTACACAATTCCCCGTGATGTGACGGCGGCGCCCCCATCTGCTGCAACCTTGCCTTTAATTGCGGCTTTTGTGCGCTTTACCTTATAATCGGCGGTGCTCACTGTGGCTGTTATCGGACCTGGTACAACGGCGAAGCTCAATTTATCTAAAAGCATATAGATTCCTGATTTTTTCACAGCTTTAATCGTGTGCCAACCATTCGCAAGTCCCGAAACGCTGTATACTTTTTGTTGGACTAAGCGGGAAGCGTTGTAAGCACTCACTGTTTGCCGGAATCCCCCATCTATGTAAATATCGATGCTGCCTTGCGAGGTATCCATTTCTGTAATTACATCAATTCCGGTTCCCTTAAAAGTGTAGGCAAAGGAATCGCCGTTGGTTTCGGTTACATGCACGTCATTCTGATAATCTCCGCTGAAAATGAAAGTCAGGTTAGCAATGCCGACAGGCTGCGCTGCAAGGTATTCCTTCTTGATCGTTACTTTATTGCCTGATAACGTATAGTCGATACTTGGTACAAGCGTTTTTCTGCCGTTGTCGATTCGCTCTAATGCGTATTCTCCCAATGACAACGTGATGCTAATATCCGCTTGCGCGTCCGGTTTTTTATCAAAACTTCCCGCAGTCGGAGTGATCAGATCCCCCGCAACAATGTTTAATTTATCCAGCAGCATAAAAGTTCCGGATTTCTTCACTGCTTTAAGAGTATGGGAGCCGTTCGGCAGTCCATATATGCTGTATACGATTTGTTGAGCTAACCGGCTGGCGTTATAAGTGCTGACCGTTTGTTGGAATGCACCATCTATATAAATATCGATATCCCCTTGCGAAGAATCCTTCTCAGTGACGACTTCAATCCCCGTTCCTTTAAAGGTATAGGCGAAATAATCATTGTTCGTCTCGGTGAAGTGAACATCGTTCTGGTAATCGCCAAGCCCTCTATTCGTGCTATACCCCCATGAGCCCGTATATTGAATCGCAGCATTGTTATCGTTAATGGAAGCCGCGGCGCCTTGGGATGCGGGAGCGAGTTGAGCCGCGAACGCCAACGGTATCGACGGTATCGGCTGCGCAGGCAAATAGATGTTTCCGGTAACCGTAATCCCCGTATCGTTGTCATTTACAATAACTGGCGCAGTTCCCGTTGATGGACCACTCAGATCTGGGATTAAAACTCTCAATTTATCCAGCAGCATATATGATCCCGATTTTTTGACAGCTTTAATCGTATGAGGACCGTTCGCTAATCCGGAAATCCCATATACGGGCTGCTGAACTAATCTGCTGGTGTAATAGGTGCTTATCGTTTGTTTAAAGGCGTTATCTACAAAAATGTCCATGTCGCCTTGGGAGGCGTCCATTTCTGTAATCAATTCAATACCCGTCCCGTTAAATGCATATTCAAAGTACTCATCGTTCCGTTCGGTGAATTGCACGTCATTTAAATAATCGCCAAGCCCCCGATTCGTACTTCGCTGCCAAGCGCTTGAATAGGAAATACCAGGATCGTCATTATTTGGTGTAATAGAAGCCCCTTGGGAGGTATCGCTAACAACAATGGCGAGCGTCTGGGCATGACCGGCGCTGAAGTTGAAAATCAGGTTGTTCGTTCCGGTCGGCAGCTTGATCAAATATTCTTTTTTGATTGTCACTGTGCTGCCTGAAACGAAATATTCGGTCCCAGCTGCCAAAGGATTCCCCCCGGCTACGATACCAATCAGTTGATTGCCCTGCAGGTTCAATGTCGTTGTGACATCCGCCTGCAAAGTTGCCTGCTTATCGAAATTTCTCGTCGATGGAAGGATGGTGCTGTTCAAAGGTGAGGAGTCACTTACTGCGATGGCGAGAATCGGCCTGGCTCCTGCACTGAAATTGAAAGTAAGCTGGGTAGTTCCCACCGGTTGGGAAGCCAGATATTCTTTCTTAATGATTACCTGATTGCCGGATACTGTGTAATCCGTGCCAGGCGCCAATTCGGTTTCATTGTTCACAATGCCACTCAATGTATTCCCGTTCAACGTCATCGTTGTTATCACATCAGCCTGTAAATCCTGCTTCTTGTCAAAACTTGCCGCAGCCGGGCTAATCGCACTGTTCTGTGCCAAGGAATCGGTTACTGCGATTGCCAGCGTTTGCGCAACTCCAAGCCCCCGATTCGGGTCCCGCTGCCAATTGCCCATATACGAAATGCCGGTATCGTCATCATTGATTGAGGATACGCCTCCTTGAGACACCACTTTCAACAACCGCGAAGCATGGGGCGCCAAATTCGTCGCGCTGTAACCTGTGTTATAAACGCCAAGATCGGAATGGCTCCATAAATCTCTTACGGACGCCGCACCGCTTAACCCGATATCGCTCCAATTCACAGTGACCGCCGCGTTAGCGCTGCCAAGATTAAACAGCCCGACTGTGTAGCTTCCGTCGCCGTTATTGGCATACCAAACCTGCTGTTCGGTTAATGTAGATACCGGATGTGCAGGATGACCGGCCTGATTGACAGCGATAACTTCATCGTTCGTCAGCAGTTGAATACCGTAACTATCCAAATTCGTCAGATCATTGCCTGTATACAATTGAGCTGAAGATATTGCCCAAAGGTTCATGGCCGTCTGGCGCTCGTCCGGCGTGATGCCGTCCATCGCACCGTTACCGATGTCCAGGGAGTCGAAGTCGTTCCAACCGCCAGGCCCGGCGTAACGCCACCATTGCTCGGCTTTCGGAAATAGACGTGCGATATTCCCCCAACTGGTTAAACCTGCTTTCCCGCAGTAGCATTCAACATCCCATTCGACGCGCCAACCGTTCGCATACTTCTTCCAGGTGTCCGCGTAGTTAATGTCCAGCGCCCACGACAGCTCGAACCAGATATGATGAGGCTTAAGCGCCTGGGACCAGGCTCTGACATCATCGCGCGCATCAATGGACGTATCGTTATGTCCGGAGCCCGGTGTTACGCTGTCAAACTTCACGAAATCGACGCCCCAGGAGGCAATCTGATCGGCAATTGAGTTGATATAGCTCTGCGCGCACGGCTTCGAGAAATCAATCTTATAGCCCAAATTCCAATAATCCGCTGTCGTTAAAGGCAAAACGACAATATCCTGCGCATGGCAAGCGGTTCCATAAATCGGCAAGTTGGCGTTGTAAACTGCGGGAGACAACCCCGGAATAAAATAAAGACCAAATTTTTGCCCATTGTTGTGCACATGATCAATGACCTCGCCAATACCGTTCGGATAGAGCGCAGTGCTTGGTTGCGGCCGTCCATATGCATCCGTGCTGCCGCTCCAACCCGCATCTACGTTGATATAATTATAGCCATGGGGTTGCAGTGTCCTATGCATAGCGTCGGATTGAGCCATAATTTGTGCGGCTGTTATCCAATTCGGGCTGTTCTGATATACCTGCATGCTGTAGCTGCTCCAGCCCATGTACGGTTTTTGAGCTAATCCGTTATCGGCCGCGTTCACCATAGTCGTATTTGGAATCAAGAGGGCAAGCAGCGCCAGCAAGAATCCAAAAACCAAATGCCGGCTTTTCGTTTTATTCCATCGTTCAGCCACATCATTCATCCCCTTTTTCACAATAAATTCGCCGTAAAAAAGTCAGATGCTTTATTTCCGGATAAAACACCTGACCTGACATTAACCATCGCTATTTTTTAAAAGAGGCGGCATCATACGCTTTCTGCAAAATTTCGAGATACCTGCCGAGTTTCAAATTCTCCAACCCTTTTACATAAGCGTCCCAATCTTTATTCAGATCTTTGTTTCCGGTAATAAATTGAAGCGCGCTTTGCTCAATGTAGTTCTTAAGATTGGTTTGTAAAATACTGGCCTCATCGGTGAGTGCAGGATCAATCCAAATCGCCCACATCGGGAAAAGTTCCTTCGGCTCATGGCCTTGATATAAGAGCGTCGCATCGTACAGTCTGCGTTCGTAGTTAGCCGAGTCGTAAATATCTGTCCCTTGCACGAAGCTGTCTCTGTATTCCTTAGGCTGGTAGAAATGGCCCATCCCGCTCCATCCTGCATTGCGGGGAGGCTGACCGTCAACGGCAGGAATCGTCGCAATTTGAGGCTTAACGCCTTTGCCGAGCGCTACCTCGCCTTCCTTCGGTCTTCTCCAGTCGATGCCTTCCATCCCCGATGCCGCATTCGTTTGGCCTTCCATGGTAAACATGTAATCCACCATTTTGATCAATGCGATTTGCGCTTCTTTGCTCGCTTTGTTCGTAATGACGAATTTGGCGCCCGGAGTCAGACCGCCTCCGTCATTTGTTGCCAATGAACCATGAGGACCTGTAAGCGGAGGAACAGGATTATAATCGGCGGAATTTTTATTTCCTTTATCGATGTTCACGAATATGGCAGGATGCATGCCGGCGCCCGCACCTAAAATTTGTCCGTTTGCGTTCTCGCCGATTTTCTTGAAGGCTTCGGCATTTTGCGTGAACGCCCCGGGATCGATCAATCCCTCATCATATAAGGATTTAATAAAAGTAAGTCCTTCCTTCCACTCCGGCTTATTGGCCGCAGTATCTACTTTCCCGTTAACGAGGTTCAAATAATTACGGTCATCGTCGTAGATGAACCCGTTCATCAGGAATGGAATGACGCGCACGCCGAAATCTTCGATCGAGCCGCTAAGCGGAACTTCATCGGCTTTGCCATTGCCATTCGGATCGTTTTTCTTGAAAGCTTCAAGCACTTTCTTGAAATCCTCGGTCGTTTTTGGCATCTCAAGGTTTAATTTTTTCAGCCAGCTCGTATTGATCCACATCTTGTTCGGATAGGAGCAATGGAAGCACTGTGTGTAAGCGCCAAGTCCATAAATTTTACCATCCGGGGCGGTGATAAAGCTTTTGAACGTGGAATCCTTTTCCATCGCCGCTTTAATATTGGGCGCATACTGATTAATCAGATCATTCAACGGAAGCAGGACACCTTGATTGCCAAATTTCAGAAGATCAGCTTGCGAGAATTGATCGATATAGGCAGTTAACATATACGCTTCCGGATAGTCGCCGCTTGCAAGCGAAATTTGCCGCTTTTCTTTGGCTCCGTCATAGGGGATAATCTCAAACTTGAACTTTGCGTTGAATTTGCTTTCCAAATGTTTCGTAAAAAGGTTCGTATTCAGATCAATGTCATTGGCCTGCTGGGCAAAAACGCTGATCTCTACGGGCTTGCCGGCTTGTGCCGCACTGGACGATGCCGGTTCTGCAGAAGATTTCGACGATGCCGGTGTTTGGTCGTTTTTCGAACAGGCGGCAGCAAATAGACTTGCCATTAAGACGAAAAACAATGCGATGATTGATCTTCTTTTCATGTAAAACCGCTCCCTTTTTAATTGGTCTGCCAGGCAAAAGAATGTCATTTGTCATTATCCTATAGAGATCACCCCTTTCAATTCTTCGAGGCGAGCATCGTTCCCTCTTCCCGCTACCCTTTTACGGAACCAACCAGCATCCCTTGTACGAAGTAGCGCTGCACAAACGGATAAATAATGAGTACGGGGAGCGTTGCCACGACGATCAAGGCATATTTCAAAAGCTCCGCCAACTGCTGTCTTTCCACCAGCTTTAACGCATCCGTCACATTCGAGCTATTGTTGAGAATGATAATGCTGCGTAAAACAAGCTGAAGCGGAAACAGGTTAGCGGTTTTCAAATAAATGAGCGCATCGAAATAAGCATTCCATTGACCTACCGCATACATCAACACAAGAACGGCAAGAATCGGTTTGGATAACGGGATCACCACGCTCCACATAAACCTCATATCGCTGCATCCGTCCATTTCGCTTGCATCGATCAATTCGGCCGGAATCGAGGCTTGAAAGAAAGTTCTTGTAATGATCACCTGCCATACCCATATCGCGTTAGGGAGTAATAAAGCCCATCTCGTGTCGATAAGTCCCATTTGCTTCACAACCAGATAGGTAGGAATCAGGCCGCCGCTAAACAGCATCGTGAACGTAATCATCATCATCAGTACATTCCGGCCGAAAAAAGTTTTACGCGATAGCGGATAAGCAATCATCACCGTAAGAGCTACGCTGACAGTCGTGCCGACAGCCGTATAAAACAGCGAATTGGCATAGCCGGTCACGATTTTGGGATTATCCATCAAACTTGCATATCCCTTGAAAGAAAATTCTACAGGCCATAACCAGACCCGGCCGGATGTGACCGCCGAGGGACTGCTGAACGAACTGCTTAGAATATAAATGAGCGGATAAAGGATTACGATTAATACAAGACTTAATATTGTATAAATGCCGATCATAAATAGCTTGTCTCCAACCGAATCCTTAATCGTAGATCTCATCGCGTTCAATCTGGCTCCCCCCTCTATTTCACCAAATACTTGTGTTGGATAATCGCTTCGCCATCATGTTTACCACAAGGAGAAGAATCAAATTAATAACGGAATTAAACAAACCCACTGCCGTTGCAAAGCTATAGTTAGCGTTCAATAATCCGATTTGATAGACATAAGTAGCAATAATTTCAGAATTTATTTTGTTAAGCGGATTTTGCAGCAAATAGATCTTTTCGAACCCGATGGACATTACGCTGCCCGCATTTAAAATAAAAACAATCGTGATCGTCGGCATGATGCCGGGCAAATCGATATGACGGATTTTCTGAAAGCGCGATGCGCCGTCTACCTTCGCCGCCTCATAAAGCGCCGGATCTACTCCGGCGAGCGCAGCCAAAAAGATGACCGCCGAATAACCGGCGGTTTGCCAAATATCGGACCCAACATAAATCGAGCGAAACATTCCGGGTTCTCCGAGAAAATTGATGGAGGGCAGGCCCATATGGTGCATAGCGACATTTACGAATCCCAGCCTGGGGGCCAGAAAAAGCATAATGACGGATACCATGACGACAGTGGAAATAAAATAGGGAGCAAATGATACCAACTGGACCAGCCGCTTAAACTTTCCGCTGCGTATTTCATTTAGAGCTAAAGCTAACAAAATAGGGATTGGAAACCCGGCAATTAATAAATATCCGCTTATTAAAATCGTATTTTTCATTAATGTCCAAAATATCGGGTTATCAAAAAACAACTTAAAATGTTTGAATCCCACCCAAGGGCTCCCCCATATTCCTTTGGTAACGTTGTAATCCTTAAACGCCAGGACGGCATTCAACATCGGATAGTACTTAAAAACAAGGAAAAATAATACCGGCGGTACCACAATGACATAAAGCTGCCAATGCTTTTTAAAACTCTTTGCTGCCGAGAAAAAGAAGCCTCCTCTTTCTTTTGGCACTGCCGGTCTGCTTTCAATGACAATGCTTTCTTCCAAACCGCTCCCCCCTAGTGCCTCCCGTATTTTTTTGATAGCGCTTACCATACGACTGATTATAGGGGGGGACAACGTCCACCGTATAGGTACAATTGCGTCGTTTTGCGAACAAATAACCCGATTTCCCAGGACATTTTCTCCCTTTGAACCTCCAATTATCGCCGTCCAGCCGTTCCAGACAAAAAAATCCTAACCGCATGAGCGATTAGGATTTTCATTGTTCTGCGGATTGTCTGAACGAGCTGGGCGATACTCCCATAACCCGTTTGAACGCCCTGCGAAACGTGTGTGAACTATTATAGCCGACATGCGATGCTATTTCATCAACACTATACGTGTTTCTCTTTAATAAGTCAGCGGCGTGGTCCATTCTCACTTTTTCCAAATGATCGGATAAATTCGTCCCCGTCACCTCTTTAAACAATTGGGAGATGTATTTTTCAGGACGCTCCACTTTCTCGGCAATTCGATATAAATTCAAATCCGGGTCTTTATACATTTCTGCGATATAATCGTTAATCTGCTTTACCGTTTTAATATGAGCATCGTTCTTTTTACTCGTGATGAGACTGCACAGGGTTACGATAATTTCACTGATTTCGCGCGAAATAAGTTCAATTGCTTCCTGCGGCTGGATACTTAAGATCCGATTTTTGACTTTCTCAACCATATTGGTTTCCATAAGCGCCTTGTGATCAAGCAATTTGAGCAGTGTGCCTTTCAATTCCCCGATAAACTGAAGCTTCATCACCATGGAAAGCTCCCGGTTTTGCGTATTCTGCTCGATAACGGACTGAACGATTCGTTCGGCTTCACCCACGTCTCCAGCCTTGATTGTACTCATCAATCGCAGTTCCACATCCATCGGGTAATAGTACGTGAGACTATCGACACGCGTATCGCTAAACCAAACGATTCCTTTTCTATTCATATATGCGGCGTGTTCCAAAGCCTGCCTCGATTGTTCATAAGAACGGCTAATCTCCATAACGGAAGCAAAGGAATCGCTTAATGCCGCAGTAAGGGAGATCCGATACTCATTAAAGGCAACATCGGTTAGCGCAGCAACCAATTGCGCGACATCTTCCTTGCCGGCTTCCTCGCTTTCGTCTTTCGGCGTGATGATGACGACTATACGATCTGATCCCAAATCGGTCATATGTATATGCAAGTAACCGCTAATATCGAGCAAAATTTGTTTCAAGACGAGTCTGGCGGCATTCAGCTCATTGAGAATTTCAACGCTGTCCAAGCCTGAGTATCCGTTGATCTGCAAGATTCCGGTATATCCGGCATTCATGTGAAGCCCCGTATTCGCCTGAGAGGCGGCGGAAATAATCGCTTCCCTGGATTGAAATTCTCCTGCAATCAGCCTTTTAAGAAAAGCATCCTGGATCAAGGGAAGCTGACGATTCAGCTCGGATTCCAGACGCTTGTTGTTGGTTATGATATTGCGCATGTTCCCTTGCAGAAAATCATATTCATTCCGCCCCACCGTTGCGTCCTTGCCAAACTGCTCTTTCATCACGCTCAGCAGCCTATTGATCGGCGCCGCATTACGATAAGATTGTAAAAAACCGATGAGAAGTCCGATAATTAGGGCAACACCGGTCACGGACCATGTAATGTATTTGATTTTATTCGCATTTTCCATTAAAGCGTATCTTGGAATTCCCGTACTGTATACCCAGCCTGTTAATTGGGAGCGGATCGTAATCACCAGGTCATCTTTATAAAATTGACTGATCTTCGCCTTATCGAAACGGCTATCCACCGACAATTGATCGATTTCAGACTGACTGATACCCTGCAAACTAATGGTTTGACCCCTCGCATCGCTGATATAGGTCCACCCGCCATTCGCATCCCTTTGTCCGGATAAGAGGCTGTTGATCGTTTGTTGGTCAATGATCGTGACAACCGCTGCCGGCGGGTAATCGTTAAAGCTGTCTAACGGGAGGGACTGCATAAAGGTGATCACGGAGCTCTGTACACCATTACTGATGAAGGGACTTAACGGCATCATTTCGCTTCTGTGCGTTTTTTCCAATACCGTCCTTTTCCACTCATCTAACGACAGATTGTTGTAATGTGAGGTCTGATAATAATGTTCAGGCCGAAAATAAGCATTTCCCGGCGTGAGGATGACGTTAAAATTATTCAAATAAATGTAAAAATGTTTCAAAAAATCGTTGGTTTGGCTGTATGCCTTAATATCTCTCGTGATTTTCCATATACCATACACATTCGCTTTCTCATCCACCATTTTTTCGTTCAAAAGCACGCTTAAATCCTGATTTAAAGCAAGCTGTCTTGTAAAACTTTCCACTTCCGCAATTCTCCGCTCCAAAATTTCTTGGCTCTTTTGAAGCTGCGTCACTTTGTTCTCAATGGATATCGACTGCGTGACAGCGATAGCCGTACGGTACGACATGTAGCCGGCTATACTCGGTATGATCAAGATAATCATATAAGAGATCAGAAATCTTCGAAATAAACGCGAATATTTTGGCATGGCCATTCTCCCTTCCAAGTTGGAAGTTTCGAAACACTCCTCTTCTGTTATAGGTCCAGCCGGTATTTATGCGCGTATTAACGCCTTGTTACATTCAGTTGCTTGTCAATGATATACACGAATCCAGGCTCAAGAACAATGCTTGCCGCCTGATTCCGATAATGAAGAAAAGTCTGCCGCTCCGAGAATGCATGAAGAACGGCCTCAACCAATTCCCCATCCTCCCAGAACAAGCTTATTTCTGCGTTGCCTTTCACCCGCATGCCCGTAACCTTTCCGGTATGCCACTTCTCGGGAAGTGCCGGAAGCAAATGAATTTCACCGGCATGACTTTGCACCAGCATTTCCGCTATAGCTGCCGTCCCCCCAAAATTTCCGTCTGCGACAAATATGTTTTTCTCCGCTCCGGCAATGCCCGGTTTGGAATACGTCAGCAAGTTGTCAAAGCATAATTGACCGATCAAATGCGTTAAGTGTTTATACGCTTTGGCGCCATCCTGCAATCTGGCGAAGCTGGTTGCGAAGGAAGCCACCGTGAACTCAACATCCTCCAGCTCTTCACGCTGCATACGGTTTTCCAATGTTTGTCTGGCAGCTGCGCTCAGTTCCGGCGTTCCTCTTAAGGTGATTTGACTGCCTGGATATAAGCCGACCAAATGGGACAGATGCCGATGATCCGGTTGGGCTTCTTCATAATCTTCAAGCCATTCCTGTAATTGCCCCTGCTTGCCTATAAGCAGCGGAGGCAGTAATGCGATGGCATGTTTCAGCCTTTGCTGCCATTCGAAATCGCCCTGCAGCAGCTCAGAGGCTTCCAAGCAGAAGACGAATAAGTCCCGCACCAGCATTTGATCGATCGTAGACCCCATTGACAATTGGTGCTCGCCGTCTTCTACATAGAAGCTATTTTCCGGCGAGTTCGACGGTCCTGTTACGAGCCATCCATATTGCGGATGTATAGTCATATAGTCCAGAAAAAAGGCTGCCGCTTCTTTCAATACCGGATATGCCCGTTCCGCTAAGAACTCCCGATTCAAGTTGAACTCATAATGTTCTCGCAGTTGGGATGCAAGCCATAAGCCGCCGGTAACATTCAATCCCCAAGAGGTCTCCCATCCAGGAGCTGTAAAGCCCCATGCATTAGAAAATACATGTGCCACCCAGCCAATACATCCATAAAATTGCTGAGCTGACGTTTTGCCGGCAACCGCCAATCGCTCAATATAAGCCATTAAAGGAAGATGACATTCTGCCAAATTGCTTGCTTCCGTTGGATAGTAATTCATTTGCGTATTGATATCCAGGTGGTAATCGCAGCTCCATTGCATGCGATTGGCTTCGCCATCGTTCCATATCCCCTGCAAGTTCAAGGGCAATGGGGAGTCAGCCCGCGAGCCGGAAATCATTAAATATCGCCCATATTGATAAAATAATGCAAATAATTGCGGGTCGTCGTCTTGGCCGGTCCGTAGTATCCGTATTCTATCGTCGGTTGGCAAGCGGGAAGAGCTTGAATGACCTAAGTCTATATTTACTCTGGCAAACAAGCTGCGGTAATCGGCAATGTGATTTTCTTTGAGTCTCGGATATCCTTGGGCCGCAGCTAGTTCAAGTTGGCGTTCAGATTCATGCAGCCAGTCTTCATCGCTTTTTCCATAATCCGTGTTGACCGCAAAGTAGATGCAGGCTTCATCTGCATTTTTTATCGCAAGTTGATCGGTACCTGCACAAATCGTTCCACCTTGAATCACCACTTTAAGCATCCCTTGACAGAGCACGCCGCATTGACCGTTACTGTGCATAGTTTCAGTCGCTTGCCCTTTAAAGGCAATCGTATCGTCTCTTTCCGGCCAGCATGTAAAACGATCTGTTTGCCCTTCCACGCCAATCGAAAAAGAAACCCCTCCCGGCTGCTCGCTCCATAATCGGGAAACCACAATGTTATCGGCGTGTGAAGCGAACATTTCCCGCTTGTGGATATGTCCGTTTGCTTTGTAGGAAGTATGTATGAGAGCGTTATCAAGATTCAATTCACGATAGAAATCATCTGCAAGATGCTCGGTACGAAGAACGATTTGACACATCGGCAAATGAGTCCCGAAATTTTGCTTTTTAGGCTGCAGCGCACGCTGGGCCAGTTCTTCTCCATGCTTGAAATCCCCTGCAAAAAAATGCTGCCGCATCTGCTCAAGATCGGCTTTGCCCTTGGAATGGCTTTCGATCCGTTCCGATTGTCCTGACCAGTAGGTGACTTCCGTCATGCTCCAGATTTCCTTATCGATCCCCCCATAAAGAACGGCCCCCAATCTACCGTTACCGATAGGGAGCCCTTGCGACCAGTCCAAAGCGGCGCTGGAATACCACAGTTTCAAATCATCCAAGCAGGATCCCCCTAAACTCATCATTTATCGTTTATCATGTATGATTTATTTTATCATTAAGGATTCACTGTGTAAATGCAGCCTGTTATTCAAGCGGAATGTCTTAAAAAAATCCGGCCCTAAACATCAGAGCCGGATTGTGAACATGATTAAGGTTTAATTTGGTTGTAAAATTTCTCTTGTACCAGTTTCGCCGCCTCGTCCAGTTGGGCTTTGACATCGACGTCCTTTTTGGAAAATACTTCTTGAACCGCACTTGTCATCGTCGCATAGTAATCTTGCGTGTTGAACTGCGCTTCCGGTTTCCCGTCCAGCAGCTTCATAATCTCAGGGGAGTATTGATACACATTATCGTACTTGTCGTATACGGCTTTCACCTTTTGACCGTATACCGAGTCCGGCGTGAAGTACTCGATGACCGGGGGAACAAAATATTTATTATCTTTTTTCCGTTGCTGAATGCTTGCTTCAATGGAAGCCAGGCCTTTATCCGAGAAATAGTCGAACGTTGCGTAACGGAATGCCGTCTCTTGCTGCTCTTTCGTTGCTTTCGGGTTGATCACCAGGAAGTCTCCGCCTAAAACTCCGGTGTGTTTCCCCCCTTTATCGGCAGCAGGCATCGGATAAACAAGAACATTGGCAGGCTCCATGCCGCCTTGGTTCAGCGCCTGGTCAACCGGGCCGTCCGGACCTGCGATCACCATTGCCGTTCTGCCTTGAGCAAAGGCGCTCACTGCGTCGCCCCAACCGAGAGCCCAATCTTTCGGAATGGCTTTGGCATCCCAGGCCAGACTTTGATAGAATTTGAGAGCTTTCGCACCCGCATCCGAATTGAAGGTCGCTGTGACTTTGCCGCCTTCAACCTTCTGAATGTCTCCGCCGGCTTCAAATAAGAAGTTGGTCCAGTTCCAGCCCGCTTCGTTGCCTTTGCCCATCGGCGCAATGCCGGCAATGCCTTTGGCAGGATCGGCCACCGCTTTGGCAGTGTTCAGCATATCGTCCCAGGTCCAGTCGTATCCGGGAACCGCAGCCTTCTTATCGTCCAGCATCTTCTTGTTGACGACCGTTCCGGTTACATAGCCTTGTTGAGCTATTCCATACACTTTGTCTCCTATCAAAAATTGCCTTTGCAAGATCGGGTTCATCTGATTCTTGAACTCATATTTGTTGAAAAGGTCCGTAATGTCGGCCGCCCAACCTTTTTCAGCCAAAAATTTGCCTTCCGTCGCATATGTATTGAAGAGTGTCGGGGCTTCGTTGGCGCCCATTTTGATGCCAATTTCATTCGGATTGTACTGCCAATCGCTCTTGACGATCTCAACATTCGGATACTTCTGGTTAAACCGTTTGATTTTGTCGTCTTCAAGTGCCCGTTTTTCCACCTGATCAGGCGTTGGATAATAGATGCTGATCGTGATCTTCTTCTTGTCCTCTGCCGGTGCGCTGCCGGCTGCAGTACTGCCGGAATCGGAGGCGGCAGGCGGGTTTTTCGATTGGTCGGCGCCTGCTCCTTGATTGGAACCGCCGCATGCGGCCAGTAAGGAGCTGAGTACAAGGAGAGACATTGACATTGCCGTCACTTTGCGTTTGCTCACAGGAATTCCCCTTTTCCAATGTGATTTTGATGCTGCACATTTATCATAATTCGGAATTTATACAAGAAAAAGGTGTATTTTTATTCGGGTCATGTGCATGTTTACGTTTCGAACTCGCCACATTTTTAGCCCTTAACCCCACCTAGCTGGATTCCTCTCAAAATAAATCTTTGGAAGATAAGGAATACGACAACCGGAGGGAGCGCGACCATAAACAAGATCGCAAACTTGATGTTCAAATTCATCCTGCGGACGTTGATCACATATTTATAAATGGCCGTGGCAAGAGGATACCCGTTATCGCTGTGCATTACTATAGACGGCCAAAACCAATCATTCCATGCGGTGGAAAAAATAAAAATGGCCAATGTGGCAAAAATCGGAATCGATAACGGAACAGCGATGCGGTAAAAGCATGTGAAATCGGAGGCGCCATCCATCCTGGCCGCTTCAAACATTTCCGAATGAATGCCCCCGAAAAAGTTTTTTAACAGGAGCAGATAAAAAGCATTAGCAGCCGCGGGAAACCAAAACGCAGCAAAATGATTGATCAAGCCCAGTTCCTTCAAGTTCATAAAATTGGGAACGATGTAGGTAGTCGGCGGAATGAAGAGCGTAATCAGGAAAAAGGCGTTGATGACTTTATGGAAAGGCACTTTCAAATGGGATAAGCTAAATGAAGCCAGTCCCAACACAAGGAACGTAACGATGATATTGCCGGCAAAAATTATCAAGGTATTTCTCAAGAAAAGCAATAAATCAATATACTTCCAGCCCTGATTGAAGTTCCCCCACTGCCATTCCGAAGGGAACAAGCGCGGCGGAAACGAGTTGACCTCCGCATTGGGCTTTAGCCCGTTAAAAAATGTGATCACAATGGGATACAGCATGGAACAAACCATGGCGAGGATGATCAAACACATGACCAGATATACGATTCGATTCGTGCTTTTCCTTAGATCGTATACCGAAAGAATGCCGCGTTCGGAGCCTTTCATGTTCAGTCCCCCTCCTTTTTGGAAAACTTGTATTGCAGGACCGCCAAACCGCCGAGCACGACAAACATCAACACCCCTAAAGCTGAAGCTGTACCATAATCCTGGCTGGTGAAGGCACTTTTTACAATCAATAGGCCATATGTTAACGTCGCTTTGTTGGGACCTCCATCGAGCATGGCATACTGGGACTGGTATCCCTGCGAGGTGGCGATAAACTGCAGAATGAATAACAGGAGAATCAAGCTTTTCAGGGAGGGCAGCGTAATGTAACGAATCCGGGCCCATACGCCCGCCCCGTCGATTTCCGCAGCTTCGTACCAATCCCGGGGAATGCCGCTTAATCCCGCCAAATAAATCAGCATAGCCGCTCCGAACTGCTGCCATGTTTCCATAAATACAAGCGAGGCCATCGACCATTTCGTATCCGTCATAAAAGAAACCGGCTCGAAACCCAGCTTGACCAGAATGGCATTGATCGGGCCGACCGGATCATACAACCATCTCCACAGTCCGTACAACACCACGATCGGGAGAACGTTAGGCAAGTAAGCGGCGACGCGGACAAATCCCTGGAATCTTTTGAGCTCCGAAGTGGCGATGGCAAACACAATGGGCACCCAAAACCCGATCACTATGCACAGAAGCATGTAGTATAAAGTATTTTTCACGGCTTGCCAGGTATCAGGATCGCGAAGCACCTTTTGGTAATTATTCAGCCCGACGAATTCGTCGCCTTTGACAAAATCGATATGGTACAAGCTGTAAACGAATCCTTTGATGATCGGCATCCACAAAAATAAGACAAACAAGACGACAGCCGGCAAAATAAACAGATAGCCCCATATATGCTTTTTCCTTATCCGCGGAATTCCGGATTTGCGCCCGGTTTCCGCATATTGAGACTGCAACGCTGCTGCTGGTTGCTTCAACGGATCTCCCTCATTCCTTTTCTAAGTGTCTTTCTTCCATTTTAGAAAAGCAGAGGAAACATGAACATGTGCAAAACTATGCGAATGATAGGTGATCTTACTTCTTCAATTCGCTCGGACTGACCCCGAAATATTTTTTGAATATTTTGCTGAAATGCTCCGGGGATTCGTATCCGACCCTTTCGGATATTTCATAACGGCGCAGATCGGTGGTCAGGATCAGTTTTTTGCTCTCCTCCATCCTTAATTTCATGACATATTCCCACAAATTGTATCCCGTTTGCTTCTTGAACAAATAGCTCAAATAATTGGGGCTCACGTGGTTCTTTTGGGCAACTTCGTGGAGCGTCAGGCCCTTCAGGCCGAAATTGTCGTCAATATACGCTTTCGCTTTATCCACGATCAGGTTGTGCTGTACGTTCCATTCTTCTTCCGTCGGGTCTTTCGAATAGCTGTTCCAGTTGAAATCCCCATAATAAAATACATAATGATCCGGATGTTCCCGGCTGTATCGGATCGCTTTCTGCGCTTGCTCGTTCAACACGCCCAGGAACTCGATCCCATTCAGGATTTGGCTTATTCCCACAACGCATGGAAGGGCCAAATACTTTTGGATGTTATAATTCAGACTTCGTCCCAGCATATCCAATTGATTGATTTTATTGATGCTTCTGTCCCTATGCTTTTCCTCATCCCACTGGAGAATGACGGAAATCTCCTGATCCGGTGAGTAAAAGGTGATATGGTTCCCCTCTTCCTCCAACAATTCTTGGGCAATATTCAACACGGCGTATTGCAATAAGTCCCTGTCTTTGGCGGAGAAGTTCCGCTCCTCCGGGTTCAACGACAGGTTTAGTTTGATTTTTAATACCGCGAAATAAGGTCCTTCCAGAGGGATACCGTTCAGCTTATGTGCAGCCGGGGAACCGGTCAACACTTTGGCAGGGTCGGTAAGAAGCCGATTCAACAGCTCGGTGGTATGAGGCAGCGGCTCTTCTAAACGAAATCGCTGGTTTAGATTGGCGATGAATTCCTCATGCGTCGTCATCGGTTTATCCATTTTTAGCAAAACATTTCGGACCGAATCCAAAAATTGATCGCCGATCAGAGGCTTGATTAAATAATCTTTGGCGCCTAATCGAATGGCCGATTGTGCATATTGGAACGTCTCATGCGCGGAAACAACGATCGTTTGGACCCACGGCTTAATTAATTTCGCTTGATGCATCAATTCAATACCGTTCATCTCGCCCATTTGGATATCGGTTATGAGCAGGTCGACTTCTTCCAATCTTAAATAATCCAGCGCCTCATAACCGCTATGCGCGAGCAAGATCATGTTAATGTTTAAGCCGGACGAAGCGAGCAGTTTGCTGAGCCCTTTACAGATGAAAGGTTCGTCGTCCACAATCAAAATATTGTACATGCGGCTCTCCCCCATGAAATGCAGTAGTTGAAATCAAGCTCGTTCTTCACATTTAGGCAGCATAATCGTTACTTCCGTCCCGTATTCTTCTCTTTTCCGGTAGCTGATCCCATACGTTTTTCCAAAATGCAGTTGTATCCTTTGATGGATATTTCTTATTCCGTAACCTAATGACGGATTCGTTTTTTCTTCGTTCAACAAGCGTTCGATCATCTCGTAATCCGCTTCTTTATATCCGTTATCTTCGACCCGGATGATCACTTTATCAGCTTGTTCCAAGGCCGAGATTGTGATTTCCCCGTCTTCCCCCATATTCTTCACTCCATGAATAATAGCGTTTTCAATAAGCGGCTGCAGCGTGATTTTAGGGATGAGATACTTCCATACGTTATCCGAAATCGTCCAATGTACCTGAAACCCAGCCTCGTATCTTGTTTTCTGAAGACTTACGTAGGCGGCCGCATGCTCCAATTCTTCCTTGAGCGTAATCAGCTCTCTTCCTCTGCTTAAGCCGATTTTCATCAATTTGGAAAGAGCCTTAATCATCTCCGCCGATTCGGAGTTTCCTTCCAACGAGCTTTTCCAGTAAATACTTTCCAGCGTATTATAAAGCAGATGGGGATTGATTTGTTGATACAAAATTTGCAGCTGCGCTTCTTTCTGTTTAATCTCCATCTGATATTGATCATGGATGAGGGTATTCATGCGGCCCGCCATGTCGTAAACGGAAGAAATCAGCACCCCCAATTCATCATTTCTTTTCTTATCGGGAGTCTTGGGCACCGCTTTACCCGGCACGTAGGATCTGACGAAAACAACTAATTTTTGCAGCGGATTCATTAAGGATCTCCAAAAATACATCATGACGGCAAATACAAATATAGAGTACACAACGGAAATTAATTGGATGACTTTTTTGAGCTCGTTTTGCCGCTGCAGCAGCGAGTTTACCGGAATACGGTAGACCAGTTTTTGCTCAAGGACGTGACTATAATTCACCACATAGATGTATCCGGAAGAAATGACGTCGATCGTGTCTTTCAGCGGCTCTCCGTCTCCAGCGCCCGGCGGCAGCGAAAGTGTGGTTCCGAGGCTGGGAGTTGTCGCCGCGAGAATCAAATCCGACGAATCGGTTAAATAGATTTCGCCATTCGGCAAAGATACGGTTTGGAACGACTCCTCGATGATTTTATCTATGTTCGTTACGACCAGCACGCCGATGACTCCGTTGCCTTGGGAGATAGAGTTGACGGCCCGGACATAAGTAAGTGTGCTTTGTTTCGATGGGGAGTCGAAATTATCGATGATTCTCAAGTAGCCTTTGCCGTTTTTTTGAACAGCTTCATGAAACCAGTCAGGCGTATTTCGGTCCGAAAGAAAAAAAACTCCCGCTTGAGTCGTGATTCTGAGTTTGGGAGGAGCGAAAGAATAGTATTCATGAGGATCGTAGACATATAAGGAAAAATAAACGGCCTCTCCCCCGTTGACGCCGATCGAATAACTTTTGAGCAGCTTATCCATGGCTTCATATTTGCGGACCCGCTCGACAACGGGGTCGGCTTCGGTCGGAATCAATTGCTGCGTGAGCGGATTTTGAATAATCGTCGCTGTGATCTTGTTGATCGAATCCATATCCCGATTGAGCAACGCATGATTTTGTTTATTCAACTCCGCATAGGCATTCGCCGCATTTCGCTTTAAAATTTGCTCGGTTTTCATATTCCCGTACCCATGCAAAATAAAAACGGGGCTGATCATAAGCAGAAACAACAAGATCAACTGATGATTCACGCTCATTTTCGTCAATGGATTGGTTAGTTTTACCCCCATTCGGATGACCTCCTTCCATCCATAATATATCAAATCGCGCATCCGATTTTCCAAATATTTATATCCGGTAAAAATAACCATACATTCCATAGAAATAGACATGATCGACAGGCATGCTGCCGAACGAATTTTCGCTTGTTGAATTGCATGCAAAAATGCCAGTTCGTAATCCCGCACACGATATCGATAGAATTACTACTTCTATGTCTTAACCAGCCTGCCATATGATCAAAAGGTAACACCGGATCATCATTCAAATCAGAGGAGGGAAGGCAAAAACAACGACAAATAATGGGTGAGAAGGACAACTAAGAGTTTCAATCGAGGAAACTTTATTTTGAAAGGAGAGATGAAACTCGTGAAAAGCAAAAGACGAATCATCGCTTGGCTTTGCTTCCTTACCATGGTATTAGGCACTTTTCTAACATCTATCGGACTACCTGAACCTGCCCAGGCAGTTGGAGGACCGAATCTGGCGATTGGCAAAGCTGTTACGGCAAGCAGTTCGACAAGCGCACCATACACAGCGGCAAATATCAACGACAGCAACCAGGCAACTTACTGGGAAAGCGCAAACAATGCCTTACCTCAATGGATTCAGGTGGATCTGGGCAGCACGGTCATGATCGACCAGATCGTCATGAAGCTTCCGTCAGGCTGGGAAGCGAGAACGCAGACGTTATCGATTCAAGGAAGTACCGACGGCACGACTTTCTCGAATATGGTCAACTCCGCCGGGTATACATTTGATCCGGCCTCGGGCAACACGGTGACGGTCAACTTCGCCGCTGTCAACACCCGTTACGTCAGGCTTAACGTAACCGCCAACACCGTCTGGCCGGCCGGGCAATTCTCAGAGGTGGAGGTGTACGGCGCCGGCGGAGGGCCGGTAGTGATCCCGGGCAAAATCGAAGCCGAAAACTACAGCGCGATGAGCGGGATCCAGACGGAAACGACGTCGGATACCGGCGGCGGCCTGAACGTCGGTTGGATTGATGACGGCGACTGGCTGGACTACAGCATCAACGTGCAAGCCGCCGGCTCCTACACGGTTGAATATCGTGTGGCCAGCCCGAATACGACAGGTCAGATCCAGCTTCGTTCCGACGCAACCACACTTGCCGCTACCGCTGTGCCGAATACCGGCGGCTGGCAGACTTGGCAGACCGTCACAGCCACGGTGAACTTGAGCGCCGGGCAGCAAACGCTCCGCGTTTATGCAGGCGGCGGCGGGTTCAATCTCAACTGGATCCATTTTGTGCAAGGAGGCGGTGATCCGCAGCCGCCTACAGCTCCGGCCAACTTGGCCTTGAACAAGCCGGTCACCGCTTCTTCGAATACGCAAAATTTCGTGGCGGCGAATGCGAACGATGGCAGCACGTCGACCTATTGGGAAGGAGCCGGCGGTTCATATCCGAACACCTTGACGGCGGACCTGGGCGCCAACGCGAGTGTGACCTCCGTCGTGGTGAAACTGAACCCCGACTCCATATGGTCGACGCGCACGCAAACCATTCAAGTGCTGGGACATGACCAGAACTCCACGGTCTTCAACAACTTGGTTGGCGCGACCGTTTATACCTTTGATCCCGCAACCGGTAATAAGGTGACCATCCCGGTCACGGCGACGGTCAGCGCGGTCCAGCTCAAGTTCACATCCAACTCCGGCGCGCCTGCAGGGCAAGCGGCCGAGTTCGAGGTCATCGGAACTCCCGCATCGAATCCGGATCTGACCATCACGGGCATATCGTGGTCGCCGGCTTCTCCGTCAGAAACCGACGCCGTCACACTCACCTCCACGGTGAAAAACATCGGCACGGCTGCTTCTGCGGCCACGACGGTTAATTTCTATCTGGGAACGACGAAAGTCGGGTCCGCTTCCGTCTCGGCGCTGGCAGCGGGAGCATCCGCCGGCGTGTCGGCCACTATCGGGGCCCAGAACGCGGGAACGTATTCCGTCAGTTCCAAGGTCGACGAAGACAACACCGTTATCGAAATGAACGAGACGAACAACAGCTTCACCAATCCGGCTTCGATGACGGTTAATCCGGTGTCAAGCTCCGACTTGGTCGCAACAACTTCATGGACGCCTAGCAATCCAAGCGCCGGCAACACGGTCACCTTCACCATAAACCTCAAAAATCAGGGGAATATCGCTTCTTCCAGCGGCGCTCACGCCGTAACGCTGGCGCTTAAGAACGCTGCGGGCACAACGATTCAAACTTTTAACGGCTCCTATACCGGCGCCTTGGCAGCGGGAGCATCCGCCAATGTTACCATCGGCACATGGACGGCGGTCAATGGCAGCTACACGGTCACGACAACGGTTGCGGCAGATGCCAACGAAGTCGCGAGCAAACAAGGCAACAACACCAGCACGACAAGCTTGTATGCCGGGCGCGGAGCGAACATGCCGTTCACGATCCTGGAAGCCGAGGCTTCGTCCAACAGCACCAACGGCACCCGGTTGGCTCCAAACTTTTTGCCGGGCGATTTTGCAGGCGAAGCTTCCGGACGTTCCGCCGTTTATCTCGATGCAACCGGAAAATATGTAGAGTTTACGCTCACCTCTCCTGCTAATGCTCTCGTTCTGCGCAATGCCATTGCGGAGAACACAACCGGAACGATTAGCATTTACGTGAACGGCGTTGACAAGGGCAACTTTAACGTCACGTCCAAGTACTCCTACGTATACGCAACGCCGGACACTCTCGGACAGCTTGGATACAACAACTCCGGTACGAAAGCATACTGGCTCTATGAAGATGCCCAGCTCATGCTTGACCAGGTTTATCCTGCCGATACCAAAATCCGGATTCAAAAAGACTCAGGGGACGTTCCTTGGATTTATGTCGATTTGCTGGAAACGGAAAACGTCGCGCCTCCGGCGTCAAATCCCGATCCGGCCAAATATGTGGAAGTGTCCGGCACCAAATCGATTGAGCAAGCACTGACGGAATTCAGGCAAGATACTACCAAGAAAGGGATCTTCATTCCCGCCGGGCAATGGACCATTTCGTCTAAAGTTTTCTTGTATGGCCGGGCGACGGAAATCATCGGCGCAGGCCCGTGGTACACCAAGCTGACGGCTCCGCAAGACCAAACGAATACCGATGTCGGATTCAATATCAGTTCCTCCGCCAACGGTTCCATCATCAAAAACTTGTCGGCTTGGGGCAACTATGTATACCGGGTAGACGGACCCGGAAAATTTATTGACGGGAACGGCATGCAGAACGTAACCGTTGAGAATATTTGGGCCGAGCATTTTATATGCCTGTATTGGGGAGTCAACTCTTCCTACAATACGTTCAGAAACAACCGGATCAAAAACACATTTGCAGACGGTATCAACATGACCAACGGATCGTCCTACAATATCATCGACAACAACTATGCACGCGCAACCGGAGACGATGCGTTCGCCTTGTTCAGTGCGGTCGATGCCGGCGGGTCTTACAATGCAGGCAACAAATACACCAATCTCACCGCCGTCAACGTCAGACGCGCCGCCGCTTTTGCCGTATACGGCGGTCAAGACAACCTGTTCCAGAACTTGTACGGTGCGGATACCTTGACTTACCCCGGCTTGACCGTCAGCAGCTTAAGCTTCGGGTACAACACGTTAGGTTTCGGCGATAAAGATACCGTCATCGACGGAGTCACGCTGGACCGCACGGGCGGAGATTTCTGGACCAGTGCCGGTGCTGACGACAAGATCAACAATTATCAGAATTTCGGCGCGATCTGGTTCTTCGGTGGCGACAGAGACTTCAAAAATATTTGGGTCAAAAATGTGGACATCAATAATCCGGTTTACTTCGGATTGATGTTCCAGTCCAAATATCCGGAAGCCCTTCCAATGACGAACGTTCGGGTAGAGAACGTGAATATCAATAATGCCACCCGCTATGGCATCAAGCTTGTCGTCAAAGCGGAAGACGAGCAAGGACCGGCCGTCGGCTCGGCAAGCTTTACCAATGTAAGAGTGAATAACCCTGGAATTACGGCCATTTATGGCCAAGACAAATGCCCTGGCTTTACTATTGTTAAAGTTTCCGGGAATAACTGGTAACCGCTCTGCTGTAGTCTTGTTTCACTGATGCAGGTTAACCCTTTGGCAGCTGAGATTGACCGCCTAAGGGTTAACCGCCGCTACAACCAGAATCTGCAGATCGGAGGCTTGCCTTCCAGCTCGTCGATCATATTCAGCACGAGCAGGTTCCAGTTCAGAAAGCCTCCATTCATGACCGGCTCCCCGGTTTGCGGAACGTAAAATTCATGCAGGGTACCCGAGCGCTCCAAATCCTCTCCGAGCAGACGAACGATTTTACCGCAAAGCTCTCGAGCCTCAGAAACATATCCGTAGTTCATAAGCCCCCGAAACACCACATAGTTGGCCACAATCCAGATCGGTCCAAGCCAGTTGGACGGGTTGATCGTAGCGCTGACGTCAAACATTTTCTCATCCTGTGCAAGCGAAGCGATTCCGTAAGGGCTATTGAAGGTGACCGGATCCGCTGCATGGACGACGAGGCTGGCTGCCTGCTCTCTGTCTGCGATACCCGCCAGCATCGGGATGAAGCCCGACCATGCCCGAATTTTAATCGGAAGTGTCTTCCAGAAGACGCCGAGCCCTTTGTGAAACCAATCGAAGTGCCGCGTTTGGATATCGACGTCAACGGAGTAGTAGAAGCGGTCTCTCGGATCCCAGCACTCGGCTTGAATAGCGGCTGCGAGACGATCAGCCTTCGCCGAGTAGGCGTCCCGCCGATCCGGTCGTCCCAAACGTTCGCTAATGACGCCCATGGCGCGCAACTCGGCGACCATGAAGGCATTTAAATAAATATTCGCTGTGGAGAAGCGGGCCCGGCCGAACGTCGCCGGATCGTTGTCCATCCCGATCATAATGTCGTCCGCCCACACATACAGACCGCAATTCGTGTTCAAATATCCTTTGTCGTAGCAGTCGAAATATGCCTCCAGTTTCCCGTAATCGCCTTGAATCCATTCGTAATCACCGGAAAAACCGCCGATCATCGCAATCTGCTGGCAAAGAAACGGCTTGTGCATGTTCAGGATATGCCCTTGCCGGCGCATATAGTTGAGATACGGCTCCGGCAGCGAAGCGTTGCCGTCCACCGTAGCAACCATCATCGGAATGTAGCCGTCCTCCATTTGATAATCAAGGAAATTATGAACGTTCCCCTTCGCATGGCGAATATACCGGTTCCGGAGCTCCTCGTCCCCATCATCCGCAATATTGAATAAAGCGTATACCGCCCAGAATGAGTCCCAGTCCCACAAATTGCCGTCGTACACGGAACCCGGGTCTACAAAGGGATGCTTCAAATAGTGTACGGGCTCCTTGAGAATCGTATCCGCTTGGGAGACGATATAGCCCCGCAGCAGCTTTTCATAATAGGGAAGCTTATCGGTCAATTTCAACAACTCTCCTTTTTTATCCTTTAGTTGCGCCCGCCGTCATGCCTTCCACGATATATTTCTGCAGGAAAAAATAGAGCAGCAGAATCGGCAAAATGACAATAAGTATATCGGCGAAAATCAAATTCCAATCCGAGCTGTATTTGCCCACATAATTGTAGACGGAAACGGTCACCGTCCATTTGGTGCCGTCGGTCATCAAGTAGAACGGTCCCATGAAGTCGTTCCATACGGATACGACGGTCAGGAGGGAAGCGGTGACAAGCACTGGCTGCATTAATGGAAAGATGATCGTCCAGAACAGCCGCATGGGGCGGCAGCCGTCGATAATTCCGGATTCGTCCAATTCTCGCGGAATCGTCTTTACATAACCTGTCATCAGAAAAATCGTAAAGGGCAGCAGAACGGCGGCATAATATAGGATCATTCCGTGATATGTGTTATGAATGCCCAATTGAATCATCAACTTGATGGTCGGTACGAGAGACACAGGCATCACTAAGCCGACGACAAAGAAATAATACAATCCGTTAGTCAGCCTTCTATTGTTGCGTTGAATGCTGAAGGCGGCCATCGAGCCGAACAAATTGGTCAAGATCAGCGCTCCGGCCGAGATGAGGACGCTGTTCAAATAGCCCCGCCCAATATTTCCTTCTTGGAAAACGGTCCTGAAGTTTTCCCAATGGATTGTCCCCGGCGGCGTCAGCTTAAACCGTGTCGCTTCGCCGACATCCTTCATGGAATTGACTGTGATCATATAGAACGGCACGATGACGATCAAGACCAGCACGATCAATAAAGCTTCTCGCCCCAGCCCGCTCCATTTGCCTGATGGCATTCTCATAGCTCTACCTCCCTCTTTCGAAGTACCCGCAAAAAGACGAAGGCGACAGCCGTTACGATAACCGTCAGGAATAATCCGGAAGCGGTTGCATACCCCCAGTTGCCGCGGGAAAAGTTACGGAAGATGAGTGTATTAAACACTTCCGTATCGTAGCCGGGTCCGCCGTTTGTCAACACGAGCACCGTCTCGAACACTTTCAGCGAGCCGATGATCGTCAGGAGCACATTCACCGTGAAAGACGTGGCCAGAAGCGGGAACGTAATCGCGCGGAATTTCTGAACAGCTCCGGCACCGTCGACGTCGGCCTGCTCCAGCAAATCTCTCGGTATCGTCTTGAGGCCCGCCAAATAAATAACCATCGCAAAGCCGGAGCTGCGCCACAGCTCGGTCATGATAATTGAAAGCAGCGCAAACCTGGAATCGTTGAGCCAATCGACGGCCAGAACACCCAGCCCAATCATCCGGAGCGAATGATTCAAAATTCCTAGCTCGGGATTGTAGATCGCCGTAAAAATGTAACCGACAATAAGCGGCGCGATCACGACGGGCATGTAAAAAGCAGTTCGATGCAGCGGCGTCAGGCGGGAGCTGCGGTTCAGCAGCAAAGCGAGCATCAAGCCGATCACATTGACACCGACCGTCACAGCCGCCGCGTAAACCAGCGTGTTGCGGATAGCTGTGCCAAGCACTCCTTCCGAAAACAGCTGCCGGTAATTATCAAGTCCGATAAATTGGATGGCGTCGCTGTACGAACTCCAGTCCGTAAAGCTGTACACAAAACCGGAGATGGCCGGAAAAACGAACAGACCACAATAAACGACAAGCGCCGGAATGATGAAAGCTATCGGATATCGTACGTGTTTCAACATGACATCGTCTCCTGAAGAAAGGAAACGGGGGATGGCGCCTCCATCTCCCCTTCCTTTAATTGATTATTTGTTGACTCAAAATCCGGGAATTTTCTTATTCTTACCGTCTTGTCTGTAGTTTTTATCCATTTGCTCGACAGCCTTCTGTGCATCGCCCTTGGCAACCAGTTCTTGTGTAATTTTATCGTAATCGAAGAAGCCCGCTTGCAGCCTGAGCTGAATTTGGATGACGCCATTGCCGCCCTGAATGTATTTGTAAATATCCTCCTGGGCCGGGAACAGCTGCGCCTTCACGCCGTTGTACACCGGTATGCCCGGATTGTACTTGTACCAGATCGCGAGCGATTCCGGCTTCGTCATGTAGCGCGACAGCTCAATGGCAGCCTCGGCTCTGGGCGACGTTTTGGTCACGAATATTTGCTTTGGCGGGTATAGCGATACGACGCCTGCATCCTTATCCGAAGGAAGCGGGAAAAATCCGATGTTATTGACTTTGTCGGCGAACCGCTTGGAGATTTCCGGGAGCATCCAGTCCGCTTGGAAAGCCATCGCCGCCGTTCCGTTCGCCAGCGCATCCTGTTGATTCTCGTACGTGCCGGAAAGAAAATCCTTGTTCAAGTAGCCTTTGGTGTTAAGCTCGTACTGCCGCTCAAACACTTTTTTCATTTCCGGAATATCGGTCAGCCGCAAAGTATTCTCGTTCAGCTTCTTCACTCCGTCGTTACCGCCGATGGTCGGCAGGACGAAGGTCTGAAATGCGGCCAGCGAGAAGATCTGCGTCGGCCAACCGGTTTTCCCGGCTTCATAGAACGGTGTAACACCCGCCTTCTTCAGCTTGTCGGCATTGTCCAGCAGTTCCGCATAGGTTTTCGGAATGGAAAGACCGTTCTTTTGGTACACGTCCTTGTTATATAGCACACCCATCGCGTTATAGGAGCCCCACGGGATGCCATAAATTTTGCCGGCTACCGTGTAAAAATCTTTGACTGCCGGAGTAAGCTGACCGACATAGGCTTCCTTTGTCATGTCCACCAGGTTTTTCTCGGCCTGCATCGTCGTATATTCGTTCGGACCGGCGAAGAAATAAAAAATATCAGGCGGATCCTGTGTCGCGAAGCGAGTCTTGACAATATTCTCATACTGCGTGACATCGGGAAGAATTTGCAGGTCGACCTTGTTACCGCTTTCTTTTTCATAGTTGATGAAGATCTCTTTAAATGCTTGCGACTCCGAGTCTCCGTTCGCCACCGTCGTAAAGGTGAGCTTCACCGGGTCCTTCTTCGCAGGTGCGGTCGGCTTATCCCCCACTTCATTGGCCGATGGTGCCGCTGTAGTACCTGCCGTACCGCCGCCCCCTCCGCATGCTGCAAGCATTCCTGCCGACAAAGCCGAAATCAGCATGAACGCCGCCACTCTTTTCCTGTTAGCCATTGTCCATCCCCCTCATTTCACTTATAGCATCGGTCTACAATTCCTATTATAGAAACGCTTTTCATCCCGGTAATGGGGGAAATGCAAACAATTTATAGGGCAAAATCAATGTCCTGAGTGCTGCTTCTTGTACTCCCTGGGAGTCAGCCCCGTCTGTTGTTTAAAAATTTTGCTGAAATAAAACGGATCGCTGTAGCCCACCATCTCGGCAACATCCTTAAACAGCATGCGGGGCTTCTCCCTGATGAGCCGCTTGGCAATATCAATCCGCAGCTGAATCAAGTAGTCGATCGGACTGTACTTATATTGACGCTTAAATATCCTGCCCAAATACGAGGGATGCAGGCCGAACGTATCCGCCAGATCCGAGAGGGAAATGTTTCGCATATAATTTTGCTCCAGGTACGACTTCAGCTTGACGGTCCATGAAGCATCGGCCTCACGTACATGCTCGGAGGTGTCGAACAACGATACGAAAGCTTCCTGTACGTTATAACGAACGGCTGTAAGGTCCGCAGCCTGCCAAATCAGCTCCTCCAGCTCGGAATGCCAATGAGCCAGTGCAGGTAGACGTGACAGCTCCTTATGCTTAGCCACCCATAATTTCATCATATCGGTCAGAGAATCGTACCAGCGTACCCGTGTGGAAGAGGACCAGGGTTCGCTCTCCAGCAGTGTCTGCAGCTTGCGCAGAAATTCCGATTTTCGCTGCTTGGCCAGCAGTTCTCCCAGTTCCTCTTCCAGCGTATTGGAAAGAGGCAGAGCCTTCGGCTCGGATAGCGACTCCCCCTCCTTAAGATCCATACATTTCCGGCCATTCAGCGGGAAGTTTCTATGCGCGGCTTTCTGCAGCAGATAAAGCGTTCCCGACAATTCGGCTTGCAGCTTTTCAACCTTGGCCGCCACGAAGCAGACGGAACGTTCTGTTTCTGTTCCATGCCCCGCCGATGCAGCAAGAAACTGTTCGAGTCTCACTTCCGTCAGGCTGTGGCAGCCTATAACTACAGCGCGTTGATGATGCGGCGATACCGGTAAAGCATAGAAGGACTCTCCCTCGTTCAACAGCGATTTCACCTGCCATTGATTCGGGTATTCAACCCAATCGCTCTCCTGTTGAGGGGGAATCCATGCAAGCAGAACCGCGTAATTCGCATGATAAAAATATTCCTGCGCCAGCTGCCCGATCTGCTCGGACTCCTGTTTGTCCGACTTCTGAAAGGCCCACTGCTGCAGCAGCTCGGCCTCGATTAACGATTGATCCGAAAGCAGCTTAGCCTTCGCTTTATGCAGAAATCCCCTTATATTTTCCTCGGTCGGGGGCTTCAGGAGTAAGTCCGATACGCCCACCTGTATAGCCTTGCGTGCATATTCAAAATCGCGATACCCTGTCAAAACAGCGCAAACGAGCGACGGCTGCTGCTCCTTGGCACGCTCGATCAGCGTGAGGCCGTCCATGACCGGCATGTAGATGTCCGTCAGCAAAATATGCGGCTTCACAAGATTAAGATCCAACAGGGCATATTCACCATTCTCGTACTCCCCTACGATTTTGAAGTCGGGGTCGATGTCCCGTATCTTCTGAGCAATGCTTTGCAGAATGAGGGGCTCATCCTCAGCAATGATAATTCTAAACATCGTCAATCTCCTCCCGTCTTTCCATTCGTATGATCAGCTCCATGCCCTCGTTCAAATTGCGAAGAGAAAACGCAACCCGTCCCTTCTGAAACAAATAACATCTCGCAAAAGCATTCTCCAGTCCAAGCCCGCCGATTCCTTTTGAGGCGACTTCGTCCGTGATGGAGACGGATGCGTTGTCGAGGCCGGCGATGAAACGTTTAATCCGGGTCAGCGCCTCCGCAGAGAAACCGCTTCCATTGTCTTGAACACGAATCAGCCAATCATTTTTTTCTCCCCGGCTGATCCTTATCCATAAGTTCCAAGGCGGGTATACCTGCTTAAATCCGTGGGCAAAAGAATTTTCGACGATCGGCTGCAGCAAAAATTTAGGAATAGGGACATCATCAAGCGTTTCGTCCGTTTCGACTTTATAATCGAACTGCTGTTGGTAGCGAAGCTTCATGAGATCCAAATATTGAACCGTGAACCGCAGCTCATCGCCTAGCTTAGTAAGCCCCGAAGGAGATCTGCTCATATATTCCATCATGCCCATCATCTTATAGCACATGGAGGCGGCGGCATCAGCCCCGGAGTTTTCGGCAAGTACGCCGATTGATGACAGCGTATTGAATACGAAGTGCGGCTGAAGCTGTGTCTGAAGCACGCGGAGTTGAGCCATATTCTCGCGCTGCCTGGCTTCAAGCAGTTGTTCCACCGATTGCCCAAGCCGTGTCTTCATCGCAACAATATCGTCATACAATTCCCGAATTTCGAACGAGGCCCAACGATAAGCTCTGCTGCTGGGCCCGCTTCGCATCACGTTGAGTTTATCGATATCCCACATTTTTACATGCCTAAGGATTAGCCGAATAGGCAGGGTGATGGTTGAAGCGATCCCATAGGCGCTAAGCAGTGCAGCGATCTCCGCTAACAGGGCTACGGTCAGAACGGCGTTGCGAAGACTTTGAATCGGACTGAGGAGCGCGCTTTCCGGCTGAACCGATACGACGGTTAGCCCATAAGAGGACGAACGGAGCCACCCGACCATATAATTTTTCCCCTGATACACCTTGGTGGTGGAATGGAACATATTGGATTGCAAAGCTGGGATATCCCGTCCGGCAATAGGCAAACCGTCGCCTTCCGTGTCCGAAGGATAAAATCGGTTCCCTTGGTCGTCGAATATGAACAATTGAAGGTTCGCATGCTTGCCGGAGTCCCCTATAATCTCCTCCAGCTTGTCATATCGCTGTTGTACTTCTACGATGCGCGGCTCGAAGGCGGCATTGTTCGGAAACAAACGGGATAAAGAAAACACGATCTCTCCCGACTTGAACCATTCATCCCTATGGGGCGGATTGAGCTGAAGATCGCCATTCTTCTGTATGGTCGGCGGAATCCAATCGATCTTGTTCATAAGCTCCGTACGATCTGCGACGGGATCGATCTTTAGTCCATAACTGATGAAATCGCCGCTCAAATTGAACACATTGATCTGCTCGGCGATAAAGGAAGGGCCGTTCAAGGTGGACAAAATATTTTCGAACCGTTTCTTTTGGGCCAAAACATCGTATGAATCTGAACCTGCGAAAGCGTCTTCGAAACGCGTTTGGAAATCGGAATTATAAATGACCTGTGCCGAGATCCGATCCATATCTTTAATCGTTTGAATCAGCGAAGTCTCAAGCCGCTGAAGCATTTGATCGGAAGTTTCAAGCGAGCGTTCCCAAATTGTCGCGGACATTCGCTGATAAAACAAATAGCTTAACGCCGCAATCACAAAAGATATGATCAACGTATATGAAATGACCAGCCTGCTTTGAACCCCGAACTTCGGCATTTTCCTCATCCTCATCATGATGTAGTGTTGTATCCAGCATATCACGCAGAACGTTGCTTTAAGCAAAGGTTAACATATTACAAATTCCTATGTATAGATGCTCCATTTACTTCGTGCTTGATGCGTTTACAATAATGATTAGAGCCGTCAGGGAGAGCTGACAAGAGTGTGAATATTTGGAGGAGGAGCCGAAATGTCGAAGATATTGAAGGGAGCGCAATTCTTTGAGCCCGATTTCCCGATTTATTTAAACCGGGAAACGGAGGCATTCCAAACGGGTCAGCATGAGCACGATTTTATCGAAATCTCTCTCGTCGCGGAAGGCTGCGGCTACCATTATATCGATCATGCATTGATCAAGGTGCAAAAGGGCGATCTATTCCTGCTGCCGGAGGGCACGTCTCATGTATTCCGGCCATCGTCCGCTTCCAGGTCGAAGCCGCTGATCATTATGAATTTTCTTTTCGATCTCAAAGCTCTGGAGCCTGTCCGGCAGTGGATTCCCCTTGAATCCCAATTGTATAAGTGCTTGTATGAGCCTCATGCGCTTTCCCGCGCCTGGTCCTATTATCGTGATGACAACGACCGATTCCTCTCTTTATTTCAGCAGGCTTATTTTGAATACTCAAACCGTTCCGTCGGATATAGGCCTATCATAACGGCTCTCCTTCTGCAAACGCTGCAGCTCATCCATAGGGTTCAAACGGAGGAGTCCGTTCCGGACCAAGCTTCGTCCTCTTCAGCTTCGGATAAAATAAAAGATATCCTCAATTTCATCGAACAGAACTATTCGGACAAAATCACGTTGAAATCGCTTGCGGAGCAGTACTTTATGAGCGGAGGCCATTTTCAAAACCAATTTAAACGAATCACGGGCCAGACATTTAACCAATATATCCAGAACGTTCGCATTCAAAAATGCTGCCAGCTGCTCAAAACGACAAACAAAACGGTACAGGAGACGGCAAACGATGTCGGCTATACCGATATGAAGTTTTTCCATTCCCTGTTCCGCAAAATTACGGGCAGCTCTCCTCAGCAGTTTCGCAGGATACGAGCCTGATGGGATGCGGAATCAACATACGAAAAAAAGGAAGGACCTCAGTCCTTCCTTTTATCCTCTACAAGGGAATATTTCCCATTTATTAGATCACCCAGCCAAGCCCCTTGGACAACAAGCTGCTGCTGCAGTTCATCTATATTGATGCTGCGAGTGATGTTAGTCCCCTTCTTGGCAAGCAATGCTGCTGCTGTTCCCGCCGCCTCTCCCATGGCGAAACAATTGGGCATCACACGAGTTGAGCCTTGTGTTACCCGATCCGTAGAAATCGCCCTACCCGCAGCGATTACATTCTCAATCCCGATTGGCAGCAGTGCGCGGTACGGAATACCATGCGACTGTCCGGGGTCCAAATGCACAATCGTCATACCCGTTGATGGCTTAGCCATATGGATATCGATAAAGTAAGCGTTGCGAGCAATATCATCAGGAAAGGTGCGGCAATTCAGAAAATCATCTGCGGTAATGACATAATCTCCAATAATTCTGCGGCTTTCTTTCTAAAGGGACAAGCCTTCTATACGAAAAATCGGCTGTGACCATTCCGGTGCTTCTCCCGAATCTAAATTTGCGCTTTAAGCTATTTAGTTATTTTATACTGACCACCTTTTTGCCTAATTTATTGTTCATTTTACTGCTGACGTATGTCAACTATCATAACTATCAGAATAAGGTCACCGATTTTACGATAAATACCATTGAACAGGTTAAACGAAACATCGACTATGATCTTAAAAGCTATGATAAACTGACTCAACAGCTGGCCTATCATCCCGAGGTGCAAAGCTTTCTCAATCAATATCCAAAATCCGCAGAGGCTGCACAAGCTTATAAAGCAGCTTTAGAGCTGCAGTTTGCTAATTTAAAGCTCCAGAAAAAAGAGTTCTTATCCATGGAGATCTATAATGCGAATCAAGAGCGAATTTATTCCGGAATCTACGCCGACAATGTGCCGATTAAGCAAATTTACTCTCGCATTTTTGAGCAATTGGATCAAAGCACAGGAGAGCTGCAGTTTATCGGGGCTTATAATAATCTGTATCGAACGCCAGTTTTAACATTTGCTCGAAAGATTAGCAGCAGCGGCGCTTTGAACTACGGTGGAAAAATTGGTTATTTGATCATTAATGTTGAGCAATACATGCTTAATGATATTTTTCGTAACGTTCACAGCGGGGATTCCGGTTATTTCTTTTTAATTGATGCCGATGGAACCATACTCACACATGACAACAAGGAGCTTTCATCTCAAATCATGAATAAAGCAGATGCCTCGTTTACAACGATGCTTCAGCAAGCTAACGGCACTTACACAAAAGTTCTTCATAAGAAAAGCTACCTTGTTTTTTATGATACCGCTTCTTATTTTCAATTGAAAATGGTCGGCATTATTTCCTCCAATGAATTAAAACAAAAGGCTTATTTATTGATTTGGTATGGTGTTGCTTTTTTCATTCTATACGGAATGATTATACTCCTGATAGCAACGTTAATCTCTGCTCAGATCAGTAAATCGCTGCGTAAGCTGAAAAGACTGATGCAGGAAGTGCATGATGGAAATCTTGATGCGCATATGCAATATCAGGGCAAGGATGAGATTGCTATCCTATCCCGTTACTTCAATAATATGATGCAGCGTTTAAATGCATTAATTGACGAAAATTACCAATCGAACCTGCGGGAACAGGAGTTGATGCTTTTAGAAAAGGAAGCCCAGTTAAATGCCCTTCAGCAGCAAATCAATCCTCATTTTCTCTACAATACGTTGGAATCTATCAAATGGATGGCATTCAAAAAAAATGCAATGGACATTGTTGAAATGACTACTTCACTAGGAAAGTTTTTCCGAGGGAGCATTTCAAATGGCAGCGGCTTGATCCCTATGGCTCAAGAATTGCAACATTTGGAACATTATATTCAAATTCAGAAAATTAGATATCAGAATCGCTTTGATATCATTTGGGAAGTAGCTGACGAGATTAAAGCCTGTTATACCGTGAAGTTGATTCTCCAGCCCATTGTAGAAAATGCGATTATCCATGGTTTGGATCAGTTAGAATCAGATGGGCTTCTCATGATTAAAGGATACATGAAGAATAACCAAATATTTATGGAAATTCTAGATAACGGTGTTGGGATGAATGAGAATCAACTCAGCCAAATGCAGCTATTCGCAAGAGACTCCGATGGGAGCGGTCATACAGGAATTGGACTGATCAACGTCTTTCGTCGCTTGCAGTTGCATCATAAAGAACGTTATTCATTGGAAATCGACAGTAAATCAGGCAGCGGGACACTTATAAGGATTCGCCTTCCTATATTGCTCGATGACCATGCTGAAGATAATTAAAAAAGCACTGCGGTATCTCAGATTGAGATCGCAGTGCTACATTCATTTTAGGAAATGGGCGAACTTATCCGGGGAATTTCGAATGTCTTGAGCCAGCTTCTCGTATTCCGCGGATAATTTGACCGAACGAACTCTTTTGGCGTCTTGATCGCGCGGCTCAATGAATCCTTCTTCTCTCCAATGACTTACCTTTTCCCTTATTGAACGGTCCGACAAACGAAGCAGGTCCCTCATTTCGCTTGTCGTTAGGGTGTCTTGTTTAAAGGTTAATTGAGCGAACAACATTCTTTGCTGGGGATCTAACTTGCGAATCAGATCCGGCTCGATTTTCGTCATTTGGGCAGATTTCTCCGTTACGATGGCAGCAGCTTCTTGAAAAACCTCCGCCAAACCATCAATAAAGAATTCCAGCCAAAGTGTCATGTCAGCCTCATTCCGCCCAAAATAATAATTGTGATGGAGACCCAACTGGAGTCGGCGATAATATTCAGCCAAGTTGCGGTCATAGAAATTCTCGAGTACAAATAACCCCTTTAAGCCATATCCGCCGCGGCGTAAAAGATATGTCGTGATCATCCGGGCCGTTCGGCCATTCCCGTCCATATACGGATGGATCGTCAGAAACTGCCACATGAAAATCCCCGCTTTGATAGGAACCGGGACCGAATAGGTTCCCGGCGAATTCACCCAGGCCACCAGATCTTCCATTCCGGCGGCAAATAAAAACCAGAAGCAATGCGGCCGCCTACTTGATTTTGTTCTTCGCGATAGTCGCTAATACGCGGTCTTCGTCCGTGCGATATTCGGATAATGGCGTGCAGCTTTTTAATAAATTCCTCTGTGACCGGGAGCTGCCTTTTTTCGGCTTCATCCAGGTATTCCAAAGCTTTCATTAAGTTATAAACTTCCTGCTCTTCATTGTCATTGCTGGTTTGGTACAAGACTTTTCGCTTCGTCGCCTCATCAAGCGTGTTTCCTTCAATTTTCGTTGAAAGAATGACCGTCTTTTCCATCGATTCTTTCTTAAGCAAATCCAGAATAGATGCGGGCAATGGAAGCAAATCCACTACAACACTGGCGCGTTGTATATCCATTAGTCTGCGGGCAATGGCGTCAGTTATTGAATATTTGGGTGTGAACATAACATCACCTTCCTCAATAACATTATGCCATTGCCGCTATTTTGCCGCAAAGTCATTATTTGATTAAGCCATGCCACTTTTATTGGTTATGAACGCAGGGAATCTGCTTTTGTTGGCTGTATATCAACGATCTGGAATTCCGGTTCGAGGCCATCCTTCCGGATACTTGCAATCCACTTTTTATAGGCTCTATGTTTATAAGAATCACGTAAATGGCTGATTTTCCGATGTTCCATATCATGGGTTTGTCCAACATAAAAGGGCCTCCGTGTTCGAGGATCAATAATTAGATAGGTGTCCACCAAATTTCTGCCAGTTCTAACGTTGAGAACGATTTATAGACAGCCCCTTTATATCCTTCAACGTTTTGTTTGGCTCCTCCATCCCATGTGTGACCGTTGGATTATGAACACCTGGCAATCTGTTTTTAATGAATCGCGCGGGCTTCATAATTGTACCTCTGAGTCAAGTTACTTCGAAATATCTCGCCACTCTACAATAAACTCTCCTTCAAATCCGTTGCCTTCATGTTTGCTTAGCTCTTCAAGAGCATTTCCGCATTCACATGAGATTTGATCGGCGCCATAATTGTCCGTACCAAAAACAATGCGTTCATTGCGATAGTTGGGACGTCTGCCAGGCACTATTTTCTGTTCCTCGCCGCATTTCAAACAGCGGATAATAAATCCAGCTTCCATGTAGCACCGCCTTCGTTCGTTTATTCATCCATTATGTTATTCCAAAAAATCTTTCAATCGCTTGCTGCGACTTGGATGTCTCAGCTTACGCAGCGCTTTCGCTTCGATCTGGCGAATGCGCTCGCGGGTAACACCGAACACTTTACCCACTTCCTCAAGGGTGCGTGTACGGCCATCATCAAGTCCAAATCGAAGACGCAGAACATTCTCTTCACGTTCGGTGAGTGTATCCAGCACATCCTCCAGCTGCTCCTTCAGCAACTCATAAGCAGCTGCATCAGAGGGGGCCAGCGCCTCATGATCCTCGATAAAATCACCAAGATTCGAGTCGTTCTCTTCACCGATCGGCGTTTCCAGTGAAACAGGTTCCTGAGAGATTTTCATAATCTCTCTCACCTTTTCCGTACTAAGCTCCATCTCCTTGGCGATCTCTTCAGGTGTAGGCTCGCGTCCGATTTCTTGCAGCAGTTGTCTGGAAACTCGGATAAGCTTGTTGATTGTTTCCACCATGTGAACCGGAACGCGGATCGTTCTAGCTTGATCGGCAATGGCTCGCGTAATGGCCTGTCGAATCCACCAAGTTGCATACGTACTGAATTTGTACCCCTTGTTATAATCAAACTTTTCTACCGCTTTGATCAGCCCCATATTGCCTTCCTGAATTAAATCCAGGAAAAGCAGGCCGCGACCGTTATATCGTCTGGCGATACTGACGACAAGGCGCAGGTTCGCTTCAGCCAATCTGCGCTTCGCTGATTCGTCACCCTGCTCGATCCTTTTGGCCAAAACGATTTCCTCCTCTGCTGAAAGCAAAGGAACACGTCCGATTTCCTTCAAATACATCCGTACAGGATCATTAATTTTAATACCAGGCGGGAAGATCAAGTTATCCTCAAAATTCAAGTCATCCTGAGCATGATCGTCGGGCTCATGAGAAGGATCGTCATTCAATTCGTTGCTCACATCAATCCCGTTTTCAGCCAACTGCTCGAAAAATTCATCGATCTGCTCTGAATCCTGATCGAAAGGGGCGAGTTTCTCCATAACTTCTGTATATGCCAGCGAAGAGCTTTTTTTCCCTAGTTCAAATAAAAGCTCTTTCGTTTGTTCAAGCGTAAGTTCAGTCTCTAATCCTTCATGTTGTTCGTTCGCCATCCTTTACTCCTCCTCCCTGGAAAACGGAACTTACACCTGCTCTTTCAAGCTTGTATGATCTACTTTCCAATCGTTCCTATTTCTCAACAGCCGACATCTGGATTGCTGCGCTCGTTTGATTTTTCCGATTAAGAATTCTTAATTCAAAAAGCAGCAGTATCCCTGTAATGGCAGTGGCAATCAAGTCGGCAAGCGGTCCGGAAACTAACACACCCTCGACTTGAAAAAAATGAGGAAGAATTAACAAAGCTGGTATAAAGATAAGTACCTGTCTGGACAAGCTCAAAATCATTGCCTGCTTGGCTTTACCAATAGCCATGAAATAACCGGAACCAATCACTTGAACCCCTATAATTGGAAGCAAGATCAAATACACGCGAAGGGCATGGCTTCCGAAAGTGATAAGCTCCTTATCCTCACTGTTGAAACTCGCAATAAGCTGCTCTGGAAACAGCTGTGCGATCAAAAAAGCCAGGCACGGAATAACCGTCGCAGCAATCATCGCATAGCGGAGCGCTTTTTTTACGCGATCAAACCTTTCAGCCCCATAATTGTATCCTATAATAGGCTGAACCCCCTGATTGATCCCCATAATTGACATCATGACGAGGGCCTGAACACTCGCTACCACTCCCATACCCGATACAGCGATGTCTCCTCCGAATTTAACCATGTTATTATTAATTATAACATTGAGAAGGCTGGACATGGCCTGCATGACAAAAGGAGCAGCGCCAAGCGCAACTATTTTTCCAACAAGGGCACCCTCAGGCTTTATATACTTCATACGTATTTTCAGGGTGCTCTTGCCCCCATAAAAGTGAGCTAAGACAAAAGCCGTTGACACAGCCTGCGCCAGAACTGTCGCCAAGGCTACCCCTTTCATACCCCAACCAAAACCAAAAATAAATAGGGGTGCTAATATAATATTCAATAGTGGACCGATAAGCATCGTTAACATCGCCTTTTTCGGATTTCCTTCTGCTCTGATAAAATTATTCATGCCGAAGCCAACCAGCATCAAGACCGTTCCTGCAAAAATATAAATCATATAGTCTTTCGCGAATGGCAGTACGTCGATGCTTGCTCCATATACTTTAAGAATAGGAGTCATAAAAAGCAAGCCTAACAAAGTGATGAAGATCGATACGATAATCAGCAGCATAAGCGCGTTCCCCATAATCTGCTCTGCTTCGTCTACTTTCTTTTCACCCAGCTTGATGGATACGAGTGAAGAACCCCCCACCCCAATCAACGTTCCACCTGCCCATATAAGCAGCATAATCGGCAAACTAATCGTGATACCGGCGATACCAAGTGATCCAATACTGTGACCGATAAATACTCGATCAATCACGTTGTAGAGTGCACCAACCAACATCGCAATCATAGCAGGCACTGAAAATTGCACCAATAACTTTGATATCTTTTCTCCGCCTAATCTTTGGATATGATCCATGTTTCGCCACCTTTTCTAAACGCAGATTACAACTGGTTCATTTAAATTTACTTTCTTTAACCTCTTACCTGTAAAATGTTAATTTCACCCCTTGACAGCATGCCGTTAATGTGTTATGATTTATATGTACGTATTATATTATAAATTAATGTACTACTTTTTTCAACTTCTTATTCCATATTTTAGGATTTTATCTCATTTTATATATGTAAAGATCTTCAATCCTTATAAAATAATCTTTTTAACCTTATCCGATGCTCCATCGAATAAGGTTTTTTAGTTTTTTGGGAATCGCGGGCCTCATATTCGAAAAATTGATAACCTCCATCATTTATTGGCTTAAAATAAACAAGGGTGCATTTCCAATGATCTGGAAATACACCCCTGCTGTTTAAAAAGCTTTCCACGTAATATCTATCGATAGCATACCAATCGGTTTATCCTGAGGAGTCCAATTATTTTGGGTTGCCATTTCCGGATTGCGAAAACAAACAAGCGATTTATAATAGCCGAAGGCGCGGCAAACCCCAGGCCTGACCGAATGAATGCCGCATCTGTCTTTTTCCATATCATAAAACATGCAGGTCCCATAATATCTCGTTTGATTCTCAAGCTCCATCCTGCTTTTTTTAGGCATGGACTTCACTTTCTTTATGATCAATTTAAGCTCTTTCTCCGTAACAGGAACAGGACCGCAGCACAAGCCTTTGCACCCTTTACATGGTAAATCCCCCATAACATCCCTCATTTCATATCTGTTATCGGTACCTTAGAGAGCTGATGCTCCCGACTCTCCCGATTGAGGTGTCTCAACTCAACAAGAAGCAGTATTCCCGTAATCAAAAAGGATACCGAGTCGGCTATAGGTCCGGCAACTAACACCCCCTGCATTTGAAAAAAGCGGGGAAGAATAAAAAGGGCCGGAATGAAAATCAGCACTTGCCTCGATAAACTTAACAGGATAGCCTGCTTAGCTTTGCCGATGGCTTGAAAATAACCCAAGCCGATAATTTGAAATCCGATAACCGGCAAACAAAACAAATATACGCTCATTGCATGGCTTCCAAAAGCAACTAACTGTGCGTCAAGGCTGTTGAATATGGCAATAAGACGGTCTGGGATTAAACGTGTTAGTATATACGACAAGGTCGCCACCAAAGTCGCGGAGACAGCCGCATATTTAAGCGTTTCTTTTACTCTATCATAATGCTTGGCTCCGAAGTTAAATCCAATGATAGGCTGCATGCCTTGATTAATGCCCATAAGCGTCATCGTGATAAGAATTTGAATACTGGCGACCGTGCCCATTCCCGATACAGCGATATCTCCTCCATACTTAATCAATTTATTATTTACGATGACAGTTGCAATACTCGTCACAATTTGCAAAACAAATGGGGCTGCACCCAAGGCGATTATTTTTCCGATTACCGCGCCCTCTGGCTTGAGATGAGCGGTACGAATTTTCAAGACGCTCTTCTTACCAAAGAAATGCGCAATGACAAGTACAGTTGAGATCGTCTGCGCGACCACAGTAGCTAGCGCCGCTCCTATCATACCCCAGCCGAACCAATAAATGAAGATTGGAGCGATCAGGATATTCAAAATAGGGCCTGTGACCATTGTGAGCATCGCTTTTTGGGGATTGCCCTCTGCTCTGATAAAGTTATTCATACCAAAACCAACCAACAAAAACAAGGTTCCGCCAAAAAAAACAGCCATATAATCCTTGGCATAAGGCAGTACGTCACTGCTTGCTCCGTAGAACTTGAGAATCGGGGTCAACAAAAGCATTCCCGCTATGGTAATGGCGATGGAAGCAAAAATAAGCAATATTAGAGCATTGCCCATGACTCTTTCCGCTTCCGCAATTTTCTTCTCACCCAGCTTGATCGACACCAAGGAGGAAGCCCCCACTCCAATCAGCGTTCCGCAAGCCCAAATAAACAGCATCACAGGCAGACTGATCGTCATTGCGGCAATACCAAGCGTACCTGCTGCACTATGTCCGATATAAATACGATCGATTACGTTATATAACGCACCTACCAGCATAGCAATAATCGCCGGAATTGAAAATTGCAGCAGCAATGTCGGGATTTTTTCCTTAGCCATTTTCTCAGCATGATCCATGATCCATCACTCCATATACTATTTTATTGATACAATTGTTCACAAAATCCCCCTATCGTTTCACACACGCCGGTTTCAAACAATAACGTAATATGGTTGGATGCCTCTACATCGATAAGTTGAAAATCAGGCAAGCTCCGTTCCCATTCTTGCCAATAAGCCGTACGGTCTACGGAAAGCTGATCGTGCAAGGTCGTTAAATACGGTTCCAGATCTCCGTAGAACTTGCCGTTTTTGTTCCTGAAATAATAGCAGGAGACCGCTTGGGGGTCAGGCAGGGGCAGAACCCGGAAATTTTCACTTTTGAATGCGGCTTGAACCTGTAAATTTTTCCTGAAAATCTGAGCCAGCTCGCTATCGCTTTTGGCTATGGACAAACCTCGTGTTTTGCCAAGTGAGATGAGATGCAGCAGCAATTCGTCAGCGGGTGCATCCAAGTTGATCTCCTCGGGATGAATCAGCTTCGGGTAGAGCTTATCCGGCTCTTGGCGAAGCCGGCTGATCAAGGACAGATTGACCGCCTGCAACATCCGGCCCTGCTCCGATATCGCCACCTTGCTCATCCCGTGAGGGTCCAGCGTGTCCAGCATAACCAGCGATCTTACCGCCTGGCCGGACAGTTGCAGTTGGCGGGCCGTCTCATAAGCAAGCAGGCCGCCTAGCGAATATCCGCCCAAATCGTAAGGGCCTTGAGGCTGAAGGGAACGAATCAACTGCACATAGTAGGCCGCCATGGCCATCAATCCATGAATCGGGGCGTCGGCATTCATGCGCCCTTTCGCCTGAATCCCGTAAAAAGGACGACCTGTCCGCTGGGCAAAATATTGATATCCTTCAACACCTCCTCCTTCTCCGTGCAGCCAAAATACAGGATTCCCCCGCGTACTGCGATTCAGGGAAATGAGTTCAGGCGCATTCGTCATCGGAGAAGACTGCTCGAAAACAGACAAAATCTTTTGCAGCACCTCCGGCTTGTTAACGAAGGTTTTTTGCTGCATCCCCCATTCTTTTTCTAACACGGCTGTAATCCGTTTCTTGATTGGCTCGGTCATATGTTCTTTCATCAGCATCAGAGATTCTCTGGGCACTTCTGCCAAATCCTTCGCCAACCGTATCGCATAAGCCATAACCTCATTGCGCGGTACAATCGGGACCGGCGCTCCCTTGGCCGCCAATTCCGCTCCGCGGAAGCGGTTGCCCGTGTAAAGAATCTCTTGCGCGAGAACAGGGCCCAGTTTCTCGGGAAAAATCAAAGTCGCCCCATCCCCGGGAGTAAAACCATACTTCATATGGTTGCATGTATAGCTGCTTTCCCGGCTCATGACCACAAAATCGCTAAACATGCCGAAACACCACCCCCCGCCAATTCCATGACCCTGCATCGCCGAGATGACCGGAATTTTGCAATCCAGGGGCAGGGTGTAGACATGCACATCGGTCATTTTCATCTTGCCGTCATGCAGAGCCAATAATCCGTCCTTTCCCCCGCCAGACGCAAAGTACGTGTCATATCCGGTAAGAACGATGACTTTATAGTCCGGATTAGCCTGAATGGAATGGAAGGCCTGAAACAGGCCTACAATCAGTTCTATAGAAAATGTGTTTTTATTTTCCCGATCCTTCATCGTAACAAGGGCAATTCCCGGCTCTATACGCTGAACCTCGACAACCTTCGATTCCGCAGGCACTCCCGGGGGCAGTACAGGCGCCTGCTCCATGGCTGGCGCTTGCTCCTCCCGCACCCTTGCAGGCGGCTGTCCCGCAGCGGCATCGATCCGGCGGATCAGCTCTTTTTCCGCTTCTGCGGAATTCATCGTACCGATTTGCAGCGCATATAAAATGTCTTTGACATTCAACGAATTTCACCTTCCCGGCGGCCGACTGCTGATTTCCTATAGATCAGCTTCGTCAGCTATTTGCCAAAAAATTCATAGATTCGATCCTTTACTTCCGGACGGTGGAACGTTTTGGCATGCATAGCAACCTCCTGCTCCACAACCTTGGACAGTTCGGCCCGAAGCGGACCTGCCAAATGCTCTTTTAAAGTGATTAGAGAAACTCTTGGCTTTTCGGCAATTTGCCGGGCAAGATCCCAAGCGTAATTCATTACTTCAGAGCGAGGGAGAACCGGGAAAGGGATTCCTCTCTTCTCCAATTCTCCTCCGCGGTAATTGCCGGCGTTAATCAACAGCTCTTCCGCCAAGCTGAATCCCAGCTTCTTCGGCAGGATGAAAGTAGCCCCCATCCCCGGTGTAAAGCCATATCTCATGAAATTGGTCGTATACACGCTCTCCCGGCTGAAAATCACAAAATCGGAAAACAACGCCATGGCAAATCCGCCGCCGATGGCATGGCCTTGCATGGCCGAAATGACCGGAATTTTACACGCCAAAGCCAGGCTGTAAATATTCGTATCGGTAAATTTTTCTTTTCCTTCAAAAATGGCCAGCAGTCCATCCTGCGTTCCTCCGGAAGCAAAATAGCTGTCATAACCTGTCAGGACGACACACTTGTAGTTCGGATGAGTCTCAATCTTTTCATAGGCTTCCGTCAAGCCTTCAATCAATTCCTTGGAAAACGTGTTCTTATGCTCCCTGTCCTCCATCGTGATTTGAACAATTTCGGGAGTAAGCTCATGCATCGAAACTACGGATGAAACCATCATTACTCACGCTCCCATGGGAATTGTCCTTGCTCGACAAATCGGAAAATTCCCTCCAGATTGCGAGGATCGGAAAAAATTTCCCTATTTCCTGCCAACGCCGGAGATTTGGATTTTACCAGAACGTCATCCAATTGATTCATATAGCGCTTATACTGGGCTATGCCCGATTTCGGCAGCTTGCGAAGACGGAGCAAGTGCTTGCGAAGCAGCGCCTCGCTTTGAGCGTCGCATACGTCCGCCAAACCCCAGGTATGCGCTTGCGAAGCTGAGACAGGCTGTGTCATCAGCGTTAAATAATGCGCCTTTTGATAACCTATGCGGCGAATTAAAAAAGGAAGCACACAAGCGGGAAAAAGCCCGAACAACAGCTCGGACAAACTAAACACCGCCGTTAGATCGGAGAGCACGATATCACAGGCGGCAACAAAGCCGATTCCTCCGGCATTCACTTTTCCACGAACATGCGAAATCGTTATAAACGGACCCGTTGCCAATTTCAGCCACAAATCATACAAAGGCTCGGGATCATGCCCAGGCGCTTGCCCGTCGGCTGCTTTCTCGTAAATTCCCTGGAAGTCTGCGCCGAAGCAAAATACTTCCGGCAATCCTTCCAAAACCACAACCTTGACAGACTCTTCACACAACGCCAATACATGATGGCACTCTTCTATCATTCGATCATTGATCGTATTGTTCGCTTCCGGCCGATATAACTGAATCACGCAAACCTTATCTTGAAAACGGACTTTAATCGTTTCGTAATTCATTAGACGAACCTGTATTCGCGATGGAATTCGCTAATTCGATCCAGAAATAGAAAGCCTTTCCCTTGGGAAGCCCTGAAAGGCTCGGGAAGCAGATCCACATCAAGTTTGACATTCCGAGTACCGAACTTCACCGCATTGCTGCCGGCCAACAGCGTATCGTACTGGTTCATACTCAAGGCATAGCGATGATTCAACTGATCTTCTATCCGGAATCGGCGCTGTAATTGCTGCCCGTACGAGGTTGCGACTCCGCTGTAAAATTCGGAACAGCAGCCTGAGCCGTAAGAGAAGAGCCCGATTCGTTTGGCGCTTTCAAAACGGCCATTATCGATTGTGCTGGCCAAGGAAAGCAAGACCGTGCCGCCCATAATATTGCCGACTCTCTGGCAATAGTTCAGCCCGGGAGTGACACGCTGCTGGAAATCGGCTTCAATCTCGGCCGTGGCGGCCTTGACCATCTTGCGCATCATGCTGCGATGCGCCCCTTTAACCATGCCGCCAAACGGCGTGTGGAATGACAAGTATTGGAACGAATCGCGGTAATTCACGCCTACTACGCGTTTTTGATACTCCAGAAAAGCATTTTCACAGCAATCCAGATAAGACAATAAGGAGAGGTCGGCATCGCCTGCTTCACTGTCGGGAATCGGACGGCACGTATCCATAACCTCATATCCGTAATATCCGTTAGCCCCCACGTCTACCTGGAATACTTGGGGATTCTCTCCTATCAAAACAGCTACGGCTCCAGCCCCGCCGCTAGGCTCGGCATAGGACCAGTCTTCGGTCAGCGCCTCTCCGCCTTCTGCCGCCAGGAAGCGTGAAATATCCGTCGCTACAACTAAAGCCTTGGCTCCGGGAGAAGCCTGAGACAAAATAAAATTGACGGCCATCTGAAATCCGGCCGTCCCTGCGTAGCAAGCATTTTTCAGCTCGAACAGGCGGCAATTCCGATTTAATCCCAAATAATGATGGATATAGGTACTCATCGATTTCCCAAAATCGATCCCGGATTCGGTACATGTAATCAGCAGTTCGATTCGATTCCTCTCTGCTTCGGAAAGCTCGTCGATAATAGGCTTCGCCGCATTGACGCCAAAGGTAACGGGATCTTCATAAGGAAGTGCAACCGCCTTCTCTTTCATAAGCAGATTTTCAAAACGCGTCGTATCCAGATTACGGTGCTTGGCTAACTCCATCACGTTCAAATATGCGGTTCCCCCGAATACATTCATCGCCTCGATACCAACTGCAACCATTTATGATTCCTCCCCAGGATCTGCTTGTCTTTTGAAACAAAGAGCGGTGTTAATCCCTCCGAAACCCATGCTTAACGTGAGCGCGTGCTCAATAGCATGAGGAATGGATTCGCCCTGCACCCATCGGCATGCGTCATGAATCGGATTTTCCAAATTCCTGCTCGGATGCAGCCGCTTCTCTTTCATCTGCAAGAGCGTTGCCACCACCTCAACTGTGCCGGCAGCACTTAAGCCATGTCCAATAATCGATTTGGTTGTATTCATAAATGCGTGTCCCAACTGGCAGTCAATAATCGCCCTGGCCTCCGTTTCATCTCCAATCAACGAGCCCGTTCCATGAGGATTAATATAATCAATATCCCGCGGAGACAAGCCTGATTGCTCTAATACGCTTTGAATGACGCGAACTTCTCCGGCATACGAAGGATCCGGATTGCGATTGCGATCCATCTTCATCGCTCCGCCCAACAGCTCCGCGTAAGGCTGCGCGCCTCGGCGGACGGCTGATTCCGTCCGTTCAATGACGACAACGCCGCAGTTCTCTCCATATATGAATCCATCGTGATTCTGATCAAAAGGCCTGCATGCCAGCTCCGGCGTCTGTGCATAGCGGTCACTGCCCATCGCACCCAACGAGCGCAAAGCTTGGCACTCCAAGTAGGAGAGATCCATCAAAGCTCCCATCGCGATGCATACATCCACCTGCCCGGAACGAACGCTGTGGAGCGCTTGAATAATTGATGCTTGACCGCTTGCCGAAGCGCCTCCGATCGTATAGGCAAATCCTTCTATCGGGAATTGTTCGGTGCATAGACCAGCCAAATCGCTGTCCATAAAAGAGATCCCGTAGGTCGGCCGGACAAAATCGATCCGCTCTCCATATGTTACGTACGTTTGCAGCAGCTCACGCTGTTGAACGTTGGAACCGCCGATCACTAAGCCAATACGCGATGGGTCAACGGCATCTAATCTCGCCTCCTCCCATGCTTCTTGCAAAGCAATGAGCGCAGCCTGACCCGATAAGGATAAAGTTCGAAGCAGCCGTTTGGAGATAGACTCAGGAGGGAGCAGAGAAGAAATCTCTGCTCCTATAAATGCCGTGTCCTTTTGCCTGCCGGCACGCTGCATGATGCCGAAGGCATGGCGCCCTGCCAGCAGCGCCTCTGTGAAAGCAGCTTTTCCCTGCCCTATCGCCGATACGACGCCAATTCCGGTGACAACAATTTTAGACGGATTGTAATTTCCCATAGAGTACCTCGACCAGTTCCCCGATATTTTGCGCACCTGATAGCTCAACGCGAGGAATGCGAAGTTCCAAAGAATCCATGGTCATCATGACAATCTCGGCACGATCGACGGAATTCGCGCCTAGCTCCGTCAAGCTTTCCGCAGGCTTGAAATCATGATTTTCCAATTCGGGAAGCACCTCGCGAGTATGGCCTACGACAATATTGAAAATTTCTTGTTTTTGCATAATGATTACCTCCTGGGTTATGGGTATGTAAAAGAACGTCAATTCGTTTGCCCGGATGCACTGCCGACAGATGCCAAGTACAGTTGTTGCAGAAGCAGATCGGCCTGCTCAATATCCATATTTCCTTCCTGTACCTGTTGGAGCAGTTCTTGCAGCGGAGAAGACGACGGTGTTTGGGCGGCAATTGGTTGAACGCTGCCCTGCTGCGGTTGCCGTTGCTCCTCTAGGAACAACGCAAAAGTGCGAATCGTTGGATGATCATAGATTACATTAGCTGTCAATGCCGTACCATAAGTTTGATTGATCTTCTGAATCCATTCGACCCCTATAATAGAATCCATTCCCATGTCGATCAGACTGGCATCCTGATCAATCTGACTGCGCTCCATACCTAAAGCTTCCGCCAAACTATCCGTCAGCTCAACATGCAGTTGTTCCTGCGCAATCGTGCGGAACAAAGCGCCGTTCCCCTTTTGTTCCGCAGCGGCGGGTTCAGGTTCACGGGAAGGCAATCGGACCGCATGCAGCGCACTTCCGGATGAAGTTTTCCCAGACTCCGAGTCCTGCTGGCTTGACTGGCTCGCTGCTGCATGCAGTTCCTTGGCTAAATACGCTGCGAAGTCTCGTACATTGGGGTGTTCATAAATGACACTGGCGGCAAAAGAAGTCTGATGCTTCTGGTTGATCTTCTGTATCCATTCCACGCCAATGATCGAATCTAATCCCAAATCGATAAAAGATATCTCTTCATCAATTTGATGGCTCTCCATTGCCAAAGCCTCAGCCAAACTAAGTTTCAGCTCGGTCTCCAGTTGTTTGGTCGAAATCGAAATCCCTTGTGCAGGGGCAACTGTCGCCTTTTGCTCCAGCAAAGCAATCGATAGCGTTGGAGTCTCGAATGCCTCCGAACCGCCTGTCAATGGCAGGGAAATCGTCGGCTTTCCAGAATTCGCCACAGACGGTGGACGCACCGGATCAGGCTGGATCGGACTCAGTGTAATCTTCACCGGCTTCTCTATCACATGCGGCTCAATCAAAGTGACAGATCCGCTTTCAGTTGGAACAATCGGCCTGGATTCATTAACAACCGTCTCCTGAATAGTCGATAAAGCAGGCTGGACTGCTGCCGCGTGATTGCCCAAAGACGCAGAATCACGAACCCAATAATGGCTTCTGGCAAACGGATACGTCGGCAGATGCAGGCGTCCCCGATGTGCATTCTCATGAAGATGCTTCCACGGAATGTCATAACCTTGGCAGTACAAATCCGCCAAAACATGGAGCATATCCAGATATTTCTCCCTGTCCTCTCGTTTGGCTTCGCTCTGTGCCAATAAGTCCCGGATATAGGCATACATCGCCTTCTGTCCGGTAAAATCGCGAGGAACCTGTCCCCGGAAAAGGTTCGGCAGCTTTTCTATTCCTTTAGCTGTCCCGAGCAGATGAACCGCGTCTTCCCTTCCTTGTACGACAATTGCGCAGCGATGGCTAAAATGCTGTCTTCCTGTCATCAACGTATAGCTGATTCGACTCCAATTCGGTTGTTCGGCATCTCCCGTTTGAATGAAGCCGATCATATCATTTACTTTTTCCTGCAAACTTTCTTCTGTTTTGGCTGAGAGTACAAGCAAATAAGACGTAGTTCCCGAAGGCAGTTGCCCTACTTCATCCGCCGAATAACTTTCCACCACCATGTGGGCATTCGTGCCGCTCATGCCAAAAGCACTGACCGCTCCAAGACGATTGCGCCCCGCTTTGTTCGACCACGGTTTTGCTGTTTTATTCACATAGAATGGACTTTCCTTCCAGTTAATGTAGTCATTCTCCGTCTCACAATGCAGACTGGCCGGAATCGTTTCGTGCCGCATTGCCTGCACCAGACTAATGAGGCTGACCAATCCGGAAGCGGCAAAAGTATGACCGAAATTCGTCTTCGTGGAGGTCAGTGCGCAATAGCCTTGTTCACGGGTATAGCTTTTAAATGAATCGTACAGGGCATTGATCTCTATCGGATCGCCGAGGCGAGTTCCCGTACCATGCGTGACGATATATTCGATATGAGCCGGATTCACTTGATACTGCTCGTAAACGGATTTCAAAAGATTCGCTTGCGCAACGCCGCTTGGAGCCGTAATGCCGTTCGTTTTGCCGTCATAGTTTATGCCGCTTCCCTTGATGACTGCATAGATAGGATCGCCGTCGGCCACCGCTTGAGACAATCTCTTGAGCACGACTACGCTTACTGCTTCGCCCGCAACCATACCGTTAGCCCGCTTATCGAACACATAACACTTGCCATCCTCGGACAGCATCCCCGCTTGATTAATCGCTGCCAGGGTGCCGGAGGCAAGAATCAAATTCACTCCCGCAGCAATGGCGGTGTCGCATTCCTGATTGCGCAGGCTGGAGCAAGCCTGATGGGCCGCCACCAGACCGGACGAGCAGGCTGTATTAATCGCCATGTTGGGACCGTTCAAATTGAGAAAATAAGATAAGCGCGCCGCCAGAATCGCATCGTGATTGGACGTTATCGGAGCGTTGATTCCGGTTAAATACTGATAATCACCGCTTTCCACGCCGACAAACATGCCGATTTTGCCCCGTTCGATTTGCTCGGATCCATATCCGGCATCTTCCAACGCCCTCCACGATTCCTGCAGCAGCAAGCGCTGTCTCGGGTCCATCATCTCCGCTTCCTTAGGCGATATGCCGAAAAATAAAGGATCAAACTCAGCAACGCCCGGCACCCAGCCGCCTTTCCATTTGGCAGTACGGCCAGGATCTTCTGTAAATCGGTTCGAAGGATGCTCCTTCACCACATCCTGTCCATTGGTCAAGATTGTCCAGAGCTCCTCAATATTCCGAGCATCGGGAAAGCGCCCACTCATACCGATAATCGCAATCTCTTCTTGCGAAGATCGCTGTGCCGCCACCGCCTCTGTGCCCAAACTGGACATGTGGCGCTTGCTGGATGGAGAGTCCGGTTTGGCGGCTTGTACGACCGGGCTCAACACGCCGATTGGCTGCGGCGCCTGCTCTTGCTCTCGATATAGCGTACGGATCGCAGCTTCATGATCGGTCATGAAATAGCCAGCCAATCGGGCAAGCGTTGGATATCCGTAAAATAAGGCTGGAGTCGTTTCAATGCCAATACGGTTCATTATTTCCCGGGAAAGGTCCGCTAAACTGATCGAATCAAAGCCAAAATCCGTTAAATTCGCTTCACGGTCAACCCGCTCGCGGGATATTTTCAGCAGTTGGCTGACCAGCTCTTTCAGTTCCCACTCCAAGCACTGCTCCACGCTCCAGCCCCTCATCTCAGGGCGTCTTCCTTGCCCTGACGGACGGGCAGCGGCAACGGCTGGCGACAGCGAATCACCTTGAGGCTTCGCTTCTACCGAAGCCCCGCTCAATCCCAGAAACCGCCGTATACGGCTTGGCTGTCCGACAAGCACCAGCGTGTGAGCGCTGCTTCCGCTCACCAATCGTTCAAAGACCGCGAAGCCTTCTTCCGCTTCCAAATAACGCTGACCGCTCGCTTGCAAATACATCTTCGCATGCTCGCCGTCGCCGGCTCCCATGCCTCCGCCTTTCCATAACGGCCAGTTGATCGCTACCGTTTTGCCCTGCCTCTGCCCGCGCCGGCTAAGCTCGTTCCGGTAATTCGCATGCGCCATCAAGAACCGGTTGCCCATCGCGTAGTCACAGGAGCCAAAGTCGCCCAGAATCGCCGACGAGGAGGAAAAATAGCAGACGAAATCCAGCGCTTCCTCCCTCAATAGCTCATCCAGCACAAGGGCGCCCTCGATTTTCGGATCGAGGATGCGCTGGAATTCCGCTGCCGTTGTGCTCAGGATCGTCTGGCTGCTGAGCAGTCCCGCCGCATGAATCACGCCATGGATGGCGCCAAAACGGTCCCGGACCTGTCTCAGCCCCGCTTCCATCCCTTCCCGATCACATACATCGGCTTGCAGATACATCACGCGCCCGCCCGCCGCCTCCAGCTCCCGAATTCGGGAGCCTTTCTCCGCATCCAAACGGCTTCTTCCCGTCAGAATCAGGTTCACGGGCTGCCGCTTCAACAAATGCTCCGCGAACAGCAGACCCAGACCTCCCAGACCTCCCGTGATCACATACGTGCCGCCCGCTCGGAACGGCCGGTCCACCGCCGGCAGCTCCGCCGGCTTCACTTCGCACACATAGCGCTTGCCCGCTTGATAACGCGCGCTCTGCGTCTTCGGCTCCTGCAGCTCCGCCCACAGCCGCTGCGTCCACGCGCTCAGGTCCGCTTCGACTCCAGCGGCTTCCTCGCCATAGATGCAGGCCGCCTGAACGTCCGGCATAGCCATGCCCAAGGAGCGCTCCAGCCCGATCCACGATTCCAGGAAGCTGCGCTCCAGCCCCTCCTCATAACGTCCGGCAAGCAGCAGGCGCCGAGGCTTGAACGGCGCTGCCGCTGCCCCTTGCAGCAGCAGCAGCAGGCTCGTGTAATCCCGGTTGAAGCCCGCATCCTCCAGCGGCCACAGATAGAAGGCCGCAGCGATCTCCCCGTGTTCGGCGCCAATCGCTTGCCAGGCTTCCCGATACGTATCGCCTTGATCCCGCCGAACGCTGTAGAAGCTTGGCGAATGCCGCTCGAAGCCGGAGCCCTCGCCGATGAAGATCACACGGCTTGCCGGGGCCAGCCTCCGAAGAGCTTCGCTGACCGCTTGCTGCCGCTCCGGCGCAGACAAGAAACAGACCAGCGTCTGCCGCCGGCCTTCTTGCCGCTGTCCGGCCGCTTCGCCCGTGAGCGCCCGCTCCTGCCACCGCTCCTCAAAGGTCAGCAGCTCTGCCGCTTCCTGTTCGCTCGCTGCCTCTCTACTAGCCCAGACAGAGTCGCTGTGTGAAGCCTCCGCAGTTGCCTCCACGGTTGCCGCCGCGGTTTTCTCCGGCACCCAGTAACGCTCCCGCGCAAACGGATACGTCGGCAGCGGAATCCGCGAATACCCGCCATCCGCGAACAGCTCTTCATACTCCAAGCCGTAGCCCAGGCTGTATAAATCGGCGATCGCTGACAATTGTTCCATATACTCGCCAGCTTCCCCGATTTCCCGGCAGCTGCGGATGCACGCATTGCCATAACGTTTCAGCGATGGCTGCTCGCGTCGTTCATTCTCCTGAACCTCGGAGACATATACCTGCGGCTGCTTCCCTTTTTGCATCCAGCCGCGAAGGAGGGCTGCCACCTCTTCGGCCGTGCGTGCCACACAGGCCAAGCGATGCTTGAAGTGCTTTCTGCCGAGCAAAAGCGTATAGCTGATGTTGCCGCAGTCGATGCCGGGCTCCTGCGTGCAAAAGGCAGCCAGCTGTTCAGCCTGCTGACGCAGCTGCCCCTGGCTTTGCGCCGATAAGACGATCAGGTAACCCGGCTTCCCGGCGTGCACGCGCTCCATCTGCGGAGCTTCTTCGATCACCATGTGCGCGTTCGTTCCTGTAGCGCCGAATGAGCTGATGGCGGCACGCCTTTTGACCCCTGGCTTCACGTTCCATTCCTTCAATGCTGTATTCACATAAAAGGGACTGCTCGCAAACTGAATGTTCGAATTGCCCGACTCGAAGTGTAGAGAGGGCGGTATCTGCTTATGCTGCAAGGACAGCAGAATTTTGATTAACCCGGCTACACCGGAGGCAAGCTGCGTATGCCCAATGTTCGTTTTCAACGAACCGATCGCACAAAATTGCTCATCATCGGTATAATGGCGGAAAGCCCGGCTGAGCGCCTGATACTCGATCGGGTCGCCGAGCCTGGTGCCCGTTCCATGCGCTTCAACCATCTGAATCTGTGCCGGATCAATGCCAAACGTTTCATACACCTCGCGCTCCAGCCGTTCTTGCGACTTGAGGCTGGGCGCCGTTATGCCGTTGGTCGTACCGTCCTGATTGATCCCCGAACCGCGAATGACGCCGTAGATATGGTCACCGTCATCGATTGCGTCGCGGAGGCGTTTGAGTACAACCGCCCCAACGGCTTCTCCCGGCACCATACCGTCAGCCCGGTTGTCAAAGGTGTAGCACTTGCCGGTACGCGACAGCATCCCCGCTCCATCGGCCAACAAGTGATATTGAGGCGTAGCCTGGATATAAATACCTCCGGCCAAGGCCATGTCCGTCTCTCCGGACCACAATCCCTGGCAGGCAAGATGGATCGAAACAAGAGAGCTGGAGCAAGCCGTATCCACAGCAATAGCAGGACCTTGAAGATCCAGACAATAAGCAATGCGAGCCGCAATCGCTGAATTGAGAGAGCCCCATAACGCCTGAGGAGGAAGGTTTTCGGTAAACAGTGTGTTATAATCCCCTGCCGCACATCCAACGTACACCCCGCAGCGAGTTCCCCCAACTTTGGCTCCTGCGTACCCCGCATTTTCCAGCGCCCTCCATGACTCCTCTAAAAAAAGACGCTGCTGCGGGTCCATATAAGTGGCCTCAATCCCCGATATATTGAAAAATAACGGATCGAATTGATCGATCCCATCCAAAAAGCTTCCGTAATCGCAATACAAGTCTTCCTTTTTATGGTATTGGGACAAGTCCCAACGGGAAATTCGATCTACCAGATTATCGCCATTAGCCAAATGTTCCCACAGCGCATCCACACTGCCGGACTTGGCGAATCTGCCACTCATTCCAATGATAGCAATAGGTTCATAATAAGCGGCAGAGTCTGCTTGATCGGTCAGTTGAGAAGTATCCGTTTCTCTGATCGTGCTTCTCTGTGAATTTCCCACCTGCCTAAAAGCGTTTTTATGCTCCTGCGGCTCTGCCTTTATTTCCTGATGAGGAACCGAAGAATGCTCGCTTCCCGGCAACATGGCTGCAATGGCATCTCCGTGCTCTGACACAATAAACTCCGTTAGGCGGCGAATCGAGCTAAAATCAAAGATGTCGGTGGTTTGCAAATCGATCCTCAGTATGTCGGAAACCGCTTGAACAAAATTGACGCCAATAATGGAATCAAGTCCATAATCGGCAAACGATTGATCAAGATCGATCAGATCCCTGTCCAGCTTCAATGCTTCAGACATCGTTACGATCAATCTCTCTCTCACGAAATCGACGATTCTGGAGTTGGAGGAAGCCTCACGCACGCTCGTCACCGGACGATTGGGTTTGTCCCGACGGGACGGGGGCAGCTCGCCTTTTTCCTTTTCAGATAATGGAGCGGGCTTGCTTTCCTGTATTTGCCGAACCACTCCATCGCTTTCAGCAACGATAATTTGTTGACCCAAATGATGAGATTCTTCCGTCGGGAAGAATACAGAGCCAAAGCCTTCGCTTTCCAGCACCTGCTGCCATACACTAGGATATAGTCCAGGACAGCCCGGAATGCGCAGCTCCGGATCTTCATACAGCCACCATCCTTTCAGCAGTCCAAAGGTCAGATGGGTGAACAAAGAATGTGTGCTGATTTCATTCAATAAAAGGAGACCGTTTTTTCTCAAGAGGGCTTTGGCGTTGCGCAAGGTTTTTTGAATATTGGCCGTGGCATGCAGCACATTAGCGGCAATTACCACGTCATAGGCACCCGGTATAATGCCTTGTCCGGCAACAGACTGCTCTGTATTGAAAATTCGGTAAGTCAAATAAGGATTGTCCGGGCCGTATTCTTTTTCGGCATGCAGCAAAAAGGCTCGCGAAATATCCGTATAGCCATATTCCTTGATATGATCCCTGTACGCCTGCAATCTATTGAACAACCCTGCGCTCGTCCCTCCGCTCCCCGCGCCAATCTCAAAAATTCGTATCTGCGCAGAAGGATTATGCTTGAGTGTTTCTTCTATAAATAAAATCAGCGTATTTCCGAGCACATCGTTAAAATAGTCCGATACACGATTGTTCTTATAGATACCCTCAACCAATTCCATCGAGGATCCTGGAAACATAATATCTGTAGCGGGCAGTTTTCCGGCGAGAATGTCGGGCAGCGCACGAAGCGCTGCGTCGACTAATCTCACTTGAGCTTTCAGATCGGGTTCATTCAACCAAGCTGTCTTCTGCTGTTCCCATTCCTCCCATACGGCGTTCACATTCGCAGGAACTTCATCGGCCAGATAATAAAACTGCCCATCGCAGGCAAGTATTCGTTCTTGAACCAGCAACAATAAACTCGTTTCCAACCATCTCTCATATCCATGGCTGATCCCGGTGTGTTTGAGGTCAATGTCCGTTCCCTTACTTCCATGGAACGATATGCCCACAGCCTGCAATTGCGCCCACAGCAGCTTGCTGAGATGCCGATCCATTACCTTCATTCTTTTCCCTCCTGTACACGTGCAGCAAATATCTTACACTTTGACGGTTAACCGTTGATAGTAGGCTGTCAATCTTTCGGTGTAAGTAATTAACAAATATTGGACAAGATTAAGGATTGTCGGATACTCCAAGAAAATAGCCGGTGTCATATCCAGTTCGTAGGTCTGATTTAATCTCTGAATAAGTTCGACCTGTTTGATTTGATCGAATCCGTACTCATCCAACTCCACATGAACATCCAAGTACTCGTCGCTGACCTCAAGCAATTCAGATAAGTACCGTACGAGAACCTCCTGCACTTGAGAGCGCACTTCCCCGATCTCCGACTCTGCCGCTTGCGGGGAAGCAGCAGACAAATCCAAAGGCTTCACTGCGCTTTTCAGTTGCTGCTTCATGTTCTGAAACACAGAGGCAACCGTTTCCGGGTACAGCGCAACCTGTTCCTCGGCCTCAGTTTCTTTCTGATCGCCGGAATGGAGCGGAAGAGTACGGCCGGTAAACTCCATATCCGCTTTGTCACTCATCGCAGGAACCCAATAGCGGTCCCTGGCAAAAGGATACGTGGGCAAACTGACTCGCTGCCGTATGCCGCCGCCATACATATCCTCCCAATCCACAAATGCCCCATTGCTCCACAACGCCAGAACTTCACCATATTTACGTTGTTGAAGCAATCCGGGTATATCAGGAGCCGAGCTCTCGTCGGCCGAAGCGAGAAATGCCTCTTGCCCTCGTTTTCGATGCCCCGGATAAAGGCCTTCCACAGCGTTGTTGCCTTCCAGAAAAGCCTCCAGCTTCATCTTAAGCTCTTCCGATGAAGCAGCCTCAATGCCCAGGCGCTCCTCCATAGCTTCCCTTCCGATTTGCAGCGTGTACGCGATATCAGCGAGCATGTTGTCAGAAATCGATTGTTGCCGCAATACATGCAGCAATCGATCTGCCTGTTCGCGCAGCCGCTCCGGTTGTTTGGCGGACAGCACAATGAGTACAGGCTGCTGCCCCATGGCAGGCTGCGGAGAATGCTGACGGCTTTGAGGCACATATTCTTCAAGAAGAATATGGACGTTAGAGCCTCCGGCCCCGAATGCGGAAACGCCTGCTCTTCGCGGATATTCCTTCATAACTCCGTTTATGCTGATTTGCGGACGCACCCACTCCTCCAGCCTTTGCTGAACGACAAACGGTGTCTTGCCAAAGTCGATGTTCGGGTTCAACGTCTCTGCGTGCAGCGAAGGAACAAGCTGTTTATGCTTCATCTGTAGTAGTACTTTCGTTACCCCAGCGATCCCCGCTGCGCTCTCGCAATGCCCGATGTTAGACTTCACCGAGCCAATCGCACAGAACTGCTTGTCTTTCGTGTACCTCTGGAAAGATTTGGTCAATCCTGTCATCTCTATCGGATCGCCAAGCGATGTTCCCGTGCCGTGCGCTTCGATATAACTCACCGTTCTTGGGTCAATGCCCGCTTCTTTCAATGTTCGTGCAATGACATCAGCTTGGGCATTCGGATTAGGAACGGTATATCCGTTCGTTTTGCCGCCGTGGTTAGCCGCAGTTCCCTTGATCACTCCGTAAATCTGATCGCCGTCAGCGACCGCCAGATGAAACGGCTTGAGCAGTAATGCGCCCACTCCTTCCCCCGGGACATACCCGTCTCCCCCTTCCCCGAAGCTCTCGCATCTGCCCTTGCTCGAAACGAATTTGCCCTGACCCAGATTCAAATACTTATTCGGGTGAATCGATACATTCACACCGCCGGCAAGCGCCAGCTCGCATTCGCCGCGCAAGAGCGCATTGCAAGCCAGATGGATCGCCGTAAGAGAAGAGGAACACATCGTATCAATCGCCATACTCGGACCGTGAAAGTTACAGAAGTACGATACCCGATTGGCAATTGATGACGGACTTCCTGCAAGAGCGATAGAACGGCCTTGCGTCTGCTCCTGCGCTCCGTAAAGCTGATATTCTTCATACATCACTCCGACGTATACGCCCACGTTGCCGCCATAGCCATTCCCATAACGCTTACTTAAAGCTTCACGGGTATAACCGGCATCTTCCAATACTTCAAATGCGCATTGCAGGAATAAACGCTCCTGCGGGTCCATGATTTCCGCTTCTCGAGGCGAGATGTGGAAAAAGAGCGGGTCGAAACGATCTACGCCTTCCATGAAACCGCCCCACTTACTGTTCGTTTTACCCAACTTCGTCTTATCTTCATCGTAATATAAACGATAATCCCAGCGTTCCTGCGGAATTTCTGTGATACTGTCTTTGCCATCCCGCAAATTGCTCCAGAACTGCTGAATATCGACTGCGCCGGGATAACGGCCGGCTACACCGATAATCGCGATGTCCAATGCAGAGGATGACCTTGCTTCCTTCTCGTCTCGACGGGAAGGAACGAATCGCTCAGGCTTACTGCCGATCCTCTCCACCTTCTCGCGGCTTACCGGGTCTGAGGCTGCGGTGTGAGTGACAGCTCCCTCTGAAACAGGCTGCGGCTGTTGAATCTCTAACAGATTCAGCAGCTGCGCCCGATGGTTTTCAAGGAAATAATCGCTCAATGCATCTAACGTCTGATATTCGAAAAAGAGTGTTTTAGACAGGGAACCAAAGGTCTCTTCCAATTGGTTGTTCAACTGCATGATCATCAAGGAATCAATCCCGTATTTCTCCATTGGCATCATGGGATCAATCCGATTCGCCGGCAGTTTGATAACAGCAGCGAGCAGTTGCTTCAACATATGAACCGCTTTTTCCCGCAATTCGTCCGGATGAACCGCAACCTCTGACAGCTTGGAAGCTGCTTGTGCTTGCTCCACAGGCGGCGAGGGCTGCCGGAACATCGCGGATTGCAGACGCTGAAGATGGCCAGCCACTACCGATACCTGACTCCCTTCCGCGGCCCAGCTTCGATAGAAAGACTGAAGGCCGGCTTCTGTCTCCAGACTGACGATGCCCGTGTGCTGACGCATCATTCTCGCTAGATCGGGCTCAACCTGCATCCCGCCATCCTGCCACAGCGGCCAATTGATCGATAGGGAGCGTCCCTGACGTCGGCCTTCTGCCGCCAGTTGGGAACGATAGTGCGCATAAGCGTCCATGAATGCATTCGCGGCGGCATAATCGCCTTGGCCGGCGCTTCCCGCCATTGCCGCCAAGGAAGAAAACATAATAAAGAAATCGAGCGTTTCATCCTTGGTCGCTTCATCCAAATGCATCACACCGCTAACCTTCGGAGCGAGAACTTCCTGCAGCTCATCCTGCGTTTTCTTCAACAAATAATTATCGCGAATGATGCCGGCGCAATGGATGATCCCATCAATTCTGCCATATTCCCGCTGTATCTCATGAATCCATTCATTTACGCTGTGAGCCTTCGTGATATCGACTTGCCGGTAAGCAACCTTAGCGCCGAGCTTTTCCATCTCTCTGATCTTGTCTCGCTTCTCCGGCTTCAAAGAAGTGCTGCCGGCAAGCAGCAGGACGGGCATTTTCACCCGGCGGATAATTTCGTTGGCAAAGATCAGACCCAAACCGCCGGCTCCGCCTGTGATGACATAGACGCCGCGATCCTTCCATGGCAGGGCTGCCAGTTGTCCGGGGCGATCCACTTCTGCCCAGTTGCCCACATACCGATTACCCGCTTCATACCGAACTCTCATGTCCAAAGTGCCTGCGTTTATTTCTAATAATTTGGAAATAAATACGTCCTCGGTCGACTCCGCGCCAATACATTGCACGGTTATTCTCGGATTCTCCAAGGCAGCTGTTTGCAGAAGCCCGAACAAACCGCTGAAAAGCTGCTGTTCCTTTTTTGTTGAGAAGACAAGCTGAATCAATACCTTCCCTGCGGAAGGCTTTCTCAAGAGCGCCTGAATCTCTTCAAGTATCCATTCCGCATACGTCTTGTACCGGTCAGCAACGCCCTGTTCCTGCGATTGCAGGACAATAAAGCGAACACGGTTAAAGCGAGATTTCCAATCGTCTTCCAGAGGATGTTCCGGTTCGCACATCATGACCAGATGCTCGTCATATTCGACATCTTGCCCGGCCTTGGCCGCCTGCTCTGTCCAGGCCGGCGCAAACAACGACGGCTCGGCTCCATTCTTATCCGCAGCCTGTTGCAATTCACTGTCCCATGCACGAGAAGTGTATCCCTTCAACCGTATCCGCGTACTTCCATCGGCATCCATCATATCGATATCGAGCTTTTGGAGCGAACTCTCGGGATGGCTGCCCTCACTGTAACGGATCAAAGCCCACATCGAAGCCGTACATGCCCCCCTGATTTCGATCTCCTGCAGGGCAAATGGGACGATGGGACGGATTAACGGCATGTCCTCTTCAGCATACGAACCCAACAAAAAGCCAATCGTTGCCTGCAAGGCCGCATCCAGCATGCCGGGATGGAGCACAAATTCATGCGAACCGACTGCAAAGGGTCCTGGCAAAGCCAGTTTGGCCAAAACTTGCCCCTTTCCGATATAAAGGGTTTCAATGCCTTGATGGGACGGACCATAGTCGATTCCGATGGCCTTAAACGTTTTATACACGCGGCTCCGGCTTATTTCGGTATGACTGCACGAAGCCTGCAAAGCCGGCAAATCCCGCTTTTCCACAGCTGCTCCATAGCCCCATACGGCTAATCCTTTACTGTGTACGATGCGTTCGTTGTTACTGCCATCCGATGCGCTGTAAATTTCAAAAGCCGCTTGGCCGGCTTCCGTGGGAACAAGTGCAATATGCAGGCTGGCGGGCTCCTCAGCGATCGTAACCGCTCTTGCCCAGACGATATTGTTCAAATACAGGATATCCGTCCTATCGCTTCCCGGGCTTTCGTTGGGTCCGCCAAGCGATCTCTCCGCGGCAGCGCGAGTCATTTCCAAATAGGCTGCGCCCGGGAAAACCTTTTGCCCGTTGACTCGGTGATCCTTGAAGAAAAATTCCTGTCCTGTAAAAAGCGATTCAAACCGTTGTTCCGAAAAATCGGAGGTGTTGCGATGCAGCAGCGGATGCAGGAACGCCAAAGTCCCGTTAGATTGGCTGCCATACTCTTTCTTGGCATCCGGCACCCAGTAGCGTTCCTTAGCGAACGGATACGTCGGCAAGCTGATTAAACGCGGTTTGCCCTCCTTGTACAGTTGACTCCAGTTCACGGAAAGTCCTCTGACCCACAGTTCCAGCACGTTTGCGTAAGCTTGTTGCTCCATCCATCGCGTTACAGAGTTCCTGGTCTCCTCCTCCGAGCCGAACTGGGCAATCAGCTTTTGAATCCGTTGAGCCTGCCCTCGATACAATAATCCGCTGCCTTCGCCGCCTTGTATGAATGCTTGGAGATGCTGTTCCAATTCAGGGACGGAGGAAGCCGTCATAGCCAGACGCTCTTCCATCGCTTCACGCCCTGTCTGTAGCGTATAAGCGACATCCGCCAAGGCGGCGTCATCGATCTGTCTTTTTTGCAAAAAAGCTAACAACTGCTTCGCTTGCTCATAAAGGCGATCTTCATTTTTAGCCGACAGCACAATAACCGCGGGGGCGTCAGGTGTGATTGCGGCAGTCCGGCGATCAGCAGGATGCTTGGGCACATATTCCTCAAGCACCACATGCGCATTGGCGCCTCCGAAGCCAAAGGAGCTTATGCCCGCTCGCCGGGGCAGCTCATTGTCATCCTTATCCTTCACGGCCATCCAGGCCTGTTTTTCCTGCACAATGTAAAAGGGACTGTCTTTCAATTGGATATATGGATTGATCGTCTCACAGTGCAGGCTTTTTACCAATGTCCGATGTTTAAGCTGCAGCAGCACCTTGATTACTCCGGCAATTCCCGCAGCCAACTCAGCGTGTCCAATATTCGATTTGACGGAGCCCAAGCCGCAGTAAGCCTCCGGCCTCGGTGAACTTCCCGCCATTTCATGCAAAGACTGGAAGGCGGATTTGAGCCCGTTAATTTCAATCGGATCTCCAAGCTCCGTGCCCGTGCCGTGTGTTTCTATATAAGTGATCGTGTTCGGATCAATGCCTGCTTGCGTATAGGCTGTTTTGAGCAGATCGGCCTGGGCTTTCGGATTCGGAGCCGTCAATGAAGTCGCCCGGCCGCCGTGATTTTCGGCAGCTCCCCGAATCAATCCGTAAATCACATTGCCGTCCCGCTCGGCTGCGCTCAGCTTCTTCAAGAAGAGCATGCCTGCGCCTTCGCTGCGGACATATCCATTAGCTTCATCGGAAAATGTTTTACAACGGCCGTCATGCGCCAGCATACCTGCTTTGTTGAAACTGATATGCCCGTCCGGCGTAACGATCGTATTCACCCCTCCGACAATTGCCATCTCGCAACTGCCGTTTTCAATCGCGCTCACCGCACGCACAATAGCAACCAAAGAGCTTGAACAGGCGGTCTCAATCGGTTCGCTCGGCCCGTGGATATTCAGAAAAAAGCTCATTCGGTTAGGTCCTACAGAAGGAACAAGCCCGGTTGAGGAATAGCTGTCTACGGGAAGCTGAGCCTTGGAAATCAGACTGCTGTAGCCGCTGAAAGATGTTCCTGCAAAAATCCCCGTTTTCGTACCCGATAAACTTTGCGGTGACATTCCCGCATCTTCGATCACCTTCCATACATGGGTCATCAACAGCCGCTGCTGAGGATCCATTAATTCGGCCTCGCGCGGAGAAATCCCGAAAAACAAAGGATCAAATTCGTCCACACCGTCGATAAAACCGCTCCACTTGATATTTGTCTTATTTTCTTCTTTCGCCGGATCGCCGTAAATAGCTCTCCAATCCCACCGATCAGCGGGGATTTCACGAATGCAATCTTTGCCCTCGGCCAGATTGCTCCAGAACTCATCGATGTCCCGGGCCATCGGGAAGCAGGCGCTTACACCTACAATCGCGATGGCATCCGAATCGGCGGCGGCAGCTGCCTTTCTTTCGGAAGAAACCTCGGGAAGCTTGGCAAATCGGCGGCCGCGGCGAGTTGCGAAAGAAACAGACGCGGCTTGGTTGATCTGTCCGGTTGAACCGGTCAAGCTCTCCTCTTCCCCCGCAGCCCGTAAAACGCCGGGGCTTCCAATCGATTCGGCAAACTTTTCCCTAATACTAGGGCCGTGTTCCTCCAATAAATAGGCAGCCAGACTCGCCAAGGTTTCGTACTCAAAAAAGACGGTAGGCGCCAATTCAAGCTTGAAATCCCGATTCAGATCGTTGGCGAATTGAGTGAACGAAATGGAATCACACCCATATTCGCTCAGCCCGGTATGGATATCGATATCATCGCCGTTCACTTTAAGCAATTTGGAAATCGCTGCCGTTAGAGCGGCCAGCAGCTTGTCCGGCAAGCTCTTTGCATCTCCAACCGCGTTTTGTCCGATGGATGAAGCGGTTGCGGCAATCGGCTTTGCCGCAGCAACGCGCGGCGGAAACAGCTTTTGCCTGATTGGCGCCGGCCGCCCATTCACAACGATAATCCGGCTTTTATTTGCGGCGAATCCCTGAAGCAAAGCTCGTATGCCCGATGGCGTCGGCAGCGGTACGATCCCCAGATTATCCTCCATCCATTGCCCGGTCTGGGCAGGCACCTGCATCCCGCCTTCCTGCCACAACGGCCAATTAATCGAAATCGTTTGACCATGACGTTGACCCTGCTCGGCTAACGATACCCGATATCCGGCATAAGCATCCATAAAAGCGTTGGCAGCCGCATAATCGCCCTGTCCCAAGTTCCCCATCACGGCAGCCAAAGAGGAGAAGATCATAAAAAAGTCCAGCGGAAGTCCGCGGGTGGCCTCATCGATATGGATCAGGCCGTTCACCTTGGGAGCCATAACCTCGCGCAGCTGTTCCTGACTTTTCACATGCAAGTACTGATCGCGAATGAGACCTGCACTGTGGATAATGCCATCCAATCGGCCATAATCCTGTACGATCTTATCGATGAAAGCAACAACGGCTTCTTGATCCGCTGCATCCACCTGCCTGTAGTGAACCTGATTGCCGGAAGACGCCAGATTCTGCAGCTTGGCTTGCATATCTGCGGAAAGCGGCGACCGTCCTGTCAAAAAAACTACGGCCCCTTCCACATGCCGGGTCATTTCAGCAGCAAAAATAAGCCCGAGATTGCCCGCACCTCCTGTAATGACATAAATGCCGCGGTCCTTCCAGGGATAATTTGGCGTATGATCCAACGCCTCTATCTCCTTCCAAACGCCTACACGGCGTTTACCTTGGCGATATTGAACCCGTCCGTCCGTTGGACGTACACGGTTCTCCAGCAGCCTCTGCTTCCAGACTTCCGAAGCAGCTTCGGGCTCCATTTCAATCAATTGACTCACAATTTTGGAATTCTCCATCTGGGCTGTTTGCAGCAGTCCATACAGGCCGGTCCACAGCCGCTGTTCATTCCTGCACGAGCCGACAAGCTGAATCAGCACTTTGCCGCTGGAACCGTTGTTCCGAATCGCCTGCAGCTGTGCCAATATCTGAGCCGCATACGCTTGAAAGCGTTCAGCGAGGCTGTCCTCTTCCGAATGAAGATGGATGCAGCTTGTTTCATTCATATGTTGTGCAAGCCAAGCCGCCAGATTGTTATCCTGCTCGCAAATCAACACCACATGCTGCTCAAAAGAAGCCTGCACAGCGGGTTCAATCGCCTGTTCGTCCCAACCCGGCTCAAACAACAAAGTCGCTGTTTGAACCGCCGTATCTGCACGGTCTCCCTCCTCATCCAGAACGCGAGTTGTATATCCTCTCATTCGCACGCAAATTTGACCCGTTTCATCCATCAGATCGATGTCGAGCTTCTGCAGTTTATCGCCCGGTTTGCTTCCTTGACTGTGCCGGATTAATGCCCACATTGAGCTCGTGCATGCGCATATCACTTCCAGCTCCTGCAGAGCATAAGGCAGCACAGGCTTCACCGGGGCAGGCACTGCTCCGCCTGCGGAACTGAGGAAATAACCAAGCGGTGCTTGCAAGGCAGCGTCCATCAGGCTTGGGTGCAGCACGTAAGCCTGATCCTGATCGGATGCCGATAAGGGCAAAGACAGCCTGGCCAAAAACAGATCGTTTCCCATGTACAAAGATTCAATGGCGCGGTGACCCGGTCCATATTCGATCCCCATCTGATGGAAAGCTTCATAGAGCAGCTCAGGAGAAATAAACCCGTTTTTGCATTCATGCATCAGATTTGCCAGATCCGCCTTCGGCTGGATCGCCGGAGCGCCTGCTTCTGCCACTCCCTGACAATGAACAATTGCCTCCGCTTCATTCCCGCGGGGCAGGCTGTAAATTTCAAAAGCAATTTCTCCGTTATCTTCTGGACACAGAGCAATATGAACGCCGGTCTCTTCCTCATCGACGATGACGGGCCGCAGCCATACGATGTTCTTGAGCCGCATTCTCTCGATTTGATTCTGTTGCAACATCGAACCCTGCACGCTGCTCCCCAGCGCGTCAACGACTGCAGCTCTGGCCATTTCCAGATAGGCCACACCCGGCAAAACGCGGCTGCCTTTTACGCGATGATCACGGAGAAAAAATTCATGACCTGTAAAGCTGGAGCTGTACCGCTGCTCCGCCAAATCGGAAGTATTGCGGTGAAGCAGCGGATGCAAGCGGGATTCCACACCCTGAACCAACGCTCTGCTCCTTGTGTTCGCCTGATCCTCAGGCATCCAATACCGTTCCTTACCAAATGCATACGTCGGCAAAGGAATGCGGCGAGGCTGAGCATCTCCATAAAATTGATCCCAATCCAGGGAAAGCCCCTTGACCCACAGATCCAGCAGCTTCGTATATTTCTTTCGCGCGATCCAGCGGGTTACGGCTTCCTGCATCTCATCGTCGGCAAACAGAGCCATCGTTTCTTTATTGCGCTTCACTTGTCCGCGATATACATATTCGGTACTTTCCTGACCTTCTATAAAAGCTTGCAGCTTCTCCTTCAATTCCTTCATTGAATATACAATCAAGGCCAAACGTTCATCCATCGCTTCGCGCCCTGTTTGCAAGGTGTAGGCGATATCGGCAAGAGCTGCATCCTGCAGAAGATGCTTCTCCAAATAGGCGTTCAAACGCAGAACCTGTTCCCGAAGGCGCCCTTCATTTTTGGCAGAAAGGACGATAAGCGCAGGCTGGTCCGGTGAAACAGCGAATAAGGGACGCTCTTCCGTTCGCGGTATATATTCCTCAATCACGACATGCGCATTAGCCCCGCCCGCTCCAAAAGAAGAAATGCCGGCGATGCGCGGATATTCCCGTGCAACTCCATGAAGGATGACCGACGGTCTTCTCCACTCTTGAAGCTTCTGCTGCACGGTAAAAGGCGTTTTGGCAAAATGAATGTTCGGATTCAATTGCTCCGCATGAAGCGTAGGAACAAGCTTTTGATGCTTCATTTGCAAAATAATTTTGGTCAAGCCCGCGATGCCAGCAGCTGCTTCTAAATGGCCAATATTCGATTTAACGGAGCCGATGGAGCAAAATCCGGTTTCCTGCGTATCTTTTCCGAACGCCTGCGTAAGTCCAGCGATCTCGATCGGGTCGCCCAGTTCGGTTCCTGTTCCGTGCGCCTCCATATAGCTCACGGTACGAGCATGGATGCCCGCTTTATCCAGTGCTTTGCGAATAAGCTCGCCTTGTGCCATTGGATTAGGAACCGTGTAACCATTCGTTTTGCCCCCATGATTGATCGCTGTAGCGCGAATAACGGCATAGATGTGATCCTGATCGGCAATCGCCCGCGACAGCGGCTTCAACAGCACGGTACCGACGCCTTCCCCCGGTACGAAGCCGTTGCCGCCCAGACCGAAGCTTTTGCATTGTCCGTCTGCGGAAAGCATCTGCTGCGCGCTAAGAGCGATGTAGCTGGACGGATGCAAATAGAGATTCACCCCGCCCGCAATAGCCATCTCGCATTCCTGTCGATGCAGGTGCTCACAAGCTTCGTGTATAGCGGTCAATGAGGAAGAGCACATCGTATCAATCGGCATGCTGGGGCCTTGCAGATTTAACAGATAGGAGACCCGATTAGCCACCGAACCGAAGGAAGTATGAGGATAAATACGCTCCTCTCTTTTCCAGTCTTCCGACCCGCACAAATCAAATCCCGTTTTAGTAATGCCTGCGAAAACGCCGACCTGGCGATTGAAGTGTTTGGCCAAACGTTCCCTTGTATACCCGGCATCTTCCATAACTTCCCAGCACGACATTAAAAACAACCGTTCCTGCGGGTCCATACTTAATGCTTCGCGCGGGGAAATATTGAAAAACAAGGGATCAAATTCGGCAAAGCCGTCTATGAATCCGCCCCATTTGCCATAGCTTTTGCCAGCCTCTGCCGCTTTCTTCGGATCTGCTTCGAACAGTTCATCCATCGCCCACCGATCGGCGGGAACCTCCGTTATGCAATCGGCCCCCTTCTGCAACTGCTCCCAATAAGCATCCAGATTGTTTGCTTGCGGATATCGTCCGCTGACCCCGATGATTGCGATCGGTTCGCGAGAAGGCGAAAGCCCAGTGCCCGCCGGCTCTGTTACTTGAATAAAGCGTCTGTTCTCCTTGCCAAGAAGCTTCGGAGCTGAAGGAACAGCCCTTGGCGCAGCCGCCGCATCATCGCTGTGTGCCTCAAGCTCGTTCTGTTCTAATCCCAGCAGGGCTGCCAGCTTCTCTTTCCTCGTCCGGATAAAATGGTCAATCACCGCATCCAAAGTTTGGTATTCGAAAAACAGGGTGCTGCTTACTTCTCCGAATGCTTTGCGAAGCGTGTCGGTCATCTGAACAACCAGAATCGAATCAATGCCGTAGTTCTCCAATGGCTCGGACGGATCAATTTGCTGCGTCGGTATTTTCAGGGTATCGCCGATCAATTTCTTGAAATAGCTCAAACTTCTCTCCAACAATAAATCTTGCCAAACATCCGGCTTATTCTGTTTATTTTCGCGCAAAGCGGAGCGGGTCCGTTCTTCGGCGCCGATCTGGGGAGATTGCCCTGATTCATGCTTGCGTCGAATGCGAATCATTCCGTCGCTGGAAGCTGCTATAATCTGCTGTCCCAACTCATGCGCATCTGCTGCGGGAAAGAAAACATCCCTAAATCCTTCCTGTTCCAATAGATTTTTCCATTCTGTCGAGGATACTCCCGGCCCGCCCGGAATTCTTATTTCTGCATCCTCGTACAACCACCAGCCTTCCAAAAGGCCGAAAGTCAAATGGGTAAATAACGAATGGGCGCTAAGCTCATTCATTACAATCCAGCCATTGGACTTTAAAGCCGCCTTCACGTTCCGAATCGTTTGGCGAATGTCTTTGGTCGCGTGCAGCACGTTAGCCGCTATAACGATATCAAAGCTGTCGGTTGGTACAAGCTGCTCGAACAGCGATTGTTCTGCATTCACAATATGAGTTGTCAAATAAGGATGATCGGAACCGTACTCGTTTTCGGCATGCATCAAAAAGGCTTTGGAAAGATCCGTATACGCATACTCCCGAATGCGGTTGCGATACGGCTTGAGCTTGTCCAGAACAATGGCGCTCGTCCCCCCTGTTCCAGCTCCAATCTCAAGAATACTAATCTGTGCGTCGGGATCATGCCGCAGCTGTTCCTGGATACAGGCAATGACCGTATCGGAAAGCACTTCATTGAAGTGGTCGGCTGCCTCATTATTTTTGTAGATACCTTCTACACGCTCCATCGAAGAATTCGGAAATATAACCTCAGTGGCCGGACGTTTGCCTGTTAAAATATCCGACAGTGCTTGCAGCGCTGCTTCCACCAGCGACAATTGGGCCCTCAAGTTCGTCTCTTCCCGCCATCGCTCTTTTTGCTCCTGCCAAGCTGCATCCCCTTCGTTTAAAGAATCCCTGTAAGCGCTGTCGTAATTACCTGCTTGCGGGAATATTCCATGTTTCGTCAGAAGCGACATACTCTCCTCGAACCAACGCTTGTACATATCCAGTAGTCTACTTTGATCCGCGAGTATCCCGCTTCGCTGCAGCTCGCCCCAAAGCAGTCGGCCAAGCAAACGATCCATCCCTTCTCTTAAGGCAGCCCCATTGGCTATCAACTGTTCCACTTGCGGCCCCGCCTGCGGCATCAAGTTTCGAATACTCGAACCGGATACTGCACGCTGTTCGGGGTATACCTCCAGCCATTCATCCTCATCCGCATACTGCTGGGCCCGTGATTGATCCAATTGGATCAACGATAATTGATCGATGGGTCCTGCCTGCAGCGCTTCCAAAGCGATCATGGCGTCAGCCGGCTCGATAAAGCCGATTCCGCTTTGCGCCATCCTGTTCTTAAAGGCTCGCGGGACTGCGCTTCCTATCCCGATGTCGCCCCAGTAACCCCAGTTCATCACTTTGACCGAAGAAGACCATTCTTTCCTGAGCTGAAGAGCAAAAGCGTCCGCGAACGTACAGCCGGCTGTGTAACTGCTTTGTCCGAGCGGCTTGCCGAAAGAACCGATCGATGAAAAAAACAGGGCAAAATCCAACGGTTCTCTTCCAAAGACTTGCGCCATTCGTACACTTACGTCTATTTTCGCAGACAGTCCCGCCTGGAACCGGGATTCGTTCATCTGGGCCAAACTTTGATCCAGTGCACCGACGGCCGAGTGAATCACCCCATGAATGACAGCGTACCTCGCTTTGATATCTTCATAAGCGGCTTGAAGAGCCTGATAATCACTTGCGTCCGCAGCGAGATATACAGGTGCCGGGCCCCAATTGCCCAATCGATCGAGCTTAGCGCTGATGCTGTCGTCTTGCGCTCGTCGGCCGATCCATACGATTCGGGCCTGGTAGGTGCGGATCATGTATTCGCTCCAGGCTTCACCGATGCCTCCGGCTCCGCCAATGACGACATACACCCCATTCTTTCGGTACACGGTGGACGAAGGTGCATGAATACCGTACACCTTCAGCAGCTTCTGACGGTACCACTGCCGATTGCGCACAGCCCACGCATTTCCTTGCGGGTCTGGCGGAATCATGGTCATTTGGCCGTAAGGAATATCTGAATCCGGCTCCAAATCAATCAGGCGAATTTTCCATTCTGTCCATTCTTTTGCCAGGGAACCTGCAAATCCGTGAACACTTGCATGAGTTGGATGTACCGCATCCTGCGGATGAACCGCCTGTGTCCCGGTTGTCAAGATTGTCCAGTACAGTTCCTTAGACCCGAATCCCAGGCTCAGCAACGATTTGACCCATCGAAAAAGTTGAATCACCCCCTCCTGCTGGCTCTGAATAACAGCGTCGGAAGCGTAAGAGACAAGGTCGGAATGAGGAACGATCCAGATGATGTGCTTTATAGCCGGCAGTGCTTTTAACTGAGCGGCGATCTCTTCGATCGTCGCGCCAGGCTGTACAAACAGCTCTTGCAACCCAGGATAGCTGAGTTTGATGGCGTTTCGCTGATCGGCAGTGCCGCCAATCAACAGCACATGATCGGTTGGGTATGGAGACGCCGTCCCCCAATCCGCTATAGAGACAACGTCCCACACCGGCTGCTGCAGCAGCGCCTCCGAATGCTTCTGAGAAGCTACAGCGGCAGGATCCGACTGGGAAGAAGCTGACGTGCTCCCCTCTTTGCGAATCATCGAAAAGCCTTTCATCCGCACACAAACAGTTCCCTGCTCATCGCACAGGTCAAGGTCAAGCTTCTCCACTCTATCCCTGTTCGACCCGTCTTCACTGTAACGAATCGACACCCACATACTAGGCAGACAGCGCCCATATATGACAAGCTCCTCCAGAGCAAACGGAGTGAACATAGCCAGGGACGCCGCCCCGCTTTTTGTCCGATTCGAGAAGCCGGACAACCGCAAGCCCAATCCTGCTTGAATGGCAGCGTCCATCAGGACCGGATGCAGCACCCAGGAATCCAGCCCATCGGCTGCGGAGACGGGCAGCTTCAAATGAGCCAGCACGCAGCCTTCGCCAGCATGAATAAACTCGATCCCCTGCTGCTCTTCTCCGTAATGCACGCCCATCCTTCTGTACAGGCTATAACATTCATCAGCCGATACATATCCGCCCCTGCATGCCGCCTGAAGCGCCTGCAGATTCAATCTCGGTGCTTCCGCAATGGGCGCAAGCAGCACTGCAGTTCCTTGGCTGTGTACGGTCAGTTCAGCAGCCGGGAGTTCCGCTGCACTGGATATGGTACAATTAATCTCCCCGTTATCTTGAGGGTATACTCCGATTTGGATATCAACCGGGCGATCCTCGAATTTAATAGGACGCATCCAGGTTATATTCTTCAATTGAAGCGCCTTGCCACTTGGATCGATGCCTTCTGCCGCTTGCTCCACAGCGGCCCGAATCATTTCCAGACAAGCTGTGCCGGGAAACAATCGCTGGTCCTGCACAATATGGCCCGCTGCAAAAAATTCCTGTCCCGTAAAGGTGGAACGAAACCGCTGCTCAGCCAGATTGGACGTATTTGCGTGAACCAGTGGGTGCAGTTGATTCGGCTCATCTGCCGTTATTGCCGCTGGCATCGGCTTTGTCTGCTCCAGCCAATACCGCTTCCGTTCAAAAGGATACGTGGGCAGGCTCATTCGCTTTACTTTTTTGCCGCTGTACCATCTATTCCAGTCTATAGATACTCCGCTGACCCATAGCTCAAGCAGCCTGGCATAGGATCCTTCCTCAAGCCAACTTTCGATGACTTTCTCGATATCCCCATCTTCCCCGATTGCCATCGCCTCGTGAATAGGTTTGACTTGACCCTGCATCAGATTCTCAATCTCCTGCCCGCCAGCGAGATAAGCTTCCAGCTTATTTGTAAGCTCACGGATCGAGCCTGCAGTCATGGCCAGGCGTTCTTTCAGCTCATCCCGGCCTGCTTGAAGCGTGTAAGCCATCGAAACCAAATGCTGCTCAGACAGACCTTGCTCGACAATAAAAGCAAGCAATTGACGCGCTTTTTCTTTGAGACGCTCTTCGTTCCGGGCGGATAAAACAATGATAACCGGTTGATCCGGGTTAGACGAAGGAAGGGCAAGCTCGTCGCCGTTCGCGATATGCTCCTCGATAACGATATGAGCATTAGCCCCTCCGGCGCCAAATGATGAAATGCCGGCAATCCGCGGAAGCTCACGCTGCCCGATAACAGGCCGCTGCCATGTTTCCAGCTTCTGCTGAACGGCAAAGGGACTGTTTGCAAAATCAATATGTTTATTGAGCTGCTTGGCATGCAGGGAAGGAGCCAACTGGCGATGCTTCATCTGAAGCAAAATTTTGGTAATACCAGCAATTCCAGCTGCGCTCTCACAATGTCCAATGTTCGACTTGACCGAGCCGATGGAGCAGTACTGCTTGTCTTGCGTATAGACTTCAAAAGCTTTTGTCAAACCCGCAATCTCTATAGGATCGCCTAATGAAGTGCCGGTGCCGTGAGCTTCGATATAGCTAATCGTTCGAGGATCAATGCCCGCCCCTTGAAAAGCCTGACAAATGACTTCGGCCTGCGCATTCGGATTCGGAACCGTATACCCGTTGGTTTTGCCTCCATGATTAATCGCTGTTCCTTTAATCACGCCGTAGATGTGATCGCCATCAGCAACAGCTTTATCGAGCGGTTTAAGCAATATCGCGCCTACACCTTCGCCTGGCACATAGCCGTCGCCCCCTTCGCCGAAGCTTTCACAGCGCCCTTTGCTTGAGACAAAGCTTCCCTGTCCGAGCAGCAAATACTTATTCGGATGTACGGATACATTGACTCCGCCGGCAATGGCGGCGCTGCATTCGCCTCTTTGCAAGCTTTGGCAAGCTAAATGGATCGCGGTTAAAGAAGAAGAACACATCGTGTTCAGAGCTATACTCGGCCCGTGAAAATTAAAAAAATAAGATACCCGGTTCGCGATAGAGGATGAATTTCCACCCAATGCCACATTGCGTCCCCGTGTCTGCTCCTGAGCTCCATATAACTGATATTCTTCGTACATCACGCCTACATACACGCCAACTGCGCCGCTCTTGCCGAGATTCGTTCCTTTGCTTCCGGCAATAGACCGGGCGTAACCTGCATCCTCCATCGTTTCATATACACATTCCAGAAACAGGCGCTCCTGCGGGTCCATCCCTTCCGCTTCAAGCGGCGAGATATGGAAGAAGAGCGGATCAAACTGATCCACCCCTTCCAGGAAGCCTCCCCATTTACTATAAGTTTTTCCAGATTTATTTTTCTCTTCGTCAAAATAGAGACCGTGATCCCACCGATCAGCGGGTATTTCGATTATACAGTCCTTTCCCTGGCTTAACTGCTCCCACAATTGCCGAACATTACGAGCCCCCGGATATCGCCCGGCAAGCCCGATAATAGCAATATCCAGCGCTTCCGGCTTTTTATCAGCCAAAAGTTTCTTCGCGGAACCAGCGGAGCGAGTCCGCTTGCGGCGTTGAGTGACGGCCGGCGCGGAAATTGCAGATGTTGACGTCTTTTCCGGGGATATGCGTTCCGCCTCCTTGACGGCTGGCGCTTTCAGTTCGATATCCAGCAAGCCGATGAACGATTTCCTGCATACTTTCCATATATAATTCGTCAATTCCTGAATCGTCTGATACTCAAAAAACAACGTTTTGGGCAACGAACCGAACTTTTGCTCCAGCTTCTCGGTTAATTCCATCATCATGACTGAATCTATGCCATACTTCTCCATAGGCGCGTCTGCTTCAATACGCTCTGCCGGCAGTCTCAGTACCGAAGACAGCAGATGCTTCATGTAGTTGACCGCTTGCTTGCGCAGTTGTTCTTCTCCTGTAGTTTGCAGCGCCGGTTCTGACTCGAAAATGGCTCCACTGTCCGGATCGGCCGCAAAATTAAGAATCGGAATTTGCTTGCTCCGCACCATCTCCTGAATTTTTCTGGCAGCTCGTTCATGGGTGATCTTCCCGCTTTTGATTTGACGGTATAACCCTTTCACATCTTGATCCATTCTGTTTCCCACCTCACCTTACCGCAAAAGGATAATTTCCCTGAATTGTTCTTCAGTTAATTCGCCGCTGGAAACTTTTTCCGAAATCCTTACAAAATAGGCATCGGCAGGAGACTCTGCTTCTTCATTGCTCTCAAAGCCTCCTATAAAATACCGTAATTTTTCCCGGTCGCCGTGCAATACAAGCATCTGCGCCCAATCGGAAGCAAGACTTTGATAACAGGCCTGCAGACCAACAGGGATCTTCAGAGATGTCATGCCTGTATGCTTCGCCATCATGGCTTCCATCTCGCCTCCCACGCGCATCCCGCCTTCATGCCAGAGCGGCCAATTGATCGATAGTGTCCGTCCCTTGCGCTTTCCTTGAGAAACGAGACTGCTGCGATAATTCGCATAAGCATCCATAAAAGCATTCGCTGCGGCATAGTCTGCCTGACCCGGATTGCCGACCGCTCCGGCAATCGAGGAGAACATCATAAAGAAATCCAGATCCATGGCGCCGGCAGCTTCGTCCATATTTACTAAACCTGCCACCTTGGGGGCGAGAACCTCATTGAAGTGTTCGGCGGACTTTTGAATCATATAGGCATCGCGTGTAACGCCTGCGCTGTGAATAATGCCATCGATGCCGCCGAACCGTCTTACTGATTCACGTATAAGCTCCTCAACTGCTGCGGGATCTGTCACATCCATCTGTCGATAGACCACTTGAGTTCCGTGCGCTTCGATTTCTTTCAGCTTGGCTCGCTTCTCCGCGTTCAGCGGGGATCGGCCAGACAAAATCAACACGCCATTGCCGACCTGCTCCGCCATATCTTTCGCAAAAATCAACCCTAAACCGCCTGCTCCGCCTGTTATGATATAGACCCCTTGCTTTTTCCAAGGGATTGCCTGTTCTTCATTTGGAATGGGCGTTTCCTTCCAGAAACATACAGATCGTTGAGAGCCCGCATAGCGAATTCGCTCGTCATCAGGCAATTGGCTGTTCTCGTTCAATATGGCTGCCAAAACGTCGGAGCCAATGTCCGCCTCGACTTCGAGGACTTGTCCGCGGATACGCGGATTTTCCGCTTGCGCTGTTTTCAACAGAGCGCCGAGCGCCGCGCACAGTCGGCTTTCTGCACGCAAGGGCACGACAAGCTGCATGAACACGCTGCGTTCAGTTCTCGTTCTCAACAGCGCTTGAATGTGTTCAAACATCTGAAGCGCATAGCTCTGATATTTTTCGGCCGGGCCTGACAATTTCGAATTCAAAACAAGACAGCGGACTCCGCTCATCCGGCTCTCAATCTGTTCTGCCCAATCAGCCTTGGGATCACATAAAATAATCCAATGATCCCCGTAATCAGCCGATGATGCTTGCAACGTAATCGGCTGATTACGCCATTCCGCATGAAGCCTCAATGTATCCTTCGTATCCCTGGCTGCCCGAATCCGGACTCCAGCAAGTTCCGCGCAAGAAATACCTTTCATCCGTACCAGGACTTTTCCTTCTTGGTCGCACAAATCAATATCCATGATTGTCTCTTTATTGCCCCGCACATCCGTTTCACTGTCAACCTGATATCGAATCCAGGCCCACATGGAAGAACCGCAGGCTCCAAAGATGTCCAGTTCTTGCAAAGCGTTAGGCAACAAAAGTCGGATATTCGCGGCATCTCCCATGCCCAAACCAAGCATACTTTGGAGTGCCGCATCCATTAAGCTCGGATGAAGAATGTAGGGCTTTAATGTCTGATTCAAGGATTCGGGCAGCGCAAGCTTAGCCAAAACTTGGCCATGCCCCGCGTACAATTCCTGAATAGCCCGCTGTCTTGGACCATATTCGATACCAATCGAACGAAACGTATCATAAATATCCGTAGAGGAATATCGGTTTATCGAGCAGGATTCCCGAATGGTCAGAAGATCCAGGGAAGGGGGGTGATGAACCTGATGCAAAACGGCGCTTCCCTGGCTGTACCATACAGGCTCTCCTTCCTGTTCCTCCTGCTCACTGAATATGTCAAAGGTTATGTCCCCTTCTTCCTCCGGTGTTAAACGGATGTGAATCTGAACGGGCTTATCTACTGCCAAGGGACGCGTCCAAAGTACGTTATATAGGCGAATCCCCCATTGATCCGCAGTTGCAAGATCAGCCGGGCGGCCATCCAACGCGGCCTTGACGGCTGCACGCGCCATCTCCAGATGTACGACACCCGGCATAACAGCCCGCCCTTGCACAGCATGATCCTTCAAGAAAAATTCCTGACCTGTAAAGGCGGAGCTGTACCGCATTTCCTCAAAAATAGAGCTGTTTTGTTGAACCAACGGATGAAGCGCAGCAATAAATCCCGCTCCCGCTGCGAGTTCCCTAATGGCGCCCTCGGGCACCCAATAACGCTCTTTGGCAAAGGGATACGTGGGCAGGCTGATGCGACGCAGTTTATGTTTGTTCGAGCCATATAACAGACTCCAATCCAGCGTGATTCCCTTCACCCAGAAATCAAGCAGCGTACCGTATTTCTTACGCTTGATCCATTTCTCAACAGCTTCTTTCAACTCCTCATCGTCTCCGAAAAAGCTCAACAATTCCTTGTGCGCCTTAACATGCCCGCGATACATATCCTCCGCTTCCTCATGGCCTTCCAGGAACATATTCAGCTTGGCTTCCAGTTCACGAATCGATACAGCCGTCAGCGCCAATCTTTCTTCCAGAGCCTCCCGTCCAATCTGGAGCGTATAAGCAATATCCGGCAAATCCCCGTCAGAGAAGCCGCCGTCACTTAAAGCCAATCGGAGACGTTCCGCCTGCTGGCGGAGCTGCTGTTCATTTTTTGCCGATAACACGATAAGAGCCGGGTTCTGTATCGTGATGAGAGGCATCGCCCGTTCCCGGCTATCCGGTATATATTCTTCAATCACAATATGAGCATTCGATCCCCCTGCGCCAAAGGAAGACAAGCCTGCAATTCTCGGATACTCTCCGGTCATCTCTCGATCCCTGATGACGGGACGCTGCCATTCCGCCAACTTCTGTTGAACGAAGAAGGGGGTATGGTCGAAATCGATATGCGGATTGAGCGCTTCCGCGTGTAAAGAAGGAACTAACTGACCGTGTTTCATTTGCAGCAAAATTTTGGTCAATCCGGCAATTCCCGCCGCGCTTTCGGCATGCCCGATATTCGACTTTACCGAACCGATTGCGCAGAATTGCTTGTCCTGGGTATATGCCTGAAATGCCTTCGTTAATCCTGAGATTTCGATCGGATCGCCAAGAGAGGTCCCCGTGCCGTGCGCTTCGACGTAACTGACCTTCCGCGGATCAACGCCCGCCTCTTTCAAGGCACTGGCAACGACGGCTGATTGCGCATTGACGTTCGGCACTGTATAACCATTTGTCTTGCCGCCGTGGTTGATGGAAACCCCTTTAATGACACCGTATATGTGATCTCCATCAGCAACGGCCTTATCCAAAGGTTTCAAAAGCACAGCGCCTACGCCTTCTCCAGGCACATAACCGTCTCCGCCCTGACCAAAGCTTTCACACCTCCCTTTGCTCGATGCGAATTTTCCGTGCTCAAGCGCCAGGTACTTATTCGGATGAATGGAGAGGTTGACCCCTCCGGCAATCGCTAATTCACAACCCCTGCTTTTGATGCTTTGGCATGCCAAATAAATCGCTGTCAGGGAAGAAGAACACATCGTGTCGATCGCCATGCTTGGTCCATGAAAGTTAAAAAAATACGAAACCCTGTTGGCAATGGACGATGAGTTTCCGGAGAGTGCCACCGAGCGGCCCCGTACCTGTTCCTGCGCGCCGTACAATTGGTACTCCTGGTACATGACCCCTACAAAGACGCCCACGTTCCCGCCCAAGCCTCCGTCTGCGCTTGCCTGAAAAGATTTTCGCGTATATCCGGCATCTTCCAGCGTTTCATAAGCGCATTGCAGAAATAAACGTTCCTGGGGATCCATGGTCTCCGCATCTCTCGGCGCTATTTGGAAGAAGAGGGGATCGAACCGATCCGCACCTTCCAGAAAGCCGCCCCATTTGCTGCCCCTGTTCTCGCTATGATCCCAGCGGTCCAAAGGAATCTCCGTTACGCAATCTATGCCCTGCTGTAAATTGTGCCAATACTCTTGTATATGGTTCGCTCCGGGGTATTTCCCGGCTAATCCTATGACCGCAATATCCAGAGCTCCGCTCTCCGCATACCCCTGAACGGTTTTCTCTGATATATCGGCAATGGCTGATGGTTTGCTCTTGTGTTCAGTTCCTGTCTCCATATAAGAAGAGACTCCCAATACATCCATAAACGATTGCCGATAGCTCCCCAAGAAATGAGCCGTCAATTCCCGAAGGTTCTGATATTCAAAAAACAACGTTTTGGGCAGCGGCCCGAACGATGATTCTAATTGACTCGTTAATTGAACTGCCATTAAGGAATCAATTCCATATCTCTCGATCGGAGCATCCGATTCGATGCGATGCGCCGGAAGCTTAATCACGGGGGACAGCAATCGCTTGATATAACCCTCCGCTTTATCCCTTAGCCATTGGTTGAAGTCTGCCGAGAAAGCTTCCCCTGAATTTGGGGAAGTTGCTGCTTGCGGCGGCGTCACGTGCTCCGAGATTGCATGGCGGTTCTCCTCTATCAGAGAAGCCGCCAGACTCTGCAAGTCAATAGGCTCGGCGAATACAGCAGGATCAAGCTCAAAGCCGTATTCCCGCTGAAGCATCCGGGCCAGTTCGGTCCGCTGGACCGCGTCCAGCCCCTGATCGAACAGGATTGCATCGTCCACATCGCTTATTCCCACCTTCAAGAGCGAAGCGATGGTTTCCCGCAGAGTTATTTTTACAGTATCGATGGATAGGTGAACTGCATGTGAGCCGCCCTGAAAAGCTGCTTGCACGGGATTCGAAGGGCCGGATTGCCCGGCATGCTCCAAGGCCAAACGCTTGAATTGCTGAACGGCATCCTCCGGATCTATTTTTCCTTCTTTAATTAGCTGATACAAGGATTTCAATTTGGGTTGGTTAGCCATATGCCCCTCCTGCCCCGATGCGAGACCGCAGGATCTGTTCAACTTCCTCTTCCGACCAGTCACCCTCGGATATTTGCTTGGTAAGCCGGATATAGAACTCGGTTTCACTGGCATCTATAGACGATTCCGATTCCAATACCCAGGTCGAAAATCCTTTCATTCGCACACATACGATCCCTTCCTCGTCGCAAATATCAATATCCACTGTCCGTGACTTGTCATCCGCATTTTCATCCTTGCTGTAACGAATCCACGCCCACATGCCGGAAGCGTTCGTATCCCGCAAGATGTCTACGGTTTGCAGCGCAAAGGGTACCGACAGCTGCAAATTCACTGATCCGTATACGAGACCAATTGATGCCTGGAAGGCTGAATCGATCAGACCGGGATCGAGGAAGCAGGAGTCTTGTACACGACTCGCCAAGGATGTCAGTGAAAGCTTTGCTGCAACTTGATCGGTTCCTATATAAATTTTGTCTATTCCGCGATGGCTTGCGCCATACTCAATGCCCATCCGTTTGAACGCATCGTAGCAGTCGCCGGAAGTAAGCGCCGCGGATTTGCATTGAGACAGCAAGGCTTCTATATCCAGGTTGAAATTCCCGGATTTTGCAACAAGCTCGGCACTTCCGCTGCTGTACACAGCAGATTTCGCCGTGTTGTCTTCCCCTGATCCGCTGTAAATCTCAAAGTTCATGGAACCCTTGCCCGTTTGCGTTAATCCGATATGAACCTCAAGCAGCGGATTCCTGAAAGCAAGGGGGCGGTGCCAGACGATTTCCTTCAACCGAATCATCGTCTGATCCGCACGCGATAAGTTTGCCGCCTCATGAATAGCCGCTCGAACCATCTCCAGGCAAGCTGCCCCTGACAAAACCCGTTCTCCTCGCACCGTATGATCAGCCAGGAAAAACTCTTTTCCTGTAAAAACGGAGCTGAATTGAGTTCCCGAAAAATCCGACACGTTGCGGTGCAGCATCGGGTGAATGAAAGAAGAGCAATCAGCCCCCTCCTGATTACCGCTCGTCTGCACGAAGTCATCTGCAATCCAGCAGCGTTCCTTCGCGAACGGATAAGTTGGCAGACTGATGCGGTTAGGCTTCTCTGAACCGTACAACAAGTTCCAACATAAAGGTTGGCCCTTCACCCATACTTCCGCAGCCTGGTCCAGACGGTCGGTGCGAAGCCAATGCTGCAAAGCAAGCTGAGCTTCTTCTTCCGTTTCAAAAATTTCCGCATTGCTCTTACTAACCTTTGCATTCCACATTTGGGCGGAAGGACGACCCTGAATAAAATCGTCGAACGCCTTCACCGCATCTTCAACAAAATACGCCACAAATGCCAGTCGATAGTCCATACCGCCGCGCCCTACTTGCAAGGTATAGGCGAAATCCTGCAAATCCGCATCTTTTTCAATTTCAAGCCAGCTTTTCATTGCCTGCGCATAACGTATCAACTGCTCCCGGCTTTGAGCCGATAATACGATGAGAACAGGCTGATCGCCTCTGGCGTCAGCTTGTTTCAGCTTCTTGTCCGGCTTGCGATATTCCTCAATCACAAGATGGGCATTCGTTCCGCTGTATCCAAAGGCGCTTACACAGCAGCGAAGAGGAGACGATGATTTCCCCTGCAAAGGTTTCACTTCCGTATTGGCATAAAAAGGTGAATTCTTGAAGTTGAAATGCTGATTCGGCTCATTAAAATGAAGAGTCGGTACCAGCTTTTTATGTTTAAGACACAACAAAACCTTATGCACACTGGCGACTCCGGCAGCAGCGGACGTATGGCCGATATTACTTTTCACTGATCCGATCGCGCAAAACTGTTTGTCTTCCGTATGCTCTTTAAATACCTTCGACAGCGCCTCCAGTTCGATCGGATCGCCAAGCTTGGTGCCCGTGCCATGCATTTCCGCATAACGGATTGATTCCGGAGAAATATCGTATTTTTGATAAATGTCACGGACCAATTCTATTTGGCTGCTCATACTGGGCGCAGTGATCCCATTCGTTTTGCCGTCCTGATTCATACCGGATCCGATAATGACTCCATAGATATGATCATGATCCGCTTCAGCATCCTCCAACCTTTTCAGCACCAATGCTCCGACACCTTCCCCGGGAACAAAGCCGTTGGCGCTGTTATCAAAGCTCTTGCATTGACCGTCCGGAGACAACATCCCCGCCGAGCACATGTCCAAAAAGCTGTCCGGCGACAAATACAGCGTCACCCCGCCAACCAACGCGATGTTCACTTCCCGGTTCAAAAGCGCCTGGCTTGCCAGGTGGGCAGCTGCCAAAGAGGATGAGCAGGCTGTATCAATCGAGATTGCAGGGCCTTTCAGATTCAAAAAATACGGAATGCGTGCTGCGGCAATCGCTGCACTGTTGCCTGTCGTACTCGAAATGCCAGTCTTGCTGCTGCTCGTCCTGCGGCCGTACTCGTTACCCATCATGCCCAGGTAGACGCCGCATTTTTGATTGTTCAATTCATCAGGACCGTATCCTGCATCCTCGAAGGCTTTATAGGCTTCCTGTAAAAAGATGCGCTGTTGAGGATCTATCATCTCCGCCTCACTCGGTGAAATATTGAAAAATAATGGGTCGAAGTATTCGATTTCATCCAGTACCCCGAGCCATTTGCAATACATAGGACCGGCTTGACCCTGCCCCTGTTTGTAATAACGGTTAATATCCCAACGATCCGGGGGAATTTCCCTGACGGAATTTTTGCCGGCAACGAGGTTTTGCCAATATTGATCAACATCCTCCGCACCCGGGTATCTGCCGGAAATTCCCACAATCGCCACAGCTTCTCTGCAAGCTGGGTTTTCCGTATAGTGCGCTTGCTGATTAGCCTTGCCAGCAGGAGGATGTTCGGCGCCGGCAAGCTTGTCTTCTTTCGCAAGTCCGACAGCATCCGGAACTGCCTGACTGACTGGAACGGCTTCGATTTCTTTCGGGACGTTCTCCGGGACGTTCTCCGGGACCTTCTCCGGGACCTTCTCTTCAATCCGCTCGTTTTGCAACAGTCCTGCAAGCTGGCGAATCGTCGGATAATCATAGATGACGGTAGCCGCAAAAGAAGTTCCGTAATCTTTGTTAATCATACGAACCCATTCCACGCCTATGATCGAGTCCATTCCCATATCGATTAACTTTTGATCAGGATCGATTTGACCGGGATCGATATACAAAGCAGCAGCGAGACTGGACGCTAATTCCTTCCGGATCGCTGCGGCGGATTTGGCAGGAAAGACGCTTGGCGCAGAGCGCTGCGGAGCCGCAAGCTCTGCTTCGTTTGCCACCGGCGTCAAAGCAATGCCGCTTGGTTTATCGGCCTGGCTCGAAGCAAATTCTCCCGCCATTCCGACTGGCGGCAAATTACGCTTCGGACATGTCGTCGGCTCTATGTCCTCTGCCGGCAGGTTTGACAGCTGAGCCTCTACGGCTGCAGGTATTTTGTCTTCTGACCTGGCGATCCAATAGCGGCCCTTCGCAAACGGATATGTCGGCAAAGAGATGCGACCTGGCTTCACATCGCCGTATAATAAGTTCCAGTTCACATGCAAGCCGTTCACCCAAAGCTTAAGCAGCTTGCTGTACTTCTTTTTTTGAATCCATGCTGCAATTGTTTCTTCCATATCTTCATCGTTGGCGTATCCATCAAGCCCCGTTTGAATGAGCTTGGCTTGCCCGAGGAACACGTCTTCCAGCGAGGCCTGATCATTCAAATAGGCCAGCAATTTGGCCTCAAGCTCCTGTACCGAGTCCACCTTAACAGCCAGCCGTTCTTCCATAGGCTCCCGTCCCGTCTGGAGGGTGTATGCCATCGAGAGCAAATCGCCATCCGTTAACGGCCATTCTCGAATCGCGGTTACCATACGCTCGACACGACCGCGAAGCTGCTCCTCATTTTTGGCGGAAAGCACAATAAGCACAGTACTCTCCGCCGCCGAAGCCGAGCAGCCCGCCGCTGGCTGCCCGGGAATATATTCCTCGACCAGTATATGGGCGTTGGAACCTCCCGCTCCAAAAGAGGAAATGCCTGCAATTCTCGGAAACTCCCTCATTTCCCCGTCTACCTCAACCAACGGACGCTGCCACTCAGCCAGCTCCTGCTGAACGATAAAGGGCGTACTGCCAAAATCAATATGAGGATTCAATACCTTGGAATGCAAAGAAGGCGCCAACTGCCGATATTTCATTTGCAGAAGGATTTTCGTCAGTCCAGCGATGCCGGCACTGCTCTCTCCATGTCCGATGTTTGACTTTACTGAGCCTATAGCACAGTACTGCTTGTCTTGCGTAGACGCTTGGAACGCTTTAGCCAGACCTGTAATTTCGATGGGGTCTCCCAAAGAAGTGCCTGTGCCGTGAGCCTCGATATAGCTGATCGTTCGCGGATCAATACCCGCTTTCTTCAAGGCTTTGTCAATTACTTTGGCCTGCGCGTTCGGATTCGGGACCGTATAGCCGTTCGTTTTTCCGCCATGATTAATTGCGCTTCCTTTAATTACTCCATAGATGTGATCCCCGCCGGCAATGGCCTTTGAAAGCGGCTTAAGCAGGAGAGAACCTACGCCTTCGCCAGGCACATAACCGTCGCCGCCTTCGCCAAAGCTTTCACAGCGCCCTTTACTGGAGGTAAAATGGCTTTGCTCCAGTGCCAAGTATTTATTCGGATGCACAGACACATTCACGCCTCCGGCAATCGCCAGCTCACAATCGCCCGATAGTATGCTGCGGCAAGCCAAATGGATCGCCGTTAAGGAAGATGAGCACATCGTGTCTATCGCCATACTCGGTCCGTGGAAATCAAAAAAATACGATACGCGGTTCGCAATCGAAGATGGATTTCCCGAAAGCGTAACGGTCCTTCCCTTTGCTTGCTCCTGCGCTCCATACAACTGGTACTCTTCGTACATGACCCCGACAAATACACCGACAGCATCCGGACTCGCGCTGCCATTCGCGCCGATCGGAGCTCGGGACGCATACCCGGCATCCTCCAACGTCTCATAGACACATTGCAAAAACAAGCGTTCCTGCGGATCCATCAATTCCGCCTCGCGAGGCGAAATCGAAAAGAAGAGCGGATCGAATTGATCCACTCCATCTACAAAGCCGCCCCATTTGCTGTGCGTATACTGCTTATAATCCCAGCGGTCTGCGGGGATTTCGGCAACGGAATCTTTGCCTTCCTTCAAGTTCCTCCAAAACTCCCTGATATGGCCGGCTCCCGGGTATCGTCCCGCCAACCCGATAATGGCGATATCCGCCGCTCCGGCCTGCTGTTCATCTTTGGACTCGATAAGCCGCGTATGGCTTATCTGCGGAACCGAAGACCACGCCGTTTCTTTATCGGCTGCTTTGTCTGCGTACCCGAGCTTGTCTTTCAATCGTTCCGGATATACTTGCAAGAAATACGCCGTCAATTCGGCTATATTGGGATATTCATAGAATAGCGTTTTCGGTAAAGATCCGAATACCTGCTCCAGTTGATTCGTCATTTGCATAACCATAATAGAATCAATTCCGTACTGTTCGAACGGGATCTCGGCCTGGATACGTGCCGGCGGGAGCTTGATGACGGAGGAAAGCAACTTTTTCACATAAACAGCCGCTTGCTCCTCCAACTCGTGATCTCCTGCCTGCAGGTCGGCCGGACTTTGTTTTCCGGCTTCTGCTTTCGGAGCTTCTATATCCGCCTCGGGAGCTCCTGCGGCTCCCTGAAGCTTCCGCGCATCGCCTTTGATCACCGCTACCTGTTCCTGTCCCGAAGCCACACTTTGATAAAAAGCATGAATGCCGCAAGCTGTGTCAATCGCCAGCATCCCTGTACTGTGCTCGATCATTTGTTCGAATCTAGGGTCGATCTGCATGCCGCCTTCTTTCCACAACGGCCAGTTGATCGAAATTGTGCGTCCTTTTCGTTGGTTGTGAGCCATCAAACCATTGCGATATTTGGCGTAGGCGTCCATAAAAGCATTAGCTGCCGCATAATCCGCTTGGCCCGGGTTGCCTAAAATTCCTGCCGTCGAGGAAAAAATGATAAAAAAGTCAAGCTCCATCGCCGCTGTGGCATGATCCAGATTGAGCAATCCCGTCACCTTGGGGGCAAGCACCTCCATGAACTGCTCTCTGGTCTTCTTGATAATGAAATTGTCGCGAATGATGCCTGCGCTGTGAATGATTCCATGAATTCCTCCGAATTCTTCACGAATACTTTGAACCAGTTGGATGACCTCTGTCTCGTCAGCGACATCGGCCTGCCGATACGAAACGCGAACGCCCAATCGTTCAATTTCGCGGAGACTGGCTTCTTTTTTCTCATTAAGCGGGGAACGGCCTACAAGAATCACGATCCCCTCTTTCACCTTCCGGGCAATCTCCTTCGCAAAGAGAAGACCCAACTCCCCTGCTCCGCCCGTAATCAGGTAAACGCCGCGGTCAACCCAAGGAATCGCGGAATCCTGTTGGGATGATTCCACCTCGCTCCAACTGGCGACGTATCTTTCGCCATCCTGATACCGAATCCAATGATCGTCGAGGAAACGGCTGTTTGCTTCCAATAAGGCTTCGATTTCCGCTTGACTCCTGTCCGTCGTCTCCACTTCGATGATTTGCCCGTTAAAGTTCGGATTTTCCAGTTGAGCTGTTTTTAGCAGAGCGGAAAGCCCCGAGCAGATAGGCAAATCCCGCTGCAAGGGAATCACCAGTTGGAGCAGCATCTTGCCTTTAGTCTTACCCTGAAGCATATGCTGAATCTCTTCAAATACCTGAATGGCATAGGTTTGAAAACGTTCCCCAATGCCCTTGTTATTCGGAACGTACAACAAATCCGCGTCCCCCCTTTGCTTGGTCATTTCCATTTCCATTTCCTGAGAATGGCGCGTCCGGATCGCACACCAGCACGCGGCGAACCGTAAAATCAGAAACGGCAGCCGTTTGGGCAATGCTCTGCTGACGCCAGCTTGGCTGAAGCATATGCAAGTTCGAATCCTTGCGGTTGGCGATAACCTTCCCTTGAGATATCAGCGTCGAGAAGCCTTTCATACTGACACAGACCCGGCCGTTCTCATCAACCAGTTCGATATCCAGCTTCATGATCTTGCCGTCGGCCTGACTTCCTTCGCTGTACCGCACCCAAGCCCACATGGCGGACGTGCAGGCAGCATGTACAGTAAGTTCATCCAACGCATAAGGCAAGGCGGGCTCGCGAAGGCCTGAATCCATCAGCAAGCCGAGGGAGGCCTGAAAAGCCGCATCCATTATGCTTGGATGCAGGGTATACTGCTTTTGCGTATCGGCTGCACAAGAAGGCAGCGCCAGTTTCGCCAATACTTGATCGGTGCCTGTATGGAGATGTACAATCCCCTGATGGCTTGGACCGTAATCGATCCCCATCGCACTGAAAGCTCCGTAACATTGTTCAGCAGAAAGCACACGATCCTTGCACTGTTCCCGCAAAGCCGGCAGATCGCAAACAGGGCTTTGTTCTTGTGCGACCAGAGCTCCGTGTCCTTGACCATGAATCTTGTGATCGCCTCCGGCCTCTTCCGGTATGCTGTAGATATCGTAGCCGATTTCACCTTGTTCACCCGCATATACCCCAATATAAAGCTCTACAGGCGTATCCTTGACAATAACGGCGCTCGTCCACACGATATGTTGAAGCCTTACGGAGAATTGCCCGGCTTTCTCAGGCTCGGTTGATCGTTCGATGGCGGCCCGAGCCATCTCCAGATAAGCTGCCCCAGGCAAAATCCGTTCTCCTTTGACCTGATGATCCTTTATGAAAAACTCTTCACCCGTCAGTGTGGTGCGGAACCTTTGTTCGGTGAGAATCGACGTATTTTGATGCAGTAAAGGATGCAGGACAGCCGTCCGCGAGGTCATCCCGGCGCTTTCGAGAACGGCTGCTTTCTTCAGCGGCAGCCAGTATCTTTCCTTAGCGAACGGGTAGGTTGGCAAGCCGATCCGACGCGGACGTTTGGAGACCTCCAGCATACTCCAATCGACTTTGAAACCGGACACCCAAGCTTGTGCGATAGCATGCATATTTCGCTCCTTGATCCAGGCGGGCATCCGGGACCTGATTTCCCCATCGTTCTCAAGCAGGCCGATGCCGTTTTTCCCTTTGGCGACTTTAGCTGTATAAATGCCCTTGCCTGCCCGATGGGATGCGAATTCGGCCAATGCTCTGCGCGTTTCTTGCTTGGAATCAGTCACCAACGCCAACCGGTAATCCAACGCATCGCGCCCTGTCTGCAGAGTATAGGTCAGGTCGCTCAGCTCGAAATCCGGGTGGCTGTCTATCCAAGCGCCCAGCTTTTCCGCATAATTCGCCAACTGATCTTCGCTTTGCGCCGACAATACCACCGTCATCGGTGAATGCCCATCTTCGCCCTCGAATGACTCAGGTTCCCGAACCATCTTCGGTCTGTATTCCTCAATGACAAGATGGGCGTTGGTGCCGCTGTAGCCAAAGGAGCTCACACAGGCCCGTCGAGGCTTATTGGATACTGCTTTCCAGGGAATCAGTTCGGTATTGACATAAAATGGCGAATCATCAAAGTCAAAATGTTGATTCGGCTGTTCAAAATGCAGTGTAGGCACCAGTTTTTTATGCTGCAAACATAACAAGATTTTTTGTACACTTGCTATGCCGGCGGCTGCGGAGGTGTGTCCGATATTGCTTTTGACCGACCCGATTGCACAAAAATTTGTGCGCGTTGTATGAGTCTTGAATACTTGAGACAGCGCCTCCAGTTCGATCGGATCGCCCAGCTTCGTTCCTGTTCCATGCATTTCAACATAACTGATGCTGTCCGGAGCAATCTTGTATTTTTCATAAATATCCCCGGTTAGCTCCATTTGACTGCTCATATTCGGGGCCGTGATCCCATTCGTTTTGCCGTCCTGGTTAACCCCGGAACCGACAATCACGCCATAGATCGTATCACCGTCCGCCTCAGCATCCTTCAATCGCTTCAGTACCAAGGCTCCCACGCCCTCACCAGGCACGAATCCGTTGGCATTATTGTCAAATGCTTTGCACTTGCCGTCCGGAGACAGCATTCCCGCCGCGCACATGTCCACATACCCTTCTGGGGTCAAATACAGCGTAACTCCGCCGACCAAAGCGATATGAATTTCGTGCTGCAATAAAGCCTGACATGCCAGATGTATCCCCACCAATGAAGAGGAACAAGCCGTATCAATAGCGATCGCAGCGCCTTTCAAATTGAGAAAATAGGGAATGCGGGCTGCCGCGATAGCAAAGCTGTTACCTGTCGTACTCGCAATACTGGCGTGACTTTGGGCAGCCATCTTTCCATATTCGTTACTCATAATGCCCAGATAAACCGAGCATTTTTGATTGCTGAGTGATCCCGGACTATACCCCGCATGCTCAAAAGCTTTGTAAGCTTCCTGCAAAAACAGTCGCTGCTGCGGGTCCATCGCTTCGGCTTCGCCGGGAGAAATATGGAAGAACAGCGGATCGAAACAATCTATATCGTTCAGCATCCCTAGCCATTTGCAGTTCACCTTGCCTTCTTGGAAAGGACGCGAATCATAATAGGCGTTGACATCCCAACGATCCTCAGTAATCTCGCGAACCGAGTTTTTGCCGTGAGCCAGGTTGTCCCAGAACTGATCAAGATCCTTAGCATCCGGATAGGTTCCCGACATCCCAACGATGGCAATCCCCTCTATATATTCGCTGGAAGCAGACGGCTCCCCGCCCGTTTGGGACGCTGCATGCGGCGTAGTTTCCGTCATGACTTCTGACGGAGCTTGCGGCGCAGATTGCGTTATGATTTCCGATACGGTTCCCGTCGTTGATTGGGAAATGGTTTTCGAAATTGCAGCAGCCCGGCTTACCTGTGAATGAAAGTCGCTTTTCAAAAATTGTCCGAACTCCCGGATGCAGGAATACTCATAAATGATCGCAGCCCCAAATGAAGTTCCATACTTTTTGTTTATCGCCCTGATCCACTCTACGCCCACAATCGAATCCAGCCCGATATCCGCGAATCTGGCATCCACATCAATATCGGAAGGCTCCAGATACAGCGCCTCAGCCAAACTTGCCGCCAACTCTTCCAGTAAAACCGTTATGGCAATCTCCGATTGATTGGAAACAGAGATACTCTGTTCGTCCCGAAGAGATACCACAGATTGCGGCTCTATATCAACCTTGGCGCTTGCCGCAGAAGGAAGTTGCCGCTCATCCGTTGATGCCGACATCCCATTGGGATGAAGCAAATCACGCCGGCTTCCCTCTTTTTGCACCAGAGGAGCAAGTTCGCGCAGCGTTGCATACTCATAAATGATCGTCGCCGGGAAAGATGTCCCATACTTCTTGTTAATCGTTTGAATCCATTCCACACCGACGATGGAATCTACACCCATGTCTACCAATTTCGTATCCGCTTCAACGTCGTCATGATCAAGATATAAGGCCTCAGCCAGGCAGGCAGCCAGCTCTTTCAGCAAAGCAGCGCTTTCCGTTTCTCTCGAAAGCGACTGTTCCGAGCCCAACTTAGAGCTTAACGGCGCCAACGTAACAGCGGCAGCGAACGGCTCTCTTTGGGAACCAGCGATCGGCTGAGATTCGGTTAATGGCAGCAAGACTATTCGACCCGGATTAGCGGTTTCCGTCATTGCGGCCGCAGAGTCGAAACTTTCAGCATCGGCTTGCTTGTGTATTCCTTCTGCCCCGTCTGCGCCCGTATGCTTGTGCTCTACCCAATAACGCCGTTTAGCAAACGGGTAGGTTGGCAAACTGATCCGTTGAGGGAATCGTTCGCCGTACAGCAAGCTCCAGTCAAGCTCCAGACCGCTTACCCAATACTCTGCAAGCCGCCGCAGATTTCGCTCCCGCAACGTTGTCCGGAGCAAGGCTTGCGTATCCCCATCGGAGTTATTCGCTTTCACCTGTCCAATTGCCGTTGCCGGTGTGGCTTCTCCCCGGATAAATGCTTCCAGCGTATGCAGCACATCGGCCCGTGAACCGGCCGCGAACGCCATGCGATAGTTCATCGCTTCCCTTCCCGTCTGAAGCGTGTAAGCCATGTTCGCGATATCAAGCTGCCCATGAGCTTGAACAAACCTTTTGAACGACTCCACATAGGCAATGAGCTGCTTTTCACTTTTGGCTGACAAGGTAAACAGTACTGGAGCCTGTGGATCAGCCAAATCGTTACGATCCCAGTCGGCAGAGACTTTGACATACTCCTCAATCACCAAATGAGCATTTGTTCCGCTAAATCCAAAGGAGCTGACACCCGCACGCCGCGGTATTCCCGGAGCAAGCTCCCATTTCCGCAATTCCGTATTGATGTAAAAAGGGCTGTCGTTTAACGCAATATGCTCATTCACCTTTTCAACATGGATCGTAGGCGGCAACATTTGTTGTTTCAAGGCAAGTATCACCTTCAATACTCCCGCTATGCCCGCCGCTGGCAGCAGATGACCGATATTGCTTTTCACAGATCCTAATGCACAATAATTTTGTTGAGTTGAATAGACTTGAAAAGCTTCAGTAAGGGCTTCCACTTCAATGGGATCGCCCAGCTTCGTCCCCGTTCCGTGAGCTTCAATTAATGTAATAGTCGAGGGGTCAATTCCAAAGCGTTCATATACCTCATCCTGTAAAAGCTCTCGCTGCGACTTTGCACTGGGAGCCGTAATGCCGTTGGTCTTCCCGTCCTGATTCACGCCCCAGCCTCGAATCACCGCCTGAATCTGATCCTGATCTCTGACCGCATCGGATAACCGTTTCAACAGGACAACGCCGACACCTTCCCCGGGAACAAATCCGTTGGCCCGGTTGTCAAACGAGTAGCACCGTCCGTCTTCAGAAAGCATGCCTGCCTTACTCGTCATAATATGAAGCGACGGGCCTTCCATCACATTGACTCCGCCGGCCAAAGCCAGATCGGTATTGCGCAGCAGCAAGCTGTTGCACGCCTCTGCGATGGCGACAAGCGACGACGAGCAAGCTGTGTCAATCGCCATACTCGGACCCTTAAGATTCAGCAGATACGAAATCCGCGCCGCCAGGATCGAGGGGGTTTCACCCATCAGCCCGAGCGCATTAAGCTCTTGCCGGCTGACGCGCTTGCCGTAATCGCCTGCGGCGCAGCCGACAAATACGCCGCATCGGCTGCCGGACAGGGAGGACGGCAGCAACCCGGCATCTTCTATAGAAGTCCAGCAGTGCTCCAGAAACAATCGCTGCTGCGGGTCCATGAGTTCAGCTTCAACCGGAGTGATATGAAAGAATAAGGGATCGAATAAATCCACATCCTCCAGCACCCCCATCCATTTGCTGATGGTTTTTCCAGGACTCTCTGGATTCGAATCATAATAAGCTGCAACAGGCCAGCGTGACGCCGGAATTTCGGAAATGCAATCCCTTTTTTGCGCCAGATTGTTCCAATACTCCGCCAAGTTCGCGGATTTGGGGAATTGTCCCGACATACCGAGGACAGCAATCGCCGTATCGTCAGCCTGTATCTTCGTATATCCCTTTGCCTGGCCCTGCTCTTCCTGCTTCTCTGGAGTCGGCGGCACGGGTTGTCTGCGTGCACATGCCTGAACCATCAACCATTCGGCCACTTCATGCACATGGCGGTTTCTCCAATCCTCATAGGGCGTTCCTTTCAACCATTCGTTGCACGACCCCATAGCCGGGCCGCAAAAAATCTGAAAATTGTCCGCTTCAGATACGTCGCCGTCGCGCGTAATCTGGCCGCAATGGGCAAAATACCACTTGAAAATCAGTGCCATTTTCAAGCGGGGATTATGCTCCGCTTCCCTGATTTCTTCCGGATTCCAGCGATTTTTATAATTGCAAACAAGCTCCCACACTTCAGTAAATGTCTTCTTAAAAATGGTTGTTTCAATTTCGTTCTTTATATACGCAGGCAGTTCATCGATGGCATTATAATGGGCATACCATTGAAATAATGACTGGGCGCGCGCATAATAGCGACTGTTCTTTTTGACGACTTGAACCTTGGCGCCTGCCTCAAACATGTCTCCCGCAATCGTGATCGCCGTATCATGGATGGATACCGTTTTCAAAATATCCTTGACCGCCTCGTGAGCGCCGCTTTCCACAGTGCATTGATTAATGGAGCCAGTGAAAATAAAGTCTGCTCCCAACGAAAAAGCTGATGCAACCGCTTCAGGCGATCCGATTCCTCCGCCGCAGCCAATCATAATTTCTTCCTCGTAAGCGTAATGCTGATGCAACCGCTTTTTCAGAGCAATCACGGAAGGAATCAAAGAAAAAGCCACACCCTGATCCGTATGCCCGCCTGAATCGGCCTCTACGGCAAGATCATCGGCCATCGGAATGCATTGCGATAATCTCGCTTCCTCTTCATTAATCCATCCTTTGCGCAGCAAACTTTCTACAAGATCGATGGGTGGCGGCGACAGAAACAGACGTGCTACTTCCAGCCGCGAGCACTTGGCAATCATTCGGCGGGGCAGCATAATCCGGCCTTGCTGCCGGCTAATTCCCTTAATTCTGCCGTAAACTAACGGCTCGGTCATGCCCGCGAAGGCCGAAACCTCAATCACAGGCACATTGTATGCAAGAAACAGCTCAACCTGCCGCCGCTCTTCTTCAGGATCGTGAAAATTGGAGATCAGACACATGCCATAAGGCTCATCCGCGCTCAATTGAGCTTGGATTTTTTGGATATGCCCTTCGATTTGCTCCGTTCTAAAACCCGCACTCCCAAAAATACTTAACAATTTGGCCTTGCCCATAGCTACGACTAAGGACTCCGAAGCAACACCGCGTCCCATTGAACCTGCATAATAACTCCATTTGGAACGGTATCGCGACTGAAAGACCGAATTTCCCCATTGCTCAGGGCGGGCAGGCGACTCTTGTAAAGGCCGGTTTTGACCGCCCCTCCTGATTTGTTCGCTAAGGAAAACTGCGAATGCCTCAATCGTCGGATAGTCATATACCTTGGTTGTTGTAATTGACATGCCGTACTGCTTGTTTATATCTTTGATCCATTCCACACCCAAGATGGAATCAAGTCCCATCTCGATAAACTTCTTGTCCGCATGCACATCGTCTGGTTTCATGTAAAGAATGCGGGCTAAGCTGGCCGCAAGCTCCGCTTGCAAAGCCGCGATTGAAGGTTCCTGATTCAGCTTTGTCAAGCGTTCGCTTTCTTGCGAAGGCGAAGGCGATGCGGCCAATTCCGCTCCGGCATTCAATGCCGTTTTCTGGCTTGCGCCCGCATAAGTCTGAGAGGAAAGCTTCAGCTTCACCTGGTCGGCTAAATAAGCTGCAAACTCTCGAATCGTTGGATAATCATACACTTTGGTTGCGGTAATCGATGTTCCGAATTGGTGATTGATCGTTTTCATCCATTCCACGCCGATAATCGAATCGAGTCCCATCTCCACGAAATTTTTGTCCAAATCAACCTCATGACGCTTCATATATAAAACATCCGCCAGGCCGGACTTCAAATCTTCCTGCAAGGAACGGATCTGTTCCGGCGTCGGATCAGCCAACGGTGCAGACTTTGCCCGAATAGGCTCAACAAGCTCCAGTGGCCTTGTGCCGTCCTGCGTTGAGAGTTTAATGCGGCGAGGAACGGGTTGCTCCGATTGCAGGGCAGACGGCAAACTTTCGCTTAACGATACCAGCGAGATTTTACTTGGTTTATCTGGGTTCCCAGTTGTCCATCCGTTATTTTCAGCTTGTAGAACAGGTAACGAAAGGGCAGGAGATACAGCTTTCCGAACCCAATAGTGCTCTCTGGCAAATGGATAAGCAGGGAGATGGATGCGCGCTGCTGCCGCTTCGCCAAATAACGGTTCCCAATCCATGTCATAACCCTGACAATAAAATTCGGCCAAAGCTTTCAGCATTTCCTGATACTTCTGCTTATCTGTTTGCAGCGACTCGCTTTGCCCTAACAGGCTCCGGACAAACCATTCAATCGTTTTCTGCCCCGTAAAATCACGGGAAACAGTGCCTGTAAACAAAGACGGCGATTGTTCTTTACGCACAGCCTGAGTTAAGACATGAATGGCATCTTCCTTATCTTGAACCACGACAGCACAGCGGTATTGAAAATGGTGCCGCCCTTTCAGCAAGGTATAGCTGATATTCGACAAATGAAGCTGTTCATCTTCTCCATCCCGTAAGAAAGCGACCATATCTTTGATCTTTTCTTGCAGAATGCTCTCCGTCTTTGCTGTAAATGCCAGCATATAATAAGGAGCGCGGCCTTTACTTGGTTTCAAGCTGTTCTCTTCGTAGCTTTCTATAACCAGGTGGGCGTTCGTTCCGCTCATGCCGAAAGCACTCACTGCGCCTATCCGGCTTTGCCCTTGCTTTTTCAGCCAGGGACGGGCTGCTTTGTTCACATAAAAAGGGCTATCTTTCCAATTGATATAATCATTCTCCGTCTCACAGTGAAGACTGGCAGGAATCACTTCTTGCCGCAGCGCCTGCACGAGACTGATGAGACTGACGATTCCGGACGCGGCAAGCGTATGCCCGATGTTGCTTTTCACTGACGTCAACGCGCAGTAGCCTTGCTTGGAGGTACGGCTTTTAAACATGTCGTACAGCGCATTGATTTCAACCGGATCTCCCAATTTGGTTCCAGTCCCATGTGTCACGATATAGTCGATTTGCTCAGGGTCCACCTTGCATTTATCGTAAACCGCGTTCAGCAAGCGGGTCTGCGCGACGCCGTTCGGCGCGGTTATCCCGTTTGTTTTGCCATCGTAATTGATCCCGCTCCCTTTGATAACCGCATAGATTGGATCACCGTCGGCCACGGCTTGGGATAACCTTTTGAGTACAACTACAGCCACCGCTTCCGCGGGAACCATCCCATTGGCCCGCTTATCGAACGCATAGCAGGCACCGTCCTCGGACAGCATGCCGGCTTGTTCCATGCCGGCTATCGTTTCATCAGACAGAATCAAACTGACACCTGCTGCCACCGCTGTATCGCATTCATCATTCCGCAGGCTGGCGCAAGCCTGATGCACAGCTACTAATCCCGACGAACATGCGGTATCAATCGACATGACCGGGCCTTCCAAGTTAAGGAAATAGGCAAGCCTGGCTGATAAAATCGCATTATGATTCGCCGTAATATTGCTTGTGTCTCTATCTAAAATAAGGTAGTCACCCTGCTCCACGCCGACAAATATGCCGATTTTGCTCTTTTCGATCTGCATGTTCCCGTATCCGGCATCTTCCAGCGCTCTCCACGATTCCTGCAAAAGAAGCCGCTGCCGAGGGTCCATACTTTCCGCTTCGCGTGGAGATATTTCAAAAAAGGCAGGATCAAACTCGTCAACGCCAGGCACCCAACCGCCTTTCACTGAAGCTGTCCGGGCAGCCCTTCCTGCCAAACGCTCAGACGGATATTCGGTTACAACACTTCTTCCGTTTGCCAAAACACGCCAGAGCTCGTCGATATTGCGAGCATCCGGGAAGCGGCCGCTCATGCCAATGATCGCAATCTTCTCACTGGACTGCCGGGATGCATCTCCCCCATTCTCGTCTAACGGGGCAATACGTGACATGCGGTCATTGGCGCTCGGGTTCTGCGGTTTCCGGGCAACCTCTTTTGCAGCTATCTTCAGCGCGCTCATTGGCTGGGAACTCTCCTCGTGTTCCTGATAATGAGCTTGAATAGCGGCTTCATGATTACCCAGAAAATAATGGGCCAAGCGCCCTAGCGTCGGGTACCCATAAAACACAGAAGGTGACGTCTCGATGCCAAAGCAGCTCGTTAACGCTGCCGCGAATTGGGCGAGACTTAAAGAATCAAACCCGAATTCCGCCAGATTCGACGTTCGGTCAACCCGCTCGCGGGATATTTTCAGCAGTTGGCTGACCAGCTCTTTCAGTTCCCGCTCCAAGCACTGCTCCACGCTCCAGCCCCTCATCTCAGGGCGTCTTCCTTGCCCTGACGGACGGGCAGCGGCAACGGCTGGCGACAGCGAATCACCTTGAGGCTTCGCTTCTACCGAAGCCCCGTTCAATCCCAGAAACCGCCGTATACGGCTTGGCTGTCCGACAAGCACCAGCGTGTGAGCGCTGCTTCCGCTCACCAATCGTTCAAAGACCGCGAAGCCTTCTTCCGCTTCCAAATAACGCTGACCGCTCGCTTGCAAATACATCTTCGCATGCTCGCCGTCGCCGGCTCCCATGCCTCCGCCTTTCCATAACGGCCAGTTGATCGCTACCGTTTTGCCCTGCCTCTGCCCGCGCCGGCTAAGCTCGTTCCGGTAATTCGCATGCGCCATCAAGAACCGGTTGCCCATCGCGTAGTCACAGGAGCCAAAGTCGCCCAGAATCGCCGACGAGGAGGAAAAATAGCAGACGAAATCCAGCGCTTCCTCCCTCAATAGCTCATCCAGCACAAGGGCGCCCTCGATTTTCGGATCGAGGATGCGCTGGAATTCCGCTGCCGTTGTGCTCAGGATCGTCTGGCTGCTGAGCAGTCCCGCCGCATGAATCACGCCATGGATGGCGCCAAAACGGTCCCGGACCTGTCTCAGCCCCGCTTCCATCCCTTCCCGATCACATACATCGGCTTGCAGATACATCACGCGCCCGCCCGCCGCCTCCAGCTCCCGAATTCGGGAGCCTTTCTCCGCATCCAAACGGCTTCTTCCCGTCAGAATCAGGTTCACGGGCTGCCGCTTCAACAAATGCTCCGCGAACAGCAGACCCAGACCTCCCAGACCTCCCGTGATCACATACGTGCCGCCCGCTCGGAACGGCCGGTCCACCGCCGGCAGCTCCGCCGGCTTCACTTCGCACACATAGCGCTTGCCCGCTTGATAACGCGCGCTCTGCGTCTTCGGCTCCTGCAGCTCCGCCCACAGCCGCTGCGTCCACGCGCTCAGGTCCGCTTCGACTCCAGCGGCTTCCTCGCCATAGATGCAGGCCGCCTGAACGTCCGGCATAGCCATGCCCAAGGAGCGCTCCAGCCCGATCCACGATTCCAGGAAGCTGCGCTCCAGCCCCTCCTCATAACGTCCGGCAAGCAGCAGGCGCCGAGGCTTGAACGGCGCTGCCGCTGCCCCTTGCAGCAGCAGCAGCAGGCTCGTGTAATCCCGGTTGAAGCCCGCATCCTCCAGCGGCCACAGATAGAAGGCCGCAGCGATCTCCCCGTGTTCGGCGCCAATCGCTTGCCAGGCTTCCCGATACGTATCGCCTTGATCCCGCCGAACGCTGTAGAAGCTTGGCGAATGCCGCTCGAAGCCGGAGCCCTCGCCGATGAAGATCACACGGCTTGCCGGGGCCAGCCTCCGAAGAGCTTCGCTGACCGCTTGCTGCCGCTCCGGCGCAGACAAGAAACAGACCAGCGTCTGCCGCCGGCCTTCTTGCCGCTGTCCGGCCGCTTCGCCCGTGAGCGCCCGCTCCTGCCACCGCTCCTCAAAGGTCAGCAGCTCTGCCGCTTCCTGTTCGCTCGCTGCCTCTCTACTAGCCCAGACAGAGTCGCTGTGTGAAGCCTCCGCAGTTGCCTCCACGGTTGCCGCCGCGGTTTTCTCCGGCACCCAGTAACGCTCCCGCGCAAACGGATACGTCGGCAGCGGAATCCGCGAATACCCGCCATCCGCGAACAGCTCTTCATACTCCAAGCCGTAGCCCAGGCTGTATAAATCGGCGATCGCTGACAATTGTTCCATATACTCGCCAGCTTCCCCGATTTCCCGGCAGCTGCGGATGCACGCATTGCCATAACGTTTCAGCGATGGCTGCTCGCGTCGTTCATTCTCCTGAACCTCGGAGACATATACCTGCGGCTGCTTCCCTTTTTGCATCCAGCCGCGAAGGAGGGCTGCCACCTCTTCGGCCGTGCGTGCCACACAGGCCAAGCGATGCTTGAAGTGCTTTCTGCCGAGCAAAAGCGTATAGCTGATGTTGCCGCAGTCGATGCCGGGCTCCTGCGTGCAAAAGGCAGCCAGCTGTTCAGCCTGCTGACGCAGCTGCCCCTGGCTTTGCGCCGACAAGACGACCAGATAACCCGGCTTCCCGGCGTGCACCCGCTCCATCTGCGGAGCTTCTTCGATCACCATGTGCGCGTTCGTTCCACTGGCACCAAAAGAGCTTAGTGCAGCCAAACGTTTACCGCCTGCCCCCGCCTTCCAATCCTTTAGTTCCGTATTGACATAAAAGGGGCTGCCTGCGAACTGAATGTTCGTATTGCCAGACTCAAAGTGAAGAGAAGGCGGTATTTGCTTGTGTTTCAAACTTAACAAAATCTTAATCAAACCTGTGACGCCGGCAGCAATTTGGGGATGCCCGAGATTCGTCTTCAAAGAGCCAATAGCGCAATATTGCTCGTTATCTGTATAATGGCGGAAAGCCCGGCTGAGCGCCTGATACTCGATCGGGTCACCGAGCCTGGTACCCGTTCCATGCGCTTCAACCATTTGAATCTGTGCCGGATCGATGCCAAACGTTTCATATACCTCGCGCTCCAGCCGTTCTTGCGACTTGAGGCTGGGAGCAGTTATGCCGTTGGTCGTGCCATCCTGATTGATGCCCGAGCCGCGAATAACGCCGTAGATATGATCCCCGTCAGCGACCGCGTCGCGGAGACGTTTGAGCACGACGATGCCGACAGCTTCACTGGGAACCATTCCGTCAGCCCGGTCGTCAAAGGTGTAGCACTTGCCGGAACGGGACAGCATCTCCGCCCGGTTAGCCGATACATAAAATCCGGCAGTCGCCTGGATGAATATCCCGCCGGCTAAAGCCATATCCGTTTCCCTCGACCATAAGCCCTGGCAGGCCAGATGAATGGATACCAAAGAGCTTGAGCAGGCTGTATCCACAGCAATCGCCGGGCCTTGCAAATCCAAATGATAAGCGATCCGGGCAGGAATCAAAGACCCCAAATTCCCCCAAAAAGCTTGCGGCGGCGAATCGGCTTCAATTAATTGCTGATAATCTCCTTTATCGCATCCGACATACACGCCGCAGCGAGTTCCCGCTGCTTTGGCCCCTGCATACCCCGCATCTTCCAACGCCTTCCATGCTTCTTCCAGGAAAATACGCTGCTGCGGGTCCATATAAGCCGCTTCAAGTCCGGATATGTTGAAAAATAGCGGATCAAATTGGTCGATATTTTTTAAAAATCCGCCGTAATTGCAATAAGCCGACTCGTCCGAGTAGTGATCCGATAAATTCCAACGCTTCACTTCTTCAATCAAATGGGCGCCTTGAACAAGATGCTGCCATAATTCGTGGACCGTTTCACTCTGTGCAAACCTTCCGCTCAACCCGATAATCGCAATCGGTTCTTTGGACAGGGCTGCTCCTGCTCCGCTCTCGCCGCCGTTTTTCTGAACATTGGTATTCTTATCGATGCTCTTATTTCCGCTGTGCCGCGCTGCCTCGTTCAAGAATTCAGGAACCGGGACAGATTCTTCAAATTGCGGCAAAGCAGCGAGCTGCTCTCCGTATTGAGATATGATATAAGCTGTCAACTGATTCACCGAGCTATAGTCAAACAAAATGGTCGTTTCCATATCGACAGCTAAAGCTTCATTAATCGCGTTAACCAAATTGACGCCAATAATTGAATCGACTCCAAAATCCCTGAACGATGTTTCCGCATCAATCCACTCCTGGCTAACATTCAACGCCAAGGATAATGTATCGAGAATTGTTTCTTTAATGTAATCTTTCCCCTTGTCGTTCTGCACACGACCTGCATCTTGCACCGGCTTCATACGAGTTGCAGGTGTCCTTTCCTCATGCCATTCGACTGTCGGTGCCTTACGAATGATTCCATCGCTTTCAGCCACGATAATTTGCTGTCCCAGTTCGTGCGCTTCTTCCCGTGGGAAGAAAACTTGCTGAAATCCTTCGCTGGTAAGCGCCAATTCCCAGTTGTCGGAAGTCAAAGCGGGACTTCCGGGAATCCTTAACTCCCGGTCTTCATAAAGCCACCATCCGTCCAGCAAGCCAAAGGTCAAATGAAGGAACAAAGAATTGCCGCTAATTTCATTAAGCAAAATGACACCATTCTTTTTCAAAGCTGATTTGACATTGCGCAGGGCCTCCTTTACATCTTGGGAAGCATGCAGCACATTCGCTGCAATGACGATATCGTAGAGACCCGTTTGGATATTCTGGCCTTCGAACGGGGTATTGACATGCAACTTTTTGAAAGTTAAATAAGGATACCGTTTCCCATATTCTTTTTCGGCATACATTAAAAAAGCCTTCGAGATATCTGTATAACAGTATTCTTGAATGTGGTCTTGATATGCTCGCAGTTTCTCGAAAATAATGGAACTTGTTCCCCCTGTACCGGCCCCCACCTCAATGAATCGGAACAAAGCTGACGGGTCTTGCTTCAGTCGTTCTTCCAGATAAGCGACCAGGGTATCCGCCAGCGTTTCGTTGAAGTAGTCGGCTACAGCGTTGTTTTTGTAGATGCCTTCAACCAGCCTCATAGAGGATTCAGGAAACATAATGTCGGTAGAAGGTCTCCTGCCGGTCACAATTTCCGGCAATGCCCGCAGCATCGTCTCAACTAATACGGCTTGAGCGCTTGTGCTCGGGTCTGTCAGCCAAACTTCCTTCTGACGATCCCATGCTTCCCAGGCATGCTCGATGTCGTGCACTTTGGCGGCCCTTACGCAGTAAGACTCTCCATCGCAGTCGAGATAATTGCGTTGAACCAGAAATGCCAGGCTTACTTCAAGCCATCGATCATACGTATCGCGAATCCCCGCCTGCTTCATCTTCGGAATAGAGAATGGATGATCCGCGAACGAAGCGATCGACTGCAGTTGCTTCGCTAACAAGGAAGCGAGCAGTTCATCCATACCGGCAACCCTTAGTCCGCCTTCTGTCGACAACCCTTTGGCTTGATAGTCAAATTGCGTTTCGCGACTGCGCAAATTTTCAATCCATGACTGATTTGACTCGGAGTTGGGTTGAGTTTTGAGACTAGCCTGAGCACCGGACTCTTCCATGCAATAGCGTTCGTCTTCAAACGGATAGGCAGGCAAGGGAATCCGATAGTGGAAATCTTTGCTGTAAAGAATTCCCCAATCTAGTTGCCCTCCCCTTACATAAAATCCGGCAATTTGAGACAATGCCGCTGAAAAATTCTCAGTATATGTGCTGCTTGAATCCTTCATTTGTTCCATAAGCTGAGCATAGAAATCAGGATAGGCTGAATCTGTATGGATTGCATCATTTTCTTCTTCGTTACTACTCTCATCGCCTCTTGCAGCTTGCCCATAAAGCTCCGCCAGCTTTTCTCTGCACTCCTGCAAGCTTCCGGCAATAAACGCGCATCGTATCGGGTAGTGGGTTCTGCCTACCGTTAACACATAAGCGATGTCACTTAGAGAGCATGCATCCCCTGCTTTGTCCAGCCAATTGATCAAGTCAAGCTGCTTTCGGCGCAAAGCTGCCCTTGTCTTTGCGGAAAGCGGCAATATGTATAACGGCTGCACAGATCGTTCCACAGGGTTCAGCTTTCTTACAAACTGCTCCAGCACCAGATGGCAATTCGTTCCGTCAAAGCCAAAGGAGCTGACGCCTGCTCTTAATGGAATCCCGTCCGGACCCTTCCAATCCATAAGCTGCTCATTCACATAAAACGGGCTTTCGTTAAAATGGATGTGTTCATTTACTTGTTTCATGCTGATCGTCGGTGGAATTTTCTTATGCTTCATCGCCATTAACACTTTGAATACGCCGGCAATGCCAGCCGACATCGCAGCATGCCCAAAGTTAGGCTTGTGAGAACCAATCGCGCAATAGGCTGTTTTCTCCGTAAATGCTCGAAAGGCCTCTGTCAATGCCTTGACTTCAATCGAGTCCCCCAATTTCGTTCCCGTTCCATGTACTTCAATGTAACTGACCGTTTCCGGCGAGATATCCGCATTTCGATAGGCTTCTATAAGGAGTTCCTTTTGTGAAAGCATACTTGGCGCGGTCATGCCATTCGTCTTGCCGGATTGATTCATGGCGGAACCTTTAATAACTCCGTAAATGTGATCCTTGTCTTCGACAGCCTCCTGCAGCCCTTTCAGAACGACAATACCGACACCCTCGCCCAATACCATTCCGTTCGCCTTCGTATCAAAGGTATGGCATACACCCTCAGGCGACAGCATGCCCATTTGGGAGGACATAACCATAAACTCCGGCGAGCTCATGACAAAAACCCCTCCGGCCAAAGCCATCTCCGATTCTCCCCTGCGAATACTTTCACACGCGATATGCATGGCTGCAAGAGAAGAAGAGCATGCCGTATCTATAGCAAAACTAGGACCTTTCCAATTAAAAAAGTAGGAAATCCTCGATGCCAGTATTGACATTTCGTTTCCCAAAAAAGTTTGCGAGCTATTCTCGCCTTCCAGGCGATTGCCTTTATAATCGGAGGATCTCCCTCCGACAAATACGCCTACTTTGCTTCCTGCCAACTGCTCGGCCGAATATCCGCTGTCTTCAATTGCATTATAGGCTTCTTCCATAAATAAACGTTGCTGCGGGTCCATTCTTTCGGCTTCTTGTCTGGATATATGAAAAAAAGCAGCGTCGAATTCATCAATCTGATCTAATAATCCCCCCCATTTGCTCACCGATTTATTTTTTTGTGTCGGATCCGATGTGTAATAACGACTTTTCACCCAGTCTTTGCGCGTAATCTCCTTTATACAACAGTCTCCTGCCTGTAAATGTTCCCAAAATTGCTCGATCGTATCTGAACCTGCATATTTTCCAGAAATGCCGATAATCGCTATATCCGAATCTCTTTCTTCCAGAGAATCTGGCGACAGAGTATTTTTTTCTTCTTCCGTTTGCCTCGTTCCGGGCTGGATCATCGCTGCAATATATCCTATCAAGTCGCCAATTAAATGATAATCATAGACGACCTCTACGCCCAGCTTTGTACCCAACTTGTGATTTACGCTTTCAATAAATTCCACAGCAAGCACGGAACTTAAACCAAGCTCGACCAAGCTTTTGGCAGTATCCAAAGTATCGCTCGGTACGTTCAAAACCTCGGCTAAGATTCCTTTTGCGAGCGAATCGACCGACACGTGCCCCGCATCCATTTTCTTGCGTTTCCTTTTTCCATTTCCTTTTTTTCCATCGCCTGAAAGGCTGGAGCTTTGGCTGTTGATTGTCATCATATCGACAATATGCCCGGCAAGCTGCTCCATACTCTGATAGTCGTACACACTTTCAACGCCTAGACGAATCGATAATGATTGATTGATCATTTCAATAAAATCAACGCTTAATACTGAATTCATACCCAGCTCAATAAAGCTCTGTTTGCTATGGATGGAATCGCTCGCCATCTGCAAGACCTCGGCTGCGATTTCCTTCACTTTGTCCGTCACTTGATCCACATCTATTGGAAAATTTGTTTTCTCCATCATTCATTCCCCTTTTAGAGCAATTTCTCGCCAACGGCCATGTATAATTGGCGAATTATGGAATGATTCTCGTTTTTGATCATATTTCTCCATTCGACAGAGATTTTCCCCAGCATTTTGCTCGACAGATAACCGTCCTGCACCAATTTGGCCGGGATTCCGATTCCTTCAGACTTAAAAAACATTTCATCCCCCACGATATCGCTATGGGCACTGATCACTTCAAAGTCAACGTTGGAGAACCCTCCGCACTTTAATATCCGAGGCAATTCCCGTCCGATTCTAGGATTCCCTCCCTCGGCAAATCGCGACTGGCAGTAGGCGCCGTATAAATCCCTCAACTCCAGAATAGTAGGGTGGGCCATAATATGCATTTCAAAGTCATTATCAACGAAAATCGCTTTGCCTCCCGGCTTCAGTATCCGGCAGACCTCCCGGACGGCGCCAATCGGGTCAGGCAAGTGCTCCAAAACAAGCCTTGTAATGGCAAAATCAAACGATTGCTCCGGAAGCCCCGTTTCCATAATGGAACCTTGAACAACTTTGCACTGCTTGTACTTCTTTTTCGATAAATAGGCTTTGGCATAATCGACCAGCAACGGTTCAATTTCCAATGCCGTTATAGAAATATTAGGGAAATGATCCAGTATCTTCTTAATCACAAATCCAGGTCCCGCTCCGAGCTCAATCACCTTCAATCCATCCGTTAATCCGAATTCCTTATATCGTTTGAATTCTTTTTCCCAAAATAATTCTACCTGGGCTTTCAGCCGATTAATCTCAGCGTCAACATTGCTGGCAATATGTTTAATTTGATAAGAACCCGCTCCATTCATGCTATATACTCCCTTCTCCCTAATTAAGATGCCGTCTCGTGAAAAAAGTGGAGGAGTGATTCAGCGACATGTTCCCAGTTGGGGTCAAGCATCATATCATGACATATATTTGGGAAAATAATCGGCTCCGTTTGATAAGCTTTTGCAATTTTAATTGCTATCTTGTCTGAGAAAAACTCATCCTTGCGCGAACCAAGCACCAAGATCGGCATCGTTATTTTTAAAGCCTTGGTATCCAACGTTTGCCTGATCATTTCCTCAGCTGCTTTCATCGACTCCGGTTGCAATCGACTCATATATTCGTTTTTTTTGGCGGCCTCCAGCCCTTCGGAGAACAAGAGCCTTTCAGGGAATACCGTGCTGCTCCCTTTATTAAAGAGATACATCTTATAGACGAGTCTGAATCGGGTTAATACGATCTTCGCCCATTCTTTCCCCATCCCGCTTGGAGGCGACGAGGCCATAAGCGCCATGGACCGGATTTGATCAGGATACGTATGCATAATTTTTTGAACGACAGCCCCGCCCATCGAATGTCCAATGAGAACAGGCTTGCTCTTCATTCCCTTTATCACCTTCAGCACATCTTCCGTATAATCCCCCAGTGTAAAAGAATACAGCTGGTCTCGTCCTTCGCTTTCGCCATGCCCGCGAAAGCTGAGCGCATAGGACGGAAAGCCTTTGGCAGAAAAATAAGGTAAAAAGTTTTCTTTCCAACACCATGCCCCATGTGAAGCGCCATGCACAAATAACAGTGGAGGCAGTTCCGATTTCGTCTCCGGCGCATATTCCAAAACTTCCAATTTCATGGTATATCCATCCTTCCGCTAATTTAACTGGTTAACGTCAAAAAGCGTTGATTCATGAATGCTGCTGTTTCCTTCATAAGCTTAATTGCGATTTCATCGACATGGCGATTGCGCCAATTCTCCATGGGCGTACCTTTGACCCATTGATTAAAAGCGCCTAATGCAGGACCGCAGTGGATTTGAAAATCAACTTTATGATCTAATTCACCGCTCAGTGCCAGTTGAGTCGTATACCCGAAATACCACTTGAATACCAAGGCCATCTTATATTTGGGGTTTCGCTCTGCTTTCTCAATTTCTTGCTCCGGGCGAGTCGCTTTGATTTCTTCAAAAATATGTTCAAAACTTCGTTTGAAGTATTTCTCTTGAATCATCACTTTGTTTTTTTCATCAACTTCTTCCCAGGAAGAAAATTGACGGTACAAATCGTACAGCTTATTGGCTCTTGTCGGGAAGAACAATCCTTTTTTCAATACCTGCACCTTGGCCCCAAGCTCAAACATATCTCCTGCCGGCGCATAATCGGTATCCTGCACATTGGCCTGCTGCAATAAATCTTTCACAGCGTCACTCGTTTTTGCTTCGACACTGCACTGGTTGATAGAGCCGGTAACGATATAATCGGCGCCCAGCATGAAGGCCGCAGAAGCAGAGGCTGGCGTTCCAATGCCACCGGCAGCTCCTATACGGATTTGTTTCACGTAACCGTACTTTTTCATCATCTCGTCCCGAAGCTTGACCATGGCCGGCATCAACGCATAGGCCACACCAAGATCGGTATGACCGCCGGAATCCGCTTCTACGCTCAAGTCGTCTGCCATGGGAACTTCGCTTAACATAGCGGCTTCTTCCGGCGTGATTTTATACTCTTGAAGCAGCTTGTCTACGATTCGTTCAGGCGCCGGACTCAGAAAGGCTTCCGCCACTTCGGGCCTGGACAGCTTGGCCATGATCCGATTTCCTATGTGCACCCCGCCGTCTGTAGTCCTTTTTAACCCTTTAGCCCGATAAATAACCAAGGCCGGAACGATCGTCATGAAAGCAGATGCCTCGACATTCCGAACTCCATAGTTCAAGTACAGATTTACCGTCTTTTCTTCCTTGGAAGGATCAACAGGATGATGAAGCAAATTAAATCCATAAGATCCGTTCCGTCCCAGTTCCTCTTGAACTCGCTGAATGGCTCCTTCGATATGCTCCAAACTGAGTCCGCCTGTCCCATAAAAACCTAACATGCCAGCTTTACCGATCTTCACAACGATCTGCTCGGATGCAATCCCTCTGTACATGGCTCCAGTCACATAAGCGCGAGTTAGGCCGTAATCCTTTTTGAATTGGCTGTCTCCAAGGCTCTTTTCCGTAATTTCGAAACGCGGTTGCGCCGCCTGCTTCGGAAGAACGGGCTCCTCCTGCAGCGCCTTGGATACAAAGGTCTGAACGCTGCCGTGAATCGGTTCAACGATTGGAAGCGGTTGAAGCGGCGTTGCCTCTTTACGGATTTGGCTAAGAAGCTTGGTCAGCACATTGCCAGGCCCAATTTCTTCAAACTGCATGTCTTCATATCCCATCAAATAACGGATCGTATCTGTCCACTTCACTTGATGCGTAATTTGTTTGATTACATTTGTTTTCACCTCATCGCTCCGGTAAGGCAATCCTTCCACATTTGAAATAACGGGGATAGCAATCCCTGAGAAATGAAATTTGTGCAAAAACAGAGCAAACTCTTTTTGTGCGTCTGCCATATGAATGGAGTGAAATGCACCGCTCACATTCAACGGAATGTACATGCGGACTCCCGCATTTTCAAAAATAGTCTTGGCGCGCTCTATATCCTCTTTAAAACCGGCTATTACAATCTGTGTAGGCGCATTATCGTTGGCGATATTAATTTGATCCAACTTATTATCTACCAACACCTGACGCACTCGATCCGCATGAAAGCCAAGAACGGCAGCCATGCCTCCGCCGACTGCCTTGCTCATCAATTCCCCTCTTTTTTTAACGAGCTGCAAGCCTGTTTCCATATCAAAAGCCCCTGCCGCCAACAGCGCATTATACTCGCCCAAGCTGTGCCCAACCAAAAAATCAGGTTTTGCATGTCCATCCTTGATTTTTTTCAGGTAGCTGAGGGCATTCACTATGTATAACGCAGGCTGCGTATATTGTGTATTCGTTAATTGCTGCAAGGGATCGTATAAACACAGCTCCTTAATCGAATAACCCAATATATCGTCAGCTTTGCGGCTAATGTCCGGGAACTCGTCAAAGAGCTCACCGCCCATCCCTTTGTGTTGGGAGCCCTGTCCCGGAAACATATAGGTTAGCATGTCAGCACTTCCTTTCTTCCAATACCTTCAGAATCGATGTCATCAGGCTTGAATCGAGATCTTGTTCGTCTCACTCGTACGCACATCGCTGCGCGCTGCATGCAAATGGAGCCCGATTAATCCTACCGCTATAGCGAAAGGGAGCAGATGCGGGAAAACTAAGGGAAGAACTCCATATAGACAGCTCAAGGCTAAAAGCACCCCGTACCAACGCGCAATCGTTCCCTTGATCGTGATATGAACACCAATGATAAACCAACCCAATTTAAACAGCACAGAGGAAATCAGCATCCCGGCAACGAGCGTAATTCCCGGAGGCAGATCAAGCAGTTGAGGCGCTGTCTGTACGCTTGAAGGTACCGCAAACGACTCAAACCACACGTCCCCAAATAAAAAGACCGTCCCGGCAACTGCAAGGAAAAACCGAATTACCGCAAACATTCCTGTCCCGAATGAAGGCCTCAGCGACCACCCGCAGAGTCCAACCACCAGCAAAATAACACCCAATATGTTGAGTATGTTGTAATAAACATATCCTGGGCTCTTCACCGTTGAGGCAATCGAACTCGAATCAATAGCGAAATAGAATAGAGCCTGAGCAAGGGACAATGCAATTCCTGCAGCCAGCAGAATTCCTCCTGCCCCATTCTTTAATTGAGCTTGTACACTCATCTTTGCATCCTTCCCGGTCCTATGTTCTATGACCTTACATTAGAATTACGCAGTATCCCTTTCAACGATATTCCTTTTCGCAAAACGGCACCGCTTCTTTCATTTCTGGATAAAAGACTTCTGATTTTTACGCATTCTGAAATCGACAAAATGCTTTTTGTTGTCCAAACCAAAGTAAATATTGTGTTTTTCCAAATCGATCAAAGCACAGCCTGGCGGTTTTCCATACGAATGCCCCGGATAAATGCGAACATGAGGAGCTACGATCCGTTTAATTCTTTGGATACTCTCATACATCTGCTCGGGAGATCCACCCGCCATATCGCACACGCCGCAGCCTTCAGTGAAAACCGTATCTCCAGTAAACAGACTGTCGGTCAGAAGAAAACAACTCCCTCCTGCAGTATGGCCTGGGGTTACGAGACATTGAATGCGAGTTTGGCCCAAATAAATGACATCCATATCGTGAAATCGGATTAAATTGGTTGACGTAAATTGGTAATACCCGCTTTCTACGGCAGACATGTACACCGACGATCCGAATCTTTCAACTAAAGGCTCTACCATATTCACATGGTCAAAATGGGAATGCGTCAATAAGATGATAGAGGACTGCACCCCCAATTCCCAAAAACATGTCGTAATCAGCTCCAGATCCCACCCCGGATCAATAATGGCAGCTTTATGAGTAGCTCTGTCCAAAATGACGTACATGTAGTTAGGCATCAACGAAGAACCGGCCTTCAGTTGAATGATCTCATAGGTACTATTCATTTTTACCCCTGAACAATCACCGGCAGGCTCTTTAAAGATTGGCCAATTGTCGACTCGATCAAGTGCTCCGTTACATCAAATGAAGGAGGCAACTGCACGTGTGAAAATCGTTGAATAAACGTCGTTAATGCCGTCTTTACTTTCAAGCGGGCCAACGAAGAACCTGGACAAAAATGGGAGCCTGCCCCAAATGACAAGTGCTTTGGATTGCCTTCCCGATGGATATCGAACTGTTCAGCATGTGAAAATTGCCGTTCGTCGCGATTGGCAGAGCTGACCCATGCTACAACCATTTGCCCTTGTTTCATCTCAGGGCCGAAGACCGCCGTATCCTGAACGACCTGACGATCCAGACAAACCGGAAACCGATAGCGCAAAACTTCTTCAATCGCTTGAGGGATCAATTCCGGACGATCACGCAATTCCTGATACGTATCCGGCTTATCGTACAAGAAACAATACAATGAATTCGCAAGCCAATTCGTCGTTTGTTCGAAGCCGCCCCCAAGCAGAGCCATAGCCGAGGCAAGAACCTCCTGATCATTTAGCCGCTCGCCCTCGGACTCGGCCTGAACTAAATCCGATATGATGTCATCGGCAAGATTGTTCCGTTTCTCTTGGACAAAAGGAAACAAGTACCCGGCAAATTCCTTTAACACTTGCTGTTTTCTTTCCATAACATTTTGCTGGGAGTCTTTGTTGTGAGGAAGAAACATCACGGTAGACCATCCCTTGAATAACTGGCGATCTTTCGCAGGGACTCCCAATAGCTCGGCCATTACGATGATCGGAAGCGGAATCGCAAAATCATCCAAAATATCAAATTGCTTGCGGCCCGCAAGATCATCCAGCATTTCGTTGACGATGCGTTGAATCCGGGCTTCCCAGTTCACTAAATTTTTCGGGCTAAAAGCTTTCCCGAGAAAAGCCCTGCGATGAGTATGCACAGGAGGATCGGAAAAATTGACATTACTTTTACTGTCCATGGAATGAGCGATAGGGAAAAAGCTCCTACTCCGTTTACTTGTAAATAGCTCATGATCAGATAAAACCCGCTTGACATCTTCGTATAGGAAAACGTTCCAGACATCTTGCTCAGCATCGTAATAGACGGGTTGATTGTCTCTCATCTCCTTGTACCATTGATACGGCTCCCATCCTTCCTTAGGCGATCCAGGCTTGGAAATTTCCTTCAAATAAATCGGCTCAACGGGTGTACTCATTCTAAATTCCTCCTGTTATAGTAAATTTGGTTATCCCCTTGGAATACAGTCAATCGATTTGTTGCCTTGACATTGCAAACTCCTGCCGGGCGTACTGAAAATTCCCCTCCAACTTTGTTGGGGGGATTTTCGAAATCGCCATGAAACGTACCAGCGCTTCCTTTAGAGATCCGACCACAAGTGGCATTCTCTTCGGATAGACAATCGAACATACATAAGTATCGAAAATAAGCGAAACCGCCGAGTACTGCATAAAATTTGCAAAGGAACTGTATAGAACGCCCTCCCTTGCTTCCATGTGATTTATTTCATAAATGGAAAGTGGGACCGTCAAACCTGTTTTCAATATCTTAGACAAAGCTTCTTTCACCGTCCACAATACTGTAAAGGCCGTATCATTCGCAAACGACAATCTTTGAATAAGAGTAATCTCTAGATCAGTAAATTGACTCATAAAAAATTCCTTTTTATTCAATATCTTTTCTATATCGATTGCCAACGGAAATCGTTCTGAAAATGCAAGTGCTGCCGCAAGACCATCACCATGTGTGATGCTTACTTGCGTATTGGAAATGGTCGGGTAGACAACGATCGGTTGATAAAAAATCCCTTGGTCAATAAAAATAGACGCCATATTATCCACTTTAAAAAGCAGCGAGGCTGCTTTCTTAGCAACATATCGGCCGGCAATGTAGCTCTGTATCCGACGTTCGAATCGGAGCGTCGTGTAATATTCAAGTTCTTTCGGATGCAGAATCGGGGTCATATCAGCGTACTGGTAATCCTCATGAAAATAAGAAATACAAAAATAAGCTTTATATTCTCGAGCTAATCCTTCGAATACTAGCTCTTGTATCATCGTAGTTGGATTTATTGAAAGGAACCCGTTAGGAATAAAATCACCCCTAAAATAGATTGAATTTTCTGATAATTTAAGGGATACACTATTATTTATAGGAGAACTACTCCCTATACCCATTTGAATGGTTCTCTGAACATCTAAACTCCTCCAACGTGCCGAAACACCGATTAGACTACTTAGATGATTAATATAGAATATAAATTCATAAAAAATAGTAACTACTTGGATCAGTGGTAACCAGATCAAAAGGAAAATTTGCCACTGACAGCAAGAACAAGTAAATCAAACACAATTGTTTCTATTGCTTCCAAGTTGACAATCCAGTTCAATTACGCGGGATAAATTTAATAATCTCCCAAAATTAGTATATTCAATCATTTGATACGTGTCAAACTATTATTAATAAGAGAATGTCCCGGGTACTGACGCCCTCGACGCACAGGCCAATAATCCGGTCTGCATTTGATACTTTTTTCCATTCCGACGTATTTTTACATTTTTTTCAAATCAATCATTGTATAATTATCTACACCCCATTTCAGCATTGTTGGCCTTATTCATAGGCACCAATTTTACATAGAAAGGACTGATCTTCTTGGATTGGTATGCACTTTTCGTAGAAACAGGGAAAGAAGAAGTTGTTCAGAAATTTTTGCAACTCTATTTTGATCATCAAACCTTATTATCCATAGTTCCTAAAAGAAAAATTCCTGAGAAAAAGTCTGGCATCATCAATCATGTGCTCAAAATTTTTTTCCCTGGTTACGTACTCATAAAAACGAACATGAACACCGATATTTTTTATCAGCTCAAAAAAATTCCCAAATGCTTATGGTTAGTAAATAATGGATTTTTTTATTCAAGGGATCAAGGCATATATTTTTCGAAAATATGTGAAAATGAGATTTCTCCAATTCTACAGCTTCTCGATGAGAGAGATACGATCAATTATTCGAATGTATATGTGGAAAACTCCAAAATTGTTGTCATTTCCGGTCCCCTGCTGGGTAAAGAGAACATTATTAAAAAGGTCGATAAACATAAAAATAGAGCGAAAATATTGCTTCATTTTATGGGGAAAGAGACTACGTTTGATGTGGGCGTTGAAGTATTGGACAATCGTAAGCATCCCCTTTCAAACTCATTAGAGTAATACTATCCTGAATTTCGAAAGTAACGCTCTTTGAAAATATCCTGAATCCATGAAACTTTTTGGTCTGCTGTCTCCCCAAGATTTCCCATACGACGATCATGAGATGAGTCCATGAATTTGGACCCGAAATCGACAAACGAATCCGTCCCTATTTGAAACCTACAAACGATTCTTGGAGGACTGACGAAACCTATGTCAAAGTCGAAGGTCAGTGGAAGTATCTATATCGGGCAGTTGATTCTATGGGGAAAACCATTGATTTCATGTTATCTGAAAATCGGGACATGCCGGCAGCTAAGCGTTTCTTTACAAAGGCCTTGTCCTCTCCACATAATCAAATCCCACGTGTAATCACCTTGGATAAAAATCCAGCATATCCACCAGCAATACAAAAATTAATGCATATGATTAGGAAAGGGCAGGCCGAAAATAATTCGTCTGTCCTCTCTGCAGTTGAATGGCTTAATAAGATATTTGGTATTATGGCATAGTTAATTTTAATTTATTGGGAAATTGCTATCTTTTTTAATTCTTGCACCACAACCCGATTGGTCACCAGAACAAACGCGTCGATTCCCGTAGAGGCAATGCTTTGGATCTCGTCGATTTGGCGTTCCAAATCATCCGAAATATGGCCGGAAGCGATGACGGGGAGGTGGCCAGACGCTTTTCCCTTGACAAACCGGGCCAGATTTACGCGCTCCTCCAGGCCGAGAAAGAACATTTCGCTTGATTGGCATACCGCAAAAAGGCCGTCCACCCCGCGCCCGATATACCACTCGATCAACTGCTCGAGTCCGGAATAATCGATCTGGCCGGACTCCGTAAACGGGGTGATCATCGTAGGCCAAGCGTGGCGGCCCGGACGAAGCGTCACGACGGCCGGAAACGGTTGTTGAACTGCTTGCGTCCCCACTCGACTCCGAATTTGATATTCCCGATGCCGGCGGGCGTTGCTGATTTGAACGTGACCGTAATATTGTTCGCGTCAGCCATGATCGAGGAAATGCCGACGGCATTGGCATCCACGGACAACGCCGTTGCCGTGTACCATTCGGGTGCGACGCCCAACTGGTGCGCCACTTGATACGAAACATTGCCGCCATTGGCCGCAGCGATGGCCCGTTGGCCGGTAAACACCATTTCGTCGCCGATGTAGGATGCCTGGGACGGATAAGACACGGAATCCCATACCTTCGTCAGGGAAGAGTCCGTCTCCGGCGAATCCACCTTGTCCCAATATTCGAAGGTCCCTTGCGGATACAGGTCGTACGTATACTCGAACACGCAATAGTTCGTATATTTCGGACGGCGGAAATACAGCCAATATTTCCCGCTCGCATCGATATAAACTGAAAATTTGGCGAACACGTCGCTTGTTCCGTTAAACCCGTCGCCGTCGACGGTAAAGATCGGCTTAAAGCCGCCTGCCTCATTGCCGCGGACGCCGAACGCAAATTCCGCGGATGCGGTGCGGTAGGAAGCCTTGCCGTAATCCGTCGTCATCCTCACGCGTCCGCTGAACAGCGAGCGGTCCCCGCCGATCCGGCATACCCGGAACCATTGCGCATAGTTTTGCAAGCCGCCAGCCTTGGGCTCCCCGATGTCGCGCAGCTTCTTGTAACGCAAATCACGCCACGTATTTCTCCAGTCCTCGGCTTTACTCAAATGCGAGGTTCTTACAGGCCCGTCAAAGTTAAACATGCCCGACGTTTCCGGGTAAACGATTTGAAAGAAGCTGCCCGAGAATGGAGCCCCCTCCGGCGGCGTTTCACAGCGGAAGATGCCGCTGGAGTCCCGGATGGTGCCGTTTTTGCCGAAGGCGACGCCTATCGAGCTACCGGTCGTCCAGATGTTGACTTCCAAAATCGCGTTGTAGATTTCATGCTGTGCGTTGTTATACGCATCGTCGCCGACCAGCATCCCAATCTGGCCGTCGCGGAGATTAAGCGACACATTGCGGAACGTGGTATAGCCATACGAAGGCATGCTTGACGTTCCCGGCTGACGCTTGAACACGATTTGGCGCTTGCAGTTGCTGATGGAGACGTTTTCCAGCGTCGTTCCCTCGACCCAGAACTTGCGGGTGTGGAGCACCAGGCCACAGCCGGCCGTAAACCCGTACATGCTGATATTGCGGAGCTTGAACCCGTACGTATCCGAGATTTCGACCGCGGTCGAATTCGGATTATCTCCGCCGTTCATCGACAAATCCGTGATCGCATGGCTCGTGCCGACGGCGTCGCCCCATGTCGCCGAGCTTCTCCAGTAGCGGAACAGGTAACCGTCGCCGTTCCAGACGAGATTCGTCACGCCGACCCCTTCGCCCGTGATGATGACATTCGGCGGCAAATCGATATTGCCGCCCGTTGCCGTAAAGTTGTGCGTACCGGCGGGAATCAGGACGACGCCACCCGAAACGGCCGCGAGGCCCAGCACCGATTTGACCGCGGCAGACGGGTCGGTGAGCCATAAATCGGTGTCGACAACGCGCCAGACCGGTCTGGCGCCCCCGATAAGATTGACGCCTCCGGTTTCAGCCAGCGCTTCTTCAAGCCCGGTCTGATAAACGGCCACCCACACGGCAGATCCTATCCCTCCGTCGGCAACCGGGTTGTCTGCCCTCGTCGTGTGCGGGAGCAGACCGGCCCACCGGTATCCGGTCGTGATGCCGTCGGCCGCGGTGAATTCCAGTACATCCCATTCCTGCGTGATCTTCACCCGAGGCCGAAAAACGCCGCGCGCTCGGATATTGCTGCCGGACTTACCCGAATCGCGATCACGATCGTCTCCATAGACGGCATCAGTCACGGAAGACTCCTTCGCATTCCCCGTTCCCGTCGTCACGCCATACAGAATAGCCGCGGCTCCCGCCGCTCCCATCGAAGCGAGGAGCTTTCTACGGGACAACTTTTCGTTCGAATCCTTGTGCTCGGACATGAATCATTCCTCCTAAAAGTTTTGCGAGAGCAAAACTCGCTTCGTAAGCATTTGCTGCGCTTTCCGTCTGGAAAGGATATGCTGAATTTTTCAATAAACCAGCTCGCGGAAACGCTTGACGGTATGAAACGAGATGAAATTACCGTTATGTGCGCTGGCGGCTCGCTCATCGCCAGATCGGCTCAAGATATACATGTCATCGCCGTCGATCACCATGGAGGCATAATGCCGAGAATGCTTCGCCCCCGGTCCGGCAGCAACCAAACCGGCAAAGCACCAATCGATGCAATTTTTGGAAAAATGCAGCTGCAGCCTCGTCCGCTCGTTGTTCGGCAAATTGTACCGGTCGGGCTGCAGTCTGTCCGCTCGCGTCATGCTGTCCGTCGCCTGCGTGCTGAGTAGCCAATACAATCGGGTCCGGTCGTCGTACAGGATATGAAATTTCATTTGTCCGCCCGGACAGGGAACAAACACGACGCGTTTCCCTGACGGAACGGTCTCTAGCATGGTCGTCATCGCGCCGTTCTCGTCCTCCACGACTTTGGCGATAGCCGCATAGCCGCTTCCCCCCGTATGCGCGCGCAGCCACAAATGAAACGTTCTCCCCTCCGGATCGAACCATGCATGATCGGGGTCGACAAATTGCACGACGTTCGTTTCCAGCCATCCCGCAGGGGCACAGTCTCTGCCAGGCGCAATGTTGATAGAGCGCAACGGATCGCTATGGTAGAAAGGAACGCCGAAATCAGTAAGCTTATCCGCCGGAACGGCATCGCAGAAGGCGAGCTCGGAGGCGAACGTCCAGTTCGCTGCCAGGGTTAGATCGGAATCCGTCCTTCCGCGCATCAGCACGGGCGCCAATTCCCCAACGGGCCAGCTTTCGATACGGCGGTATTTGCGTTTTTCCATGACCAGATAGACCGATTCTCCTGCATAATGGACATTGCACGGCGCCTGATGCCATTCCTTGCCTTCGGTCAGGTGAATCGGCTCCGTCCAGCTATCCCCTCCGTCGTCTGATCGCATAATCGTCAAATCGCCGTTGTGGCCGATCACGTACAGGGAGCTGCCCGCGGTGAACGGTCTCGCATGCACGAACGGAAAATCGGTCCGATGCGCCCACGTTCGGCCCTTATCGTCCGAGGTAAGCACCTTTCCGTATGGAGGCTTCACGCCGGGACCGTCAAGGTCGAGCGTCGACACAAGTCGGCCGGAAGGAAGCTGCGCAAGACCGGGACTGTAGCAATAGATGCGGGACGGATCTTCGGATTCGTAAACGTTGACATAATCGTCGGCCAGTGCCTTCATTTGCTTTCACCTCTGTTTAAAATGGATGGGGCGGGGTTACTTCGATGCCCGGCTTCTCAGCCTTTCAGCGAACCGATCATGACCCCTTTGACGAAATATTTTTGTGCAAACGGATACAGGCACAAAATCGGCAAGCTGGAAACGATAATGATGCCGTATTTGACGGACTCGGCCAACATCGTTTTTTCAGCCATGTTCTGGTCCATGACACCGAGATCAAGCTGCTGCATCATCTGCGTCTGGCTCGTCAATATTTCCCTTAGCACCAGTTGCAGCGGGAAATATTTCTGGTTGTTCAAATAAATCAGGGCATTAAAAAACGAGTTCCAATGCCAGACTGCCGTGAATACGACCAATACCGCAATGATCGCTTTAGACAGCGGCAGGACGATTCTGACAAAGTAGCTGATATTGCCGCAGCCGTCCATCTTCGCCGCTTCGAACAACTCCACGGGTATGGTGGACTGAAAGAACGTTCTTGTAATGATGATGTTCCACATGCTGACGCTTCCGAGAATGACGATGATAAGCGGATTATTGACCAGGTGCAGCTCTCTGATCAGCAAATAAGTCGGGATCAGCCCCCCGCTGATAAACATCGGGATGATGAACACCGTTACAATAAAGCCCCGCCCGACCATGTCCTGCCGCGAAAAAGCATAGGCCGTCATAAGCGTCAAGCTGACGCTAAGCAGCGTTCCCCCGACCGTGTACAAAATGGTATTGCCATATCCGACCCATAACTGCTTGTATTTGAAAATGATTTCGTATCCGTTCAGATTCATGCCCTTCGGAAACAAGATCACCTTGCCCGTTCCGACTGCGGAAGGGTCGCTGAAAGAAGCGATCACAATAAAGTACAACGGGTACGCTACCATGATCAGCAGCAACAGCAAAAATATGCTGTTCATGATATCGTACGCCCTGTCGGATCCACTTTTGTTCGTTAAGTCCGTCACCCTGATCACCCGCCTTTAGAAAATACCGCTTTGGCCCAATTTTTTGGCTAATTTGTTGACCGACAGCAGCAGAATCAAATTCACAACCGAATTAAACAGGCTAACCGCCGCAGAGAAACTGTATTGGGATTGAAGTAGGCCGATCTTGTAAACATAAGTGGAAATCACTTCGGAATTGCCCAAATTTAACGGGTTTTGCATCATAAAGACTTTTTCGAAGCCGACGCTCAAGATGCCTCCGCAGTTCAAGATCAGCATGATGACGATGGTCGGCAGGATCGAAGGCAGATCGATATACCACGCGCGTTGAAATTTATTCGCGCCATCCACGATCGCCGCTTCATGAAGCGAAGTATCCACGCCAGACAAAGCCGCTAAATAGATGATGCTCCCCCAGCCCATCCCCTGCCAGACGCCGGACCATACATACAGATGCACGAAGGCGTTAGGATCGGTAAGAATCATGAGCGGACCGTTCGTCAAGCCGATCTTATTCAGCAATTGACTGAAAACCCCTAAATTGGGAGCCATAAATACATTGATCATGCCTACCAATACGACCGTCGATATGAAGTGGGGCGCGTATGTGATCGTCTGCACAACGCTTTTCAACCGCTTGCTGTTCGTGCTGTTGAGAGCCAAGGCAAGTATGATCGGAATGGGGAAACCCGCCAGCAGGGAATATATGCTTATTGTCAACGTATTTTTGATCAGCATCCAAAAAATGTCCAGCTTGAAAAATTGCTTAAAATGATACAGCCCTACCCAATCGCTCCCCCATATGCCCTTAACCGGTTTAAAGTTCTCGAAGGCGATCAATACGCCGTATAAAGGAACATATTCGAATAGAATGACATAGATGAGCGCGGGAAGAACTAGAAAGTATAGTCCGATATTTTCTTTCACCTTGAGCATTCTCCTGCTGAATAAACGCATCGTGGTTTGCTCCCGAATCTCCGGAATCGCCGAATTTGAATCGATCATGCTGAATCCTCCCGTACGTTCGATGGATGCGGTAATCGGACGGCAGACGGTCAGGAGGACCCACTCCGCATATGTGAATATATCCTCTTGCCTGCTGCCCGATCCCCCGCTGCCGGTTACTTGCCAAGTTTGGCTGCTGCATCCAGCTGTTTCTGATACAATTGCATGAACTCGTCCAGCCCCAGGCCTTGCAGCTTCTTCACATAACCATCCCACTCGGCGTCCACATCGCCCTTGCCCGATATCCAGTTTGCAATGGTTGCCTTAATATAATCATTGATCGCTGTATCCAAAACCAACAGGCGCTGCTTTTCCATGTCCTTCAGCAGGCCTTCCGGCAATTTCGGAATGTTCAAGTTTTTGGCAGGTAAATAATTTTTATAAATGTTGTTGTATGCCCATTCTCTTGTGCCTTCCTTGTTGACGTTATTGTTGACGATTTTATTCTTGAACAGGTTCTCGTCGAGAAGGGCAATGCCAAAGTTATCGAGCCCTCTGTCTTCGTCTGCAGCGATTTTTTGATTTGTCAATTGGAATTTGCCGTCGTCCGATTTCGTCCATGCCACGCCTTCTTTGCCATATCTCTCCGTCATGGACCAATCCTGTTCCGCCAGCATATCCGCGAGTCTTGCCGATGCAACAGGGTATTTGTTGTTCTTGAAAATAACGAAGTTTCTCGGCCATATGCTGCGGTTCTGGCGGCGAATGAGAGGCTGCTTCCCGTTCGGGGATTTGAGCGGCGCCATCGGGTACCACCATTTGCCATCCATATAGTTTTCATTCTGATCGCCATACGAGGTCATCGAACCTACGATCGGCGGGTTGGACGAAATGGCGGCTGTATATTTACCCCAGTCGTCCGTGAAGGCCTCCGGAGGAATCAGCCCATTCTTGTACAGGTCGGCCAAAAAGCGAATGGGTTCTTTCAAGTCCGGATTAGTCGCCTGCGATTTGAACTTGCCGTCTTCGACAATAAAATAATGGTCAGGTGTACTTAGGGAGGCTGCGGTTGTATACACGCCGAAAGTACCGTACATATCGAACTGACCGCCGATGTAGTTGCCGTACTGAAAGTAATAGGGAATCACGTTTTTGGGGATGGAGCCTTTGCCGGCATTTTGTTTGAAGGCCATCAAGACGTTTTTGAATTCTTCCGTCGTGGCCGGCATTTTCAAACCGAGCTCATCCAGCCACTTCCGATTGATAAACCATTGATCCCGGAGGCCGTAGCTGTATTCGTCGAGCAGCACGTATGGAAAGCCGTATAATTTGCCATCCGGCATCAGCGCTTGCTGCTTGAGATCCGGATTCGTCTCGAAAAACTTGCTCCAATTCGGAGCATATTTCAGAAGGCTGTCGACGCTTACGATGTCCTTCGCGTCGACTGCATCGGAAATCGACTGCGGCGTAGGATCCATCCGCAGCATAATGTCCGGATAATCCCGGCTGCTGAACATCAGATTAACCTTTTCCACACCGCTGTACACTTTCAAGTTGATTTTGATGTTCGTTTTTTCCTCAATTTTCTTCCAAATATCGTACTTCGTTAAATCTCCCATGTTCGCATAGGAAATAATGCCCACATTCAACGTGATCGGCGTTTTCACAATCGGATAACCCGTCGCATTCGTTGTGCCGCCGTCCAGCAGCTGCGCTTCATTGCTGCTGCCGCTCGCGGTCGGCGTGTTCTCTCCGGCTTTGCCGGCGTTGTACGAGCATGCGATCAACATCCCTCCCAGTACGCCGATGCAAACGGTTCCAGAAACGAGCCTGATCCAATTTCTGCTCATTTGAATTCCCCCTATTTTCTTATGGCTTCCGCGTTTGCTCCTTGCTCGTTGATTCTTGCGTTTGCTTCCTGCTTTCAAATTTGACTTGTTTTTGCGTTGTAAACGATTACATACGCATGCTGATCGATCGCTTCTTCAGGCTAACAGATGCGGTGCAGAAACGTAAATCAGCCGTTATCTAGCGATATGCCGTTTTCCAACAGGCGAAAAAACCAAGCGCCGTAAGGCTTTGGCATGAGTCGGCGGCATTCTGCGCATGGGCAGTATACGAGTTTCTATTCATGTGCGTCGCATGGTTACCGCTCACGTTGGCAGTTTGCATTCTCATCGCCGATTTCTTACACATCCGCTCCGCTGATTCTCCCTCCCGTTCCTTCGCCCGCCTTGCTGCTTCTTCTACGTTCTTCAGCAGATCTCGTTTGCTGCACACCTTCACCTCAAGTCACCGAACATCGCTTATTGCCCTACACGCACTGCAGTCCAATTTTGCCCAATTAGAATCGAGTCTTGACTTCTTCCCTCGTCTGGAGTCAGAAAATGTCCATTTGAAGAGCCTATCTGCCCCTACATACTGGAAAAACCGTTCGCTAGGGAGGCAAAATCGAAATACAGCGTTAGGGGGGCCTCAATCCCATTCTTCAATTAGCGAGGGCATTACCGGGGAGATCGGCGAGGGGTTCCCCACACAAAAACCGGCTCCCGGTAACAACGCATCGTCGATGCGCCGTCATCGAAAGCCGGCTCCCTTTTTCCCTGCCTAAACGCCTTTATACATGATCTTGCGAAAAACGCCCGGCGTCGTGCCGACCTCCTTCTTGAACTTGCGTACGAAGCTCGATACGTCGCAATACCCGATTTCGGAGATGATCTCGCTCAGCGGCTTCTCCGTCGAGCTAAGCAGCTGCTTCGCTTTTTCAATGCGCAGGTAATTGATGTAATCGGAGATATTCTGGCCGGAGCATTTCTTGAAATAATAACTCAAATTGGACAGGGACATGTGGAAATGATCGGCCATGTTCTGGACCGTAAAATTTATATGGTAATAGTTGCCGTCGATATAGGCGGCCAACTGCTGGAGCAGCTCCTGATCGTGCTTCTCGCGATTCTCCTTGATGTATTTGCAGATTGTCTGGCAAACCTCGTTGACGCTCCGTCCGAGGTCCTTCACGGTTTCGAATTGGGCGAGCGAAATGACGTCGATATAGCCTTTGTCCAGGCCGACGAACTTTTTATTGATCAATTGCATCGTCTTCAATACCGTATTGATAATATCGAAGCACAGACAGCGAGCTTCGAACAGTGTCATGTCGGACCGGGTAATTTGGTCTACGAGATCAGAAACGGTAGTGGAAATTTGCTCGGTATTGCTTTCGACGATGGACAGTTCGAGCGTATTAAGCGCCTCGACCGGATACGGATAGTCCGATGCGGCAACGATTTGCGTATTTTCGAAATAAATGATTTGGTCCTTTCCTTTGACCAGCCGATAATCGAGCGCCGTATACGCTTCGATGCACGATTTGCCGATCTGTCCCGTTTCCGTATATCCTTTGCCGACACCGACCGCAACATGGGTGCCCAGCCGATTCATCATGATCTGCTGCATATGCGTCAAAGCTTCATACAGCGATTGACGGTCCGGCTCCTGACGGTCCGCCAGAACGAAAATCAGATGATTGTCGATGTTCATGCGGCCGTAACCTTCGAGTTTGCCTTGCAGCTCCCGTTCTAGCAGCTCGACGAGCTCGGGAAGCGATGCCGCGGACTGGTTCCGCTGCCGCTCCGACAGGGACGCGGAGAAGATGGCGACGCGAAACAACGACTTGCTGAAGGAAATGCCGATATCTCCTCCCTGCTCGTTAAAGGCGGCCGCATGCGGAAAAGACCCACGGATCAAGCTGCTCAGCAGAAAGTCCTTGACTGCGTTGTGATTGCTTTTGACCTGATCGTTCAACATCTTGTTCGTACGGTTGATCCGGTTGATCGTCATCCGCACCGCTTCGAACTCGTTTCCGGTCTCCGCGACGCTGCCGGTCTCCGATTCCGCAAACAGGCGCAGCTGGCGGATCGGCCGATAATTGACCCGCATATTGAACAGGATCATAATGCCCGCGGCAAGGACGATGGCAAGGAACGCCCACTGGAAGGTCTGCTTGGCAGCGATAACTTGGCTCATCGCTTCGCCGACAGGCATGATCATAAAGTAGCTCCAGTCGGTTTCCGGGGACTGGATGTAAGAAACGAAATGGGAGGAATCGCCTATATTCGTGATGATCGACTGCTCGAGCAGATCCGGTCGAATGAAGGCCAACAGCTCCTGCCCGGTCGGACGATCGATTTCTTTGGAGGCGGCGACGATCTTGCGATCCGGGTGTACCGCCATAATATTGCCTTTGTCGCTGCCCATGGTCTGTTCAAACGCCCGCTGCTTGATAATAAACAGCACCATGCGTTTGTCGTAATTGGAGCTGTTGGGCACCAAATACGTCACCACTTTGCCCGCTTCGCCTCCATCCGAATCGCTGCCGGGCACCCAGACCGCATTGCCGTTTATGTTCTGGGTCGAGACTTGAAATTGTTCTTCGGAGACCGTATCGCCGTAGTACGTTTTCAAAAAATCCTTCATCGTGAACGTTCGCGTCGAGGAGACGAACTTATTCAATTGGTTGTAGTAAACCACGACATCGGTTATAAAGTTGCCGCCGGAAATATAGCTTTTTAATTGATGAATGCCTCTGGACGTATTGTTCGGACCGTCGCCGATTTGCTGGGTCGTCAGGTCCGGGTTGTTGTAGATTTGGTAGGCCACCGTGTTCATGCCTGAAATATTCGTATCGATGGCCGTGACGACATGCTGGAGCAGATTGACGTTGTTCTTGACCACTTCCTCCTTCAGCAAATGGAAGAAATAGTTGTATACCAGCATGGAGATGATCGCGAGAGGGATGGCCAATACCAGTATGTAGGAAAACAAATACTGCAGATACAGCCGATTTCTTTGCAAAACGTTACGTTTTGGCCAAAGCATATTCGCATACCGCCTTTCATGATTACGCTTTCACTCTGTTTTTGTTATAAATATATCGCAAACTTCCGGGAATGTACATTCGCCGGACGTCCCGCCGCCCGCTTTGGAATAATCGCCTATGCCCCAACAACCGCATATTTACGAAAACATGCTTGCTTGCTATTATTGTTGTATTAATTAGCGCTGTTGGGTTGACCGATCTGCGGCAAAACGGAAAGGATGATGGAATCGTGAACAAATGGACCGGATTGCTTCTCGTCGTCACGTTAGGGATCGCCATACTCTTACCGGGATGCGAACGACCGGAGACTTCCGACTCCGCCGGAGCTTCAGGAAGCTCCAAGGAAACGATCGGCGACCGGATTATCGAGAACGGCGTCGCCGTCCATTTGACCGGGTATCCGATCGTGGACCAGCCGATTACGCTCAAAACCGTTATCGTTACGTCGTTTAAAAGCGACTACAATCAATCGAAGTTTTTCCAGGCATTGGAGAAGAAGAGCGGCATTCATCTCGATATCAGACAAATTTCCGTCGACAACCGGGACAAGCTGAACCTGATGTTTACCTCCCGGCAATATCCCGATCTCATGCTGCGCGCCGACCCGTCGCCGTTTCAAATCGAAACGGCGCAAAGCGCCGGAGACATCGTACCGTTCTCCAGCCTGCTGAAATACGCGCCCAATTGGACGAAGCTGCTTCAATCGAATCCCTCCGTCAAGAAAGCGATGACAGCCGCAGACGGAAACATTTACGCGCTCGGCCTCGTTCAACAGAACAACGTCTATTTGGGCATACGCGACCAATGGCTGATCAACAAGAAGTGGCTGGATCAGCTCGGTTTGCAGGTTCCAGCTACAACCGAGCAGTTCGCCTATACGCTTGCGCAATTCAAGGCGAACGCCGGTAAAGGAGACATTCCGAAAGACATGATTCCGTATTATTTTCGTTGGGATCAATATGTTGGCGGTCAGTTGGACTTGTTCGGGGGTTCCTTCGGCGTCCTCGTGCCGGACGAAAACTACGTGTCGGTCGAGAACGGCAAGGTCCGATTCCAGGCCTTGAATCCGGAAATCAAAAAGCCGCTTTCCTACTTACATAAACTGTACGAGGATGGCTTGATTCCGCCCGAAGTATTCACGGACGACTGGAGCGCTTTTTATGCGAAACGGGGAGCCAAGCCGGAGATTGCCGGATCCTTTGAAGCCTACAGCAATCCGAACCCCGACGTCTATGTGCCGATGCTCCCGCCCAGAGCCGAAGGCGTTTCCAGGCAGTTGTTCCGGCAGCAAACCTGGATCGTCCGCAACAATCAGTTCACCATTTTCAAAAACAACAAGTATCCGGTCGCCACGGCCCGGCTGGCGGACCTGCTGGCCGATCCCGATTGGACCGTACAGGAATTGTATGGGCTGTTCGGAGACGGGACAAGGAAAAATGACGACGGGACGTACGATATTTTGCCGGAAACCGGGAACGAGGGCGATTTTCCCAATGTGGATGCCATATCGGCCATGACGTCGGACTTGGCTGCAAAGCTCCGCTACCTGCCGGGAAACAGCAATGCCGACCGCGCCAGGGCCGTTGCGATCTACGAGCCAGTTGTCGCACCGCTCGACATGTTCTTTCCCGATTATGTCGCCTACTCGCCCGACGACCGCGACAAGCTGACGCAGTTGCAGATGAACGTCAAGCAGTACGTCAGACAGACGTTGATTCACTGGGTTGTCAAAGGCGGCATCGAGCAGGAGTGGGATTCCTATGTGGCGAAGCTGAAGAGCATGCGCGTGGACGAGATGATCACGATCATGCAGAAGGGGCTGGATGCTTACAGCAAATGATGAGGACCAGTTCCGCAAAAATGAAGAAGCGACGTTATTCCCTGCGAATGCATGGAACGACGTCGCTTCTTGTTGAGCCCTTTTACTCCGCCTCGAAATGGCGGTTGCCTTACACGACCTGGTTTTGCCTGCCGGGAGGGCTGTCTGTTGGAGCCTCATGTAAGGATTTCCCTATACCGCGACTGCACAAATTCTTTATAACCATTCCATTATACTGCCGTCAACCAAACCAGGGAGCAACTGCCGTGTGGCGATCTGCTCCCTGGTTTTTGTGCTATCGTTCTTAGTTTAATCTTTGGAGTTAGATTTATTATTTTGAACCGGTACATTTGATTTACTTCGAAACCATATGACAACAGGTATAAGCAAAGGGGCAAGTCCTCCCCCAGCGAGCGACAACGTTGCATAGCTTGAATGAGCTACAACCATGCCGGACATCGCTCCACCCGAGGCACCAGCAAGCGCAATCAAAACATCAATCAACCTCACTCAACCGCCCATCCCGAAAATGCACAACCCGCTTCGCCTGCTGCGCAATCGCCAAGTCGTGCGTAATCAACGATCGTCCTGCCCTGTTCATTCAATCGCTTAAAAATCTCCAAAATCTCCACACCGTCTTCGAATCCAACGCCCCCGTCGGCTCATCCGCAAGAATAATCGCCGGATCCCCCGCCAAAGTCCGGGCAATCGCAACCCGCTGCTGCTGCCCGCCGGACAGCTCCGATGGCAGATGCCGCCTCCGATCTACCAAATCCACCGCTTCCAATGCCTGCATGACAAGCGGCTCCCTTTCACGCCGACTCATACCTCGATAAATGAGCGGCAGCTCCACATTCTCATTTGCATTAAGCCGTGGCAGAAAATTAAAGCTCTGAAAAACGAAGTCGATCTTCCGATTCCTTATTTCAGCCAACTGAGCATCCTTAAGCCGATTAATTGCCTTCCCATCCAACATATACTCTCCGTGATCGGCAATATCCAAGCAGCCAATGATATTCATCAGCGTGGACTTTCCTGAGCCTGACGGCCCCATATAGCGACAAATTCGCCCTGTACAATGTCCAGTGAAATGTCATCTAGGGCGCGGATTGTCTCCCCGCCCAATTCATGATAGAGCTTCATGAGCGCCCTTTTTTCGATCCGCGACACATAGGAACGGCTAATTCCTAGCTCTTTCGCGATCTCCCGCTGCGTCCGCTCTTCGCCACCAAGCTCTAAGCCGAACCGACCGACGACAACTTCCTTCTCGCGTTCGTCCAAAATCTCTAAGTTCCGATAGATTTTGCTCTTCTCGATTTTCAATTGTACCGCGTCAACCACATCGTCCGCCTCACTGCCGAGGATATCGATAAGCGTAATTTCATTCCCCTCTTTGTCCGTTCCGATCGGGTCGTGCAAGGATACGTCTTTACGTGTTTTCTTCAACTTGTCTAGCGGAAGAACGGTCAGGGTCTCCCCAGTTGCCGAGTGATTATTGGTTTGCATGCCTGGCTCTTCGACCCCGGGGAAGCTCCTTCGAACTCGCCTTCTATAGTTCAAAGTCGTGTTGCCTTCCAGTAAAGTGACCTGTCGGCCGTTCCCGTTTTCTGCATTTCGAGGCTCAATCACTTTCAGGCCTACACCCTATCTGTCTACGCTTAAACAAACCTGTTACCATGTTCGCTCCAAGACTCGTTATTGGTGGTGTGGCTAACACCTTTCCAAGCTGGGTTCCCACCTGCTACCTCACTCGACCTATGCTTGGTCGCTCCACTTACACCAGTACTTACACCATCATGCAATCCTTCGAATTGACTAATTTGTGTGAGAATTTTAAATCATCCCCAGGGAGTTGTTCATCTTAGCCTACTCCACTTACTTCAAAATCGCTCCTGCCGTCAATGCATGTTCAATTCTCTCATTTCCTATCATATATACGATGATCATAGGTAAACTCGAGAGCACCATCGTTGCCCCAATAAGTCCCCAGTCTGAAACACCGACGCTCACGAAAAAGCTTAGCAAGCCGACAGTCAATGGTCGGAATTGATCTTTAGAGGCAATAATGAAAGCCAGCGGGAACTCATTCCATATCCGCATGAACAACAGCACACATTGTGTCATTAGTGCAGGCGTAACAATCGGAAATATAATTCTGAAGAATGTCTGATACACATTCGTCCCATCAATACAGGCAGCTTCCTCCAACTCCTTGGGAAGTGAACGGAGAAAAGCAAATAACATCAGCACACAGGAAGCCATTGCGAATCCGGAATACGGCAATATGAGCCCCAAGTAAGTATCTTTAAGGTGTAACGATTTAATTAATTGAAATAAGGGAATGACAACTACTTCAATAGGTACAATCAACCCTAAGGACACATAGAATAGTGCCGCCGAATTGAATCTCCAATGCATTCGGCTCAGACTATACGCCAGCATACTCCCCGTTGTCAGTGTGATTGCAATGGTCCCTACCGTGTAAATTAAACTGTTCTCGAAGTATACAAAAAAATGATACTTCGACAACGCTTCACTATAATTTATCCATTCCCAGGAATGGGGGATGCCGAAAGGATTGTTATAAGCTTCGCTTTTGGACTTGAGTGACATCGTAATCATCCAGTATAGGGGAAACAGAAATGTGCAGGCTACGGCTAGCCAAAATACACGGATTAAGTATCTCAAGATGATCTCCTCCTTAGAACTCCAGCTTTTCTCTGGCGACGAACCGTTGAATGAGAAAGGAGATGAAAAGGCACTCTAGAATAAATACTACCGCGATAGCCGTTCCTTTACCAAATTCAGACGTTTCGAAGGCCGTATAATACATTTGGTAAATGACCGTCCTGGACAAATCACCCGGACCACCAGCTGTCATGACGCGGACTTGCGCATAAAAGGCCATGGAGCCTAATGTCGACAAAATTAAAACGTACTTCGTTACATCTTGAAGAAGTGGAATTGTAATTCGTAAGCAGACTTGGACAAAGCTAGCACCGTCAATTAAAGCAGCTTCGTAATAATTCTTGGGAATCGTCTTGATTCCTGTATAGTATAGCATGGCGTTCAACCCAACATACTGCCATAGAAATGTCAATCCGATGCTTGGCATCACGGTTTCTTTTTCAGTAAGCCAGGAATGAGTCCAAGATCCAAGACCAATGGATCTCAAAACACTGTTAAACAACCCCCAGGTTGGTTCGTAGAAGGATATCCACATTTCCGCCACGACCGTAACGGACAAAATCGCAGGAAGCATCGCAGAAGATTTAAAAAAACGACGAAACCTTGGTGTTTGAACATCCATAAAAAGAGCAAACATCAAGGAGAGCGGCAATCCCAGAAAGACGGAAATTCCTACAATTAGATACGTATTTTTATGAGCTGTCCAGAAAGAAGAAGATGCAAAAATGTCTTTATAATTATCCAAACCAACAAACCCTAAATTTCGGAAACCATCATGATGATTCAAACTCATCCATATTTCAGGAAAAAGTGGATAAACGCAAAATACAGTAAACAAAAGCAACGCAGGCGCGGAAAAAATGAATATGGATACATGGGTGCTGAAGTACTTGTTCATGGCTCTCTCCACCGTCTAATTTGTTATAGAATTCCCCCGGAAGTTAAGTTCCAAGGGGAATTCGATTGATTTCATCCACATAGACAACTTACTTTTTAAACCATGTATTTTCACTCCAGATCTTGCCCATATCTGTACTAAACTTATCGGCCGGGTATTGGCCCGTCAGCAATTTTGCCCCTTGCGTTGCAAGCTCTGCCGATGTTTTTGCATCCAACGAGTTAAGTGCAAGAGAAGCAATCTTGGTAGGAATAGGATTGTACCAGGAAATGAATTTCTTCATTAAAGGCTTAGGTTCCCCCACTGTATTCCCCGTCTTCAAGGCAATTGGGGCACCCGTAGATTCGAAATATTGAGCGTCTGCCATAGCCAGGAATTCTGCCAACTTTACTGCCTCTTCAGGATACTTGGTTTTTGCGCTAACTGCATATCCGTTCAGTGGAGATCCCCAGAACTGAACGTGCTTAGTTGGGTCGTATTTGTCGCTAGCACTTGGGAACGGGAAGAAATCGACGGTATCATCTTTAGCCAAATTCGGAAGCTCCCATGTAAACATCATGTACATAGCTGCCTTCTTTGATGTAAACATTTCGTTGGCTGGACCGTAATCTAGATTCGCAATCCCTTCAGGAAAGACACCTTCCTTCACCATCTTCTCAATGCGAGACACCCCTGCCTTGACGGCTGGATTATTAAAGTCTGTCTTATTGCTCACGAGATCTGCCATCGCTTGCGGGTCGCCAATTTGGATCATCTGCTGCAGCAGGAAAAGTTTAGGTCCCCATCCATCTTTGCCAGGGGTAACCGCAGGAACCATCCCCTTGCTTTTTAGCTTCTTCGATGCTTCGATAAATTCGTCGAAGGTTTTCGGCACTTGCACGCCTGCTTGCTCGAACATATCCTTATGATAGAAAATGACCGGGGTGAAATAGGTATCCGCTCCGGAAGATAAGCTGTAAATCTTCCCGTCAACATGTTTCAATGCATCAGGAACAGCATACTTGTTCAAGAAGCCATCCTTGGTAATCGCTGAAGTTAAATCCATAATGCTGCCGGTACTGTTCAAGGGCGTAAAGTACCCTGCATCGTCCCAGAATACGTCGGGCATATCACCTGCGGCATTAAACGTTTTCAATTTGTTGGCCATATCTTCGCCGCCGCCGCCTGGCTCAAATTCAATTTCTAGGTTTGGAATCGCCTTCGCAACATTCGGTTTAATAAACTTTTCCATGATATTATTGCGATTCTCGTCCGTTGTGATCGTTACAACTCTCAGCTTTACTTTCTTATCACTACTGGTTTTACTAGCCGTCGTTGCCGCCGGGGTTGGTGCGCTTCCGGTAGTTCCTTGAGGTTGGGCTTCATTCTTCGTACTACAACCGGCTGAAACGAGAAGCATACTTGCCAAAAGTGACGTACTGAGTACTTTTACTGTTCTTACCATTTGTTGACCTCCTAAGTTTGTTTAAAGTATCGTATCTACTGGGTTGATTCCCAATGGAAGCGGTATCATCCTTGATTTCATTCTACGGATTCCACTTCATTAATTACAGAGATTATTCTCGGACAGAAAGGAAAATTGTTTGCAATTGCAAAAAAAGACGCAACGAGACGTTGTCGAGATTCTTGTCTCATTGTGCCCTATGTAAAAAATTACTTTATTGAATATTGCTCACGTACTTACTGGGTGAAATACCTATATACTTTTTGAAGCATTTACCGAAATAATTGGCATCTGCATACCCAACCTGACTTGCGACGTGTTGAACAATCTTCTCTCCTTGATCAAAAAGTCCCTTCGCTTTCGTGATGCGTATTTCGGTTAAATAGTCGTTAATGGTAATGGAAGTTTCCTTTTTGAACACATAACAGAGATGATTGTAGTTCATATGCACACTCTTAGCGAGATCTACGATACGCAGTTCTTCGTTCCCATAATGATTGTGAATATAGGTCTTTACCTCGTCTACCACTTTGGCAGCTCTATTCTGCTTCCTGCCATGGATATGCGCGATTACCTTGAGAATCAGATAGCGAATCCACCTTTCTAATTCCCCAAAGGAGCTCAACTGTTGAATGAACTGAAAAATATCAGTCTGAACTGTATTCTCAAATACGTGTTCGAAACTTTGCGACATCTCATTCAAAAATTCCAAACAGGTGGATAGGATTTCAAGCGCGGCAACATACAGCATCTCTATGGAAGCGTTCTTGGAGCGAGCATCCTGGAAGAAAGCCGTGAGCCACTCCTCCGTCTCGGAGATATTTCCAATTCGCATACTCATTAATAGAGCGGTTCTCCTTTCTACGGAGAATAAACTGACCTTCATTCCCGTTTCAGCGATCATGGAATGAAGAATAACCTGATTCCCGCCTAAAACAAACCGATGCTTCAATGCATATAACGCTTCTTGGTAGGACACGGAAATCGACGTATAGGCCGTATATCCATTGCCAACGCCAATCGTTACTGTACACCCTAAATTCCCCTGAACAGATTTCCGAATCGCTTCACAGATCGAATCCAGTTGGTCGTAAGAACTCGTAGGAACGCCAATAATCATAACATACCTATCGTTCGTATCATGGCAACTGGCAAACGGGTACGTGTTATGAATAAATTCTTGGGCTATATCTTGAACAGCCAGCTTGCGAATATGCATGTCTTCTTTAGTAACAAGATCATCATGAGAATCGATATCGGCTACGACCACCATATGAAATGGAGCATCCAGATTGATGCCCAGATACTGCAACCGTTCTGTAGAGGACAAGGGATCTATAACTCTACTGCCCTGCAGCCATTCATTCAATAATCGCTCCTTCAACATCGGCATATGCTCTTTTGCCTGCTTCTTTAAGTGTTCATAATCCAGCTTTACGGAGTGCTCCTTGTAGATTAAATTCTTAATCTCAAGTAAGGAGTTTCTAAGTTCATCTTCGTCAATCGGCTTGAGCACGTAATTAAAAACACCAAGCTGCACAGCCATTTTGGCATATACAAACTCGCTTTGACCTGTTAACATGATAAACTTTGTTTCCTGCTCACATTGTTTGGCTTTCTGAATAAATTCCATGCCGCCCATAATGGGCATATTAATATCTACCAAGACGATATCCGGACTGATTTCAGACATCAACGACAGAGCTTCCTCACCATTCTTCGCTTCGCCAGCGATCTGCAAACCCAACTCTTCCCAAGGCAGTGATATTTTCAACGCTTGTCTAAAGTAATATTCATCATCGACAATGAGTACTTTTAGCATGTCAACCCTCCCGCAATGGTTTGAAAGGCAAACGGATGGTAACTTTGGTATAGAAGCCTACTTCGCTCTCTACTTCTAACCCGTATCTGTCCCCATACAGCATTCTGATCCGATTATGGACACTTTTGACTCCGAAGCCCGCTCTTTCTCTGGAGCCCGGAACCTCCTTCAACATGTCCTTTATTTGTGATTCTTCTATTCCAACGCCGTTATCGTAAATTTCAATACGCACCTCGTCACCCAAGCGTAGTCCAGTGATCTTCAACAAACCTTTTACCATTTTCCGCTTAAGTCCATGATAGATGGCATTTTCCACGATTGGCTGCAGCGTTAACTTCGAAATTGAACATGACATAATTTCCTCGTCTATATCCATTGTATACTCCATATATTCCACATAGCGCAATTGCTGGATTTCCAAATAACTCTCGGATAACTGCATTTCTTCTCGAAGCGAAATAATATCGTTTCCTTTGCTTAACGAAATTTTATAGAAATTAGCCATATATTTCGCTGCTGTAATGGCTTCTGTTTTCATATTTAGCTTAATAAGCGATATAATCGTTTCAAGTGTATTATACAAAAAATGGGGCTGCACCTGTGTTTGCAGCAATTTAAATTCAATCTCGGCCTTTGTCTTCTGTTCCTCAACATTTTCGGCCAATAGTTCTTCGATACGGTCCATCAAATTATTAAACACATAGTTCAAATAACCGATTTCATCCGATGATTGGTACGAGCTTCTGACCGTCAAATGGCCAGTCCGAATATCTCTCATCGTTCTGGAAAGTTGGAAGATCGGCCTCGTGATCGATCGGGACAACAGATAGGAGACAATAAATGCGAGCAGCAGACATAAGGAGCCGATCCAAATAATTAATTTGTTAATTTCTTTGCGCTCCACTGTAATTTCATCAATAGGAATAACGCTCACAATCGACCATTGCAACGGTTCCAAACGGTGGGTAGAGACCAGCACCTTCTCGCTGCCGTTCCCTTGAAAGAATCTGTTTTCTTCTTGTGTCGAATTAGGGATCGAAATAGAAGTTGCCTCTTTGAAATCCCGATACAAATTAGCTTTATTCTGTGAGGAGATAATTTTCCCGTTACTGTCGAGGATGTAAAAGTTTCCTCCCTTGTAATTCATTTTTCTTTCATAAATAGAAGCGATAACTGTTTCTTTTACGTATAGAACAACTAAACCAACCGTTTTGCCTGTATCTTTATGGATGACCGTTTTGGTAACGGCAAATACATTGTCGTCTCCTTCGTAACGGAACTTGAATTTCATTAGGCCTGTCAAAACAGGCTGATAGGAATGGTTGGTCGCTTCAGGACCGGAACCGAATATGCGAGATGCGAATTCATTATCGGCAAAGCCGACATCGACCCATTGTTGATTCGACGTGAGAACGCTTACCGCTTTGATATTAGTGTTGGGCTCCACGATATTGCTAATGACTTCAGAGAGTGTATTCTTCATTGATAAATTATCTAGACCTCCGACATGGTGAGAGAAGGATGAGTTATTGTTCTCCAAAAAATCGATATACAGTTCGTTTTGCAATCTGTAGTCGGTTGCTAATATTTTCGAGTAATCTTCCACTGTAGTTATTAGTGTCTGCAAGTTATTATCAATGAGAACAAGTTCTCTTGACGAGTTTTTGACTGCCTTCTCGATAATTGCTTTTTGCGAAACGATATTGGCGAAAAACGCAAGGGTTGAAATTGAAATGATAATAATCAAAATATTTGTGCTGAAAATTTTGTTTTTAATGGAGATTCCACTGAAATATTTCGCGAACCCTTTCATGTTGGTGCCACCTTTCAACCAAAGCAAGTAAAACTTTAATGTAAGCGTTTACGAATTAACCAACTCATCCCATTCCCATCATTATACAAGGAGGAAATTAACAATACAATCCTCATTCTTGCGCAAATTTTTGGCATTAAAAGCCCAATTAGCACATGTCATCCTTAATGAGACATGCAGCTTATTGGGCACTAACTAGCATACTTATCTAAAGTCGATTACTGAATTTGCCACTGCTGATTACTGCTGTTGCTATCACCCCATTGTCCCAAAATGGAACCGTTGCTAGTTCGCCCCATACCATCGAGGTACAAGCCAGTTTGGCGGTTTTTGAAACGAACGTTGCTTCCCGACGTTTCCATCGTCCATTGTTGATTGTTGCCGCCGCTGTAGCTCCACTGTCCGCAATTGACGCCATTTCCAGTCCGAGCCATGCCATCCAGATACAAGCCAGTTTGACGGTTTTTTATCAGAACGTAGCTTCCCGACGTTTCGATCGTCCATTGCTGGGCGTTGGAGGAGCTGCTGTCGCTCCATTGAGCGGCATCTGCTCCGTTAGTAGTTGAACTCACTCCATCAATGTAAAGTCCCGTTGCCGCATTGCGAATCCTGACATAGGAACCACTGTTCACTCTTACAAGCGACGCGGATTCCAAAGAGCGATTGCCTTGAGCATCAATAATAAACAGTTTATAGTTGCCTGCTGTCTGAGGCGCTGCAATGGAGGTTGCGTTTCCATTCGCTCTCGTCATGGAAGCGCCCTCCGCGAAACTCGTCGTGCCCGATGGCGCAAGCCAGACGGATTTGCTCGCATCCCCCGTAGAACGTATGCCGATTGTTGCCGAACTGCCTACAAACACGCTTGCAGGAAGAACGTAATCCTGCACAGGCACGCGCGACGGTGTAACAAGACTCTTGTAGGCGTCTTCCAAACCGGCGTTCAATGCAATGTTATAGGCTTGAAGCGGCCATACGTTATCGGAATAAGCACTTACGTCATTAATAACGCTATTCGGAAGGCTGTAATTGGAGATTTTATTGACAGTCCCGTAATTTTGTGTGAAGGTCAAATCGTGCTTGCTGCCAAAATTATCAGAATTCAGCGTCCAGTTGATCCCTGGGTTGATATTCAAGACGTTATTCTGGATTGAGATGTAGGCAGAGCCTTCGTCCGGATGCATGCCGTATTTATGTCCGGATGGCACGCCCTTAATGTAGTTATTGGAGATAACGGTGTTCGGCTGACTGCCGAGTGTATAGATGGGAGCGGTATCATCCAATATTTGAACAGTATCGATAAATTGGTTGTAGCTGATGTTATTATTTTGTGCCGTTGTGGTTGGGACGCCAGGCCGCTCAGAGCCGGATGAGCCGTTAAAATTCCACCAACCCCAGCCGAGAGAGATGCCGGCCCAAGGTGTCTTTTCGATGACGTTTCGTTGGAAGTTAAGCGTATCCGTAAAATAACCTGAAACGGCTGCGCTGCCGTTGAACAATACCGCAGAATCATAAATATAGTTATTTTTGATATCAATGTTTTTGCAAACGCTCTCTACACTAACCGAAAATTTTTCTCGATTCGATGATGTATAATCCCCAATATACACGTGCTGGGGATGACCCACATTAACTGCGGTTCCGCCGATATCACTAATGGAGTTGCCGATTAACTGTGAGTCTTTGACGTCGTTGATCAAAGAAATGCCGTCGGCACCGGTATGTTTAACGGTATTTTTCTCCAACAGGATCCCGTCCGCATTTGCGATTTTCACGATGCCGGGCATCAAGTCCAAATTCCGATAAGTATAATCATGGAAATTTTGTTTGGTATAAGCTGTATTTACAAGATTGCCTTGTTGTGCTTGTTTGAATGAAGAGCCGTCGACATTTGCCAAGTTCCAATCGGAATGCAAGAGGGTAATACCCGAGAACGTAATATTGCGAACATGATTGCTCGTTGAGGTCCCCTTCAGGTTAAGGATTGTTTCAACATTGTTAGGTGCAAATACTGTTGCCGTCGTCATGTTTTCGGAAGAGCTCTTATAGTAGTAAACAGTTTGACTGGTTTTATCGAAATAAAACTCGCCAGGTGTATCCAAAAATTCATAGGCGTTCATGAGTTTGTGGCTTCCGTTAATCTGGAAATTACCGTTGTAGGCGCCCTGGGCAATCGCTGCACCAGGCTGCTGGAAAAGGGCTACACGATTGCTGCCGTTCACCGTCACTTGGCGAACTCCGACAATAGAGGTCGTCCACGTCGTCCGCGTCTCGATCTCCATATCGTCTTGATTAGAAGCAATCGCGGGGAAGTCGCTCAAACTATACTTGGCTCCATCGCATTGCGAGCCCGATTCCCACGCCCAAGGTGCTGTTCCAGCCGTCACGTTGTAGGTTCCATAACAACCTGCGGAACTGACTGTCTTGGTAGCCATCGCTGCTCTTTTGTCATTCACGTACAGCGCGCGCAATTTGTTGCTTCGCGAAAGCGGTGCTTTCCAAATATTTCCGCTATGCTGCGACCATCCAGTGACTTGGACGCCACCGTTTAGAACTGGAGTCTCGTTCTGATAGGCTTGATAGATAATCCGATATCCATTCGCACCGGAGTCGTTAGGACCGAAATCGATAGAATTCGTCACGGGATAGTTGCCGCCACGGAGATATACGATGATATCACCTGTCATGCTGCTGTTGATCGTCTGTACAACGTCCCTCGCGTGCTGCACCGTTTTGAAAGGCGAGGCGAGCGTTCCCGCATTACTGTCGCTGCCATTGGGTGAAACGTAATATTGGGCTTGTGTTGCCGCAGACGCCGGTGCCGGAACTGTAACGCTTGCAATCAGCATTGCGAAGATCAGAAGTAGCGCCTGCAAGGACAACCTCTTCTGCCTTGACCAAATCGTTGTTAACATACTCTGTTCCCTCCTCGAATTTGGAATCTGTACTGTTCTTCTTAGCACGCCAGCAGGTGCTTTGTTCGAATCCCCCCTTCCATTAAGGACTTAACAGCATTTTGTAAGCGATATCATTTCTGAATTCATTGTAGTTTTTCGTGACTCCTTCGTACAGAGACAATAATACGGCTGGAAGGAATTTTGTAGGAATATTGGTTAGTCTTAGCTTATTCTGTTAGATACACTATAAATAAAGATGCTGTCGTTTATCACGGCAGCATCTTTATTTGATTTAGAAAAAAGGCGAGACTTTTTTTGTCACCTATTTCATTTGAAAATCAATCGACTAAAATTGTAGACTCCAATATTCCAAACATGAAAATCATGTAAACCATCTTTAATCAGAATGTGATAAAAATGATGAAGATGATCCCCCGCATAACAGCTAAGCCCAGCTATGGATTTTATATAGCTGTCAATCGCTATTGCGTCTTCATCTCCGCAAGTAATATATAGCAAGTCAAGGTTATGAGCGCATGAGACGAGACTTTCTGCAAAGGCTTCTCAGTCTAACTTTATTTTCACCGGACAGGAACAGACCGCCGGGATCTTAATCGATGAACAAAAATACCCCTTTTTAGGTATAGAAGTAAAGGAGACACCGATTTATTCTAAGTTAAGGCATAATAATTCCGCCCTGCTCCGCGGTTTTTTCACCGTATTTCAATTAGGTCGAGTGGAGGAGGAAGCTTATGAATACATGGACGATTTGTCAGGCAGACGGGGATGTGGAAGACGCGATTTTGTTTCTTTTGAGCCGACGTCGTGAGCTTAGTTTGCCATATGCGTTTGAAACGGTGATCGGGTCGTTGTACCTTTCCGTCACCCAAGGAGAATTTTTACTTTGCCGGGATGAATGCCGACGACCTGTCGCTGTCGTAGTTTATACATATGGCACCGATCTTGGGGAATATCAGGACGTGGAGAACGTGGAAGTGCTGATCGCCTTTGCGAATCAGAAGTATCGGCGGAGTCGCTTGTTCGCCCAAGGTTTAGCTCTGTTAACGGATAGAGTCAGGACTGCCGGGGGGCATCGGGTCATGTTTTATGCCGCTCCGCAGCCGTGTTATCGGAAGCTGTTCGGCAAATTCGCAGTCTATCAGGACACTTTGGAGAAAGCGTGCGGGTTATTGGATTATTATAGCGTACAGACCAACGAACTTGCTGCCTACACAGCAACACTTTGCAGACAGGGGACGACGATCGATGGCTTTTCACATGGATAAATGCGAAACGGACGACCAGTGGTACCGGTTTTCCGAGTTTTACATCAAGCATTACAAGCAAATGAACCCGACACTCGATCCCGAATCGGCGCTTCTGGAGATTATGATGTACAAAGAGCACGGCGGCGTGTATTACGGAGAAAGCGAAGGCGAGATCGCCGGATATATCGGATATTCCGTAGGAACTCCAGACCGGAATTTCGAGGATCCTTCCACCGTTTTCATTGGTACTGTCATTATTCTTGAACAATTCCGTTTCAGCAAGCTGCTGTATTTGGGCTGGAGGGCATTTATCGATGGGATGATGGGCGCGGAGATTCCGGTTACCGACGTTTATTTCCTTGCGGTTAAAGAAAACGAATACCTGAATGCCATGTATAGCAAAATGGCACGGAAAACCGGAGAATTCCAAAGCAATTACGGGGTACACTGCACATATTCCGCGCAGTTTGATGAATTTATCGGGCGGTATGGGAAGATGAACGCCAGAACAAAAATTCAGTCCCGCGAGGGACATTAATGAACCAAACGCCCGGATCCCGGGCGTTTGGTTCAGCAAGATTACTTCTTAGCGATGACGGCTTTCTTCGCAGTGAGGCGAATGCTTGAAATTGGACCTACACTTGAAACCCCTTGGCAGTGACTTGAAGTCATGGCTATAACCTCCTTCCTTGTTCGTCTTGGTTGCGAGATTAATATAGTTTATTTATACAAAATAGTCAATATTTATTAATATTTAAAAATATAGTATATTTTCGACATTTTCGATTAAGTGGTGATATCATGCAGGCGGAACTTTCGACCCTTTATTCGCGAAGGCGGATGATAATGTTATATGCCTATGGCGTTTATGCTGTCGTACCGGCATCACTGTTTGCTACAGCTTTTGGTGCATTCGGCATTTGGGTTGCGTTACTTTATTGCTATATCGACCTGATCCCTATCCTAGCTGTATTCACGGCATGGCCGCTCGGTCGCGGACTGTACATCGGATCGGCCATGATCTACCGCGGGATCTTGCGAACATTCCGGCCTATTCCCGAGAACGAACCCGCTTTATTGATCGACGAAAATAATCAGCCGAAATTGTTCGAACTGATCCGCAGATGCTGCAATAAAGCGAAATGCCCGATGCCGGATCAGATCGCTTTACATGCGACGAGCGAATGCATGGTGACGGCCGGTCCTTTGCGCTTCTTAGGCGGCGACATATACAGCGGCACGTGCCTGATCCTCAGTCTCCCGATGTTCCGCTACTTGACAGCAAGTGAACTTCGTGCCGTTATTCACCATGAATTGGCTCATGTAACCGGCGGCGATATCCACTATATACGTAAAGTTCAGCCCGCACTTACAATGGCCGGCGAGGCAGCCCGAGGCATCCAGGAAGAACTGCTCCTCAATCGCGAACAATATTCCTTGTCCGTTCTTCCACTCATCGTTCCGCTTTTTTTGCTGCAAGGGTATGCGAGATGGTTCCATCGCAAAAGTATGGAGATCAGCCTTACGCAAGAATTTCTGGCTGATCGGCGTGCCGCCGGGTACGCAGGGGGAGGCTATCTCGCGGCAGCGTTGAGTAAAGTGGAAGGTGTCGGAAATGATTTTCATACTTATGCCGCTCGGATTCTTACCGATAACAATCCGGAAGCTGGTGGAGATGTCGATAACCTGTATCTGTCGTTTTGGACGGAATGGACGAACAAATTGGAGGAAGAACGTGAAGCTTTGTCCGGAGCGGCTTTGAACGTCGAAACGGAAACCCATGCCAGCGTACTGGACCGTATCGCCTCCCTTTCTTCCGCTCCTTCGGAGCATGAATCGGACGACAGGCCTGCAGCTCTATGGATCCATGAACTGGAATCACTGGAATGCATGACAACGAGGCTTTTTTATGAGTATGTACGGCAGGTCTAGGAGAAAGGGCAACTGTGCAACAATTCGCAAGTTAGCTCGTCATTCAATATTTTGATGAAGGGCTGAGAGAATCGATTGATTACGAAGCAAATCGGGACCTTGATTCGGGAGTATCATGCACAATGTGATGATGGGAAATGGAACACCACGCTCTACTGCCCGAAGTTCAACAAAGCCAGCCGATCGTACTGGCCGGCTGCCTTCATGTCTTTATTCAGTTATCGTTCCTCGTTTGACGCTGGCGTCCAGTCTAAAACTTTACATTCGCAGCCCTAATACTTTTTTTTCATTCTTATTTCCGGAACAAAATAACGAAAAATAGGAAGGACCTTAGCCCTTCCCATTACCGCTTCGCCTTATAAAACTCATGATAAAGCTTCATGAGCGCCCTTTTCTCTATCCTCGACACATAACTCCGCGATATTCCCAACTCCTTCGCTATCTCCCGTTGCGTTCTCTCCTCCCCGCCAAGCTCCAATCCAAACCGCCCGACCACGACTTCCTTCTCTCGCTCATCCAATATATCTAAATTCTTGTAGATTTTGCTCTTCTCAATCTTGAGCTGCACCTTATCCACAACATCGTCGGCTTCCGTGCCAAGGATATCGATCAATGTAATTTCATTCCCCTCTTTATCCGTGCCAATGGGATCGTGTAGGGATACATCCTTGCGCGTTTTCTTGAGCGATCGCAGATGCATCAAGATCTCGTTCTCAATACACCGCGCTGCGAACGTCGCCAGCTTAGTCCCCTTATTCGGCGAGAACGATTCGATCGCCTTGATCAATCCAATCGTCCCGATGGAGATCAAATCCTCCAGATCTTCACCCGTGTTGTCGAATTTTTTGACGATATGGGCGACAAGCCGCAAATTATGTTCGATCAGCATGTTTCGGGAATGATCATTGCCTTCGGCCATGAGCCTGAGATGCTTTTCTTCTTCTTCCTCGGTTAAGGGTTGCGGGAAGGCATTATTTTTGACATATGAAACGAGCAGCGTAAGTTGTTTGACGAAAATCGCAATGGCGGCGAAAAAACCGGGCATATCAACAACCCCCTCCATGATTCCAATGCTGAACGTATGGTGAATAGTATCATTGTATGTGGGTGTTTGCCCAGAAGTGCCTGTACCCGAAAGTTTGCACCAATTATTCACGGATGAGCCGCAGGCGAGTCCGGGCCAGCGCGAACAGCAAAAAGCAGCCCTCTGATGCAGGTTTGCATCGAAAGGCTGCTTGAAGGCTGAAAGTGATTTGCCCGCTTGCTATGAGATCGTTATTTCATCCACATAGGCCGTGGCTGTACTGGAGGAGCCGGAAGGCGTGATGACTTGAATCCCGAACGCTTGCGTAAGGTTTCGGTCGCTTACATGGCCGATATTCAGCGTTAATGTAACAAAACCACTGGCATCCGTCTGTGCTGCCGGGTCGGCTGTGGAAGCTGTCCATGTTCCCCAGCCTGCTCCGCTTTGCATGAACAGCTGCAGCGTTGCGCCGCCTGCGATGTTGGCCCCGGCAGCGGGAACGATTTTGACCTTGGCCGTGATCGCGGACGCGCCAGACAAGTCTGCCAGCGCCATGCGTCTCATTTGGAACTGGCCGCCGTTAAGCGAAAAGTCGGTTTTTACCGCGTGCGCACCGGCTGCGGCGTAAGCGGCATCCGTTACCGAAAGCCCGCCGGCGAGCGCCGTATTGTACTGGTTGTTGTTATCGGTATTGATGCTGAATCCTTGCACCGTGCTGTCTTCGAACCCGTAAATGACGGGTTGAAACACCGCGCCCCCTTTGGAAAGCCGCACATTGTCAAAATAAACGGCGGACTCGCCCATTCCGCTAAAACTTTCCAGCTTAAGGCCGATTGCCCTGACGCTGCTAAGATTTGCAATGCCGGCGAGCGGAAGCGAAATAGTCGTGAAACCGCCAGAGCCGATATCGTAGCTGCCGCTGTCCGACCACGCCCAGTCTGGGCCTGCCTTGACGTATAAACGGGCCTTGGCCGTGCCGCCGGCCAGCTTCACCATCGCGCTGAGCGTATCTACAGCGCTCAGATCGATGTCCTCGAACTTGACGATTTCGAAGTCGGAACCTGCCAGCGAGAATGCCGCACTAAGCGCGTGCGTGCCTTCTGCCGACGCATCCGCCGTGACCGCTGCAGCGCTTGCGTTGTTCACGTCAACGGTCCAGCCCTGCGTGCCGGATTCGAACCCGTACAGAAGCCCTGGCTGCGCAGGCGTGCTTCCCGGTCCGGTTCCGCCGTTCGGCACGCCGCCCGTGCCGTCGTTGTAAGCCTCGATATCGTCAAAATATAAAGTGCCGGACGTACCTGCTGTACCTGCAGCTTTGTTCACATAGATCGAGAAGGCGCGGATGTCCTTCAGATTCTCTTTCGTTATGACCTTGCCTGCATTCGCAGTGTCCCATGGCGCCGGAACGAATTGGCTGAACGGAATCTCCACCATGCCCGCCGTGGTTCCCGCCAGAGACGGGTACGCTTCAAAAGAAATGCCGCTTGCGTTGATCTGGATGACAAGCTTTTGGCCGCTGCCGTCGGGAGCAAGCCAGAACTTCAGCTTGTTGGCGTCCGACCAGTCGGCGTTGTTCATGTTTTTCGTCTGGCCGGTGTAGCCTTGGCCGTTTACGTTATAGGCCAATTTCAGGCCGTATTTGCCTCCATTCGCGTGATCCGCAGCCAACGATATCGTATTCAGATCGCCTGCCGGGCTGTAAGCCGCTTGCAGCAGCTCGTCGCTGCCTTTATAGTTCTCGAACGTGTCTACAACAAGTGGATTCGTATTGCCCTGCACGTCGCTTACAAACACCTGAATCGTCTGTGACAGCACAGCGCCGCTCTTCGCGTAAGACTTGACCGTCAGCGTCGTGCCTGATTCGTCCAGCGCTGCCCCCGGCGTCCAGTCGGCCGTGTAGTAAAAGCCGTCGGCGTCCCTTGCCATGATGTGTTCCGTCGTATCGCCGCCGATATAATACGCCACTTTGTCCACATCCTGGTTCAGCACCCGCGCACGGATCGTCGACGCCTTCGTCGTCGGCACCGTCTGGTTGGCGGTCGGGGACGCGATGTGCATGAACGGCTGCTCGGGAGCTGCCGCGATCGGTTTGTTATAAACATCGGCCGCCTTGACTTCCCGGCTGAAGCTTGTATAAGGATCGTTGTAATAGTTGACGAAATCCGGCAAAAGTTCATGATCGCCAAGGCCGTTCGGCGCATTTTTGTAAGGAACGAAAATGGAATCAGTGCTGAAGTTCGCCCAGGTCAGCATATACGCCATGCGCTTGGCGTCCGGATCGGCTTGCAGCGCTGCGATCAGCTTGGTGAAAAACTTCAAATCTTTCGTTCCCGTCGGTTTCACGTTCGAATAGCCGAATTCGGTGACGGCGGCGACTTTCCCTTTGGCGTCGGCCAGCTTGGATACGAGCTTCGCATTCTTCATGGCCGCATCGTACCAGCCTTCGCTCGTTCCGTCATAGTAATAGTCGAAACCGAGAATGTCGACGTAGTCGTCGCCCGGATACGATTCGAGAAACGATGCATCCGCCCCGTTGAACGGACCGTTCGGCGAGAACGCATACAAAAAGTTGTGCACGCCTTTCTTATCGCGCAAATATTCCACCGTATAGCGGTAAATTTCCGCATACTGCTCCTTCGTGCGGTACGGCGCGCCCCACCAGAACCAGCCTCCGTTTTGCTCATGGAACGGGCGGAAAATAACGGGAATCAGCTTGCCGTTGTCATCCTTCAAATGGAGCGCAAAGTCGGCAACCATATCGAGAAACTGGTTGAACTCCGCCTGCTTGTCGCCGCCCGGCAGGATGTGGGAAACGACGCTGCCCTTCGTATCATAGAAGCCTCCGCCCGTTACGAAGTTCGGCATGTGCGAGCTCAGCGTAAGCACACCCCCTGCCTGATAAGCCGATTTCATCACGGCGATCAGTTTATCGCGGTTTTCTTCCCTGGTTGCGCCGAGCGCACCCGGCTTTTCTTTGCCTTCCAGACTAAGCGTATCCCAACCGAACATGCCGGGGAAGTCGCCGACCGCATTCTTTACATCGGACTGCGTCCCATCCTTGGCCGTAATCGAAATGCCTTCTGTCGTCGCATGCTGGTGGCCGAACAAAATTTCCTTGCCGCGAATATCTTCCAAATAAGCGAATAATGACTTGGTTTCGGAGCTGGCATTTTGATCCGCAAAGTTTTCGGTGCGCACCGGACTGGAACCGCCGGAGCCGCCCGACGAATCGGATGACGCAGGCCCGGACGATACCGGCCCCGCCGCCGAAGGGTTCGCTGCCGGTCCGGCGCTTCCCTTGGCGATTGCGTATGAGCCGGGTTTCAATTCGCTGCCGTTGAGCGTAACTCCGGCCGCCGCAATTTGCGCTTTTGCGATGTCCCCGTTCCCGGCAATCTTCGTTCCACCTGCCGTGCCGGCTACGTTCAACTCCCCAATGGCGGCCCCTTCGCCCACGGCGACCTCTGCCGTTTGGTTGATATCCGCCGCCGCAGCCGCCGTTCCCGCGCCGAACTCAAGCTTGGCGGAACGGTCCGCGGCAATATGAGCCATTTGCGTCGTCCCGCTCGCCACCACGCGTACCTCGCCTTCCTTGCGGTTCACGTAAACTTCGTTCAAATCGGAATCGTGAAAAGTAACCGTATTGACGCCGCCGCCCGAGACGAACGTCCGGCCTGTCACCTTCACACCGTCGAGCGCTGCGTCACCATCCGCGATACCTGCGGCAAGGTACAAATTGCCGTTGATGGTCGCATGTTTCAGCACGGCGCCTCCATGGTTCACGACGACGTTGCCGGTGATCGTCCCTCCCTCGAATGTTCCCTCGCCTGCATAAAAGCCGGCAACCAGCTTGTCGATCAGCGCAGCGGTTTCCGCCCGCGTAATCGGCTCCGTTGGCCTGAACGTATCGTCGTCATAACCGTTGACGAATCCCGTAAGCGCATTCACCGCGTTCAACGCATACGCCTGAATTTGCGCCGCATCCCGAAATTTCCCCGCATCTTTGCGGGCCGGCAGAGCAAAAATGCGGGCCAACAGTGTGACCGCGTCCTGGCGGGTCAACTTTTCGGCGGCGTGCGCCCGGTTGCCCGGGAAGCCTTCGTAGTAACCCGCTTTGCGGGCTAACGCGAACTGCTCCGCATACCGGTCCGATGCGACCACATCGGCAAAAGCGAGATCGGATTTGACATAGAAACCGAACAATTTGTTCAGCGCCGTAACAAATTCGGCTCGCGTAATCCCGTCATCCGGGTGAAACGTTCCGCCGGGATACCCGCTCAAAACTCCATTCGCCGCCCATTTTTCTATGCTGGCTTGCGCCCAGTGCCCTTGAGCATCGCTGAAGCCCGCATTCGCTGCCGCTATTGCCGGAGCCGATGCCGCAGCCTGGGACCAGGGGGAAGCTACAATAGCTGCAGTCAGAACGGTCCCCAACCATTTTTTCGCTTTTAACATGCATTGCCTCCTCTTCTTTTCGCATGAATTGACCCGAAGCCAGGTTCGCCGTAACTTTTGATTTTCCATTGCACCGCCTTCCTAACGAAAATATTTTGTTAGTTCATTATCGCTAACAGAATCCAGGGAATCAATAGATTTGGAAGCGCTTTAACGCTATTATAAACAAATTTATGTAAATTTCAATCCTGTTTTTAGTGAAATTTATTAGAATCACAAAAAAAAGTTATCATAAAGTTAGCGATATAAATAACAAATCTTCCGAAGGCTATCGTCTTTTGTGGTTCCAAAGAGATTAGATTTGTCAGGTACCGATATTAGTTTTGACAGGTACTCTTTTTCCGTGAATTGCCTTTATACTGAAAATGCCAAAGGAGGTGAGCATGCCGGAGAGCGCTTGACTCAAACCCTTTTACATGAAAGGAGGAAAATCTGCGAAGCCGGACGCGCCTTGCCGCAGGCGGGATTTACTTGCAGGACCCAAACCTGAAAGGAGAAGATGAGACGATGAAAACATGTAGAAATGCCGGTATTGTATCCCTTTGCTTGATGTTGATGCTGGTGCTCGTTTTGACGAACGGCACGAAAGTGGATGCAGCTTCCGGGTTTTATGTAAGCGATTCCAGTTTGAAGGATGCCAATGGATCGAATTTTGTCATGCGCGGAGTCAACAACCCTCATATTTGGTACGACAGCCAGGCGTACGCCGCGCTTGATACGATTAGCGCAAACGGCGCCAATACTGTACGGGTCGTCTGGAGCACCAGTGGTACGGCCGCGCGCTTGCAGCAAATCGTCGACCGATTAAAGCAATTAAAGCTTATCGGCGTCATTGAGCTTCACGATGTGACCGGCGGGACGGATCCGAATCAAGTCAACGCCATGGCGCAATATTTTGCCAGAAGCGATATTAAACCTATCCTGATCAACAATGCGAAATACGTCATTGTCAACATCGCCAACGAATGGGGAGACAACAATCTGGCCGATACCACCTGGCGGGACGCTTACAAAACGGCCATCACGACGATACGCAGCGCAGGGATAACCAACACGATTATGATCGACGCTTCCGGTTGGGGACAATATTCTTCCCCCATTAAAGCTTACGGGCAAACTTTGCTGAACCATGATCCGAACAAAAATGTGATGTTCTCCATTCATATGTACGCCGCATGGAACGACTCGAGCAAAATCGGCACAGAACTTCAAGCGATCAAAAATTTGGGCCTCGCCGTCGTCGTCGGAGAGTTCGGCTACAATTACAATAACGGCAATAACAATCTGGGAAGCAAAGTTGACGCCCAGGAAGTCATGAACCAGTGCCAATCCAAAGGAATCGGATATTTGGCCTGGTCCTGGACCGGCAACGACAGTTCCAACGCATGGCTGGATATGGCCCAAAGCAGCGACTGGAAGACGCTAACCGCCTGGGGCAATCTCGTCGTCAACGGCACCAACGGCATTAAAGCGACCGGCAAACGCGCGACCGTCTACTAAGGGTCTGGCATTGCCGGCCCGTACGGCCAAAAACCTTGATTCCACCTCCGGCTGGAAATCAAGGTTTTTGATATTGCCTTTAGGCCCGTTTACTTGCTCCCAAACGTATACGCAACCAAAGGCTCGGCCAGCCGAACCCGCTCGCGCAAATGGAACGGTTCTCTCAAATCGGCGTCCAGATAGTCGTCCACATAATGCATGAGAATCGTTTTGTCCTGAATATCCGCAGGCAGCGACTGAATTTCCTGCAGCGACGTATGGGACGGCAGCACATCGTCCTGCATGTGGCATTCGTAGAAAACCGTTTCCACCTCAGGCGCTACGCGGTCAAGATATGCCGCATCCAACACCGTATCGCCGCTGAAGTAGAAGTAAGGCTTGCACAAAAGCCCGAAGCTCAGCATGCCGGGAACATGCAGCGTTGGGACGAGCTCGAATTCCACGCCCGCGATCTCAAAGCTGCGCTCCACAAGGATGACTTCGAAGTAATCTTCCAGCACCCGCTTCCCGCGCGTTGTCAGTTCAAGCCCGTGGCGCAGGCATTCCCACAAAGGTTCGCGGAGTCCTGCAGGTACGAACAGCTTGGGTTTATTGGCGGCGGGGTAGACGCGGTGAAACAGCGCCAGCTTTTGCAGCCCGTTAATATGGTCTTCATGCAGGTGCGTCACAAAAATATGCGCGATATCGTTCAGCTTTAAGCCCAATTGGTGCAGGCCGATGTGGTTCGATTCGGGAAAGTCAATGGATAAGTTCGTGTCCGCGAATTGTAGCAGCGCGCTGTTGTGGCCTTGAAGCAAGCTGAAGCCGTCGCCGCAGCCCAAAAATGTCAATTTCATCAATAAATTCTCCCATCCATATTTTTCCTAGTGAAATTGCACTGTTGTATGTATGATGTCAATAGAGTTTATTCTTGGGAGGACTGGCGTGAACAGTAACATACAAAAGAAGCAAAAAGTGCAATTTCGTTCCTCAATTGTCATTTTAATGATTTCTCTTATCATTGTACTACTAACCGACAGCGTATTCTACCATTATACGAAAAGGATGCTGACCTCCGAACTGGAAGCCAGGATGCAGCTGATCGCGGACAACTTGGCGATTTCTATCAAACATTCGAAAACCGGCGAAAAATACGTGGAAAATCTGATCGGAACGAACCTGCGAACCGCCTCGATCGCCGCCCAATACCGCTTGAACCCGGACATCGAGCAGGTGACGAACGAAGAGCTGGCCGAGATCAGCAAAGATTTGATGGTCGATCACATCACGCTTATGAAACGCAGCGGCGACGACATTATCGGCTACAAATCCTCCGATCCCAAGGAAATCGGCATGAGCACCAAGGGATGGGGCGACGACTGGTTCATAGCTTTCAACGAGCTGCTGGATACCGGGAATACGCAGGTAAAATCGGGACAAGCCCTGCCGCATTATTGGTCCGGACCGATCAACACCTCCATGACCAATCCGAAGTATGTCGACAAATGGGGATATTACTACGACGGACGGACGAACTATATCCTCGACCCTTTCGTGCACGATACCTTTTTCCGCGATTACCAGCGGGATACCGGCATTGACGCTTTCATCAACGAAGTTATTCATAGCGAATCGGTCAACGGGGCCAAGGAAATTACGGTGTACAACCCGCCGATTTTTTTGAAGCAGCAAGCGCAGTATAAAAAAGGAGGCTACGTCTGGTTTTCCGACCGCGAAATTTTGTTCGGGTCGTATTTGATGCAGGACGGCCGGGATGCCGAGTATGTGGGCAAAGTGATGCAATCCAAGCAGCGGCAGCAGTTTTTGACAACCGTGGACGGGAAGCCTTATCTGAAAATGTTTATCCCGCTGCAGCTTGATTTTCCGGTGGTGATCGGACTTACCGCCGATTATGAAAAAGTGCAGCAATGGCTTCAACATCAGCAGTCCAACCTGCTTCTGCTCATAGGTTCCACCGCCATGATCGCCTTCTTGATCATTGTCATTGCGATCCGTTTTGTGAACCGCAACCGCGAGGCGACGGCGGAAAGCATTCAGGAAGTGTACGTCGATAACATCGACTCTCTCTTCCGCTCCATGAAGGAGCAGCGGCACGATTTTAACAACCATGTCGCGACGATCCACTCGCTCGTTCACCTGAAGGAGTACGACGAGCTGCAGCGGTACACGAAAGAAATTATCGGCGAGACGAGCGCTCTCAACGATATTATCCAAATCAACGTTCCGTCCTTAAGCGCGATTGTGCAGTCCAAAGTCATACAATCGCTCGAACGAAAAATCAATTTCCACCACGAAGTGGATAACCTGGGCGGCATTCAGCTGGGGGCTCTGAAAGCGACGGATATGGTCAAAATCGTCAGCAACCTGATCGATAATGCGTTCGAAGCCGTTGCCGAGTCGAATAAAAACGCCGATAAAGAAGTCCGGCTGATCGGCCGGATCGAGGGCAATCAGCTGACTTTCGAAATCATCAACAACGGAGAGCCGATCGCTGCGGGGATAGAGCAAAAAATATTCGAACCCGGCTTCACGACCAAGCCGACAGGCGGCAAAAACTCCGGTTTGGGTTTGAATATCGTGAAAAAAATCGTCTCGACGTACAACGGCATCATTCAGGTAAAAAGCAGCGAAACCGAAACCCGGTTCAAAGTTTACATTCCGATCTGATGCGGAATCAACGTCAAAAAAAGCGAATACCGGGACTTCCCCGGCCATTCGCTTTTTTGTTTGCAAAGCACGTCGCGGCTTCGCGGCTTGGGCGCTTTCAGTTGCTTGACCCTTATTCGTCTGCGCCGATATTAACCGCCGCTCCCTGAACTCTGGCCTGGCCGTCGATATCGTAATTCCCGATGATCGCCGTATCCGTCGATCCGGCATCAATCGCCGGGGATGTCGCTTGAAGGTGGAAATTATTGGCCGACGCATTGACAAATAAAGGATCGGCGAACAAAGAGTGCGCATCGTTGCCGGTTCCTGTTTTGTAAGCGGAAAAACCGGTGTACGCTTTGTTTTTCCACGTCCAGGTCGCATTCGAGCTGCCCCCCGGGGCAAAGTACAAATTGTAGTCGACGACATTGCCCGAGTTTTTCGTGTACTCGTTATAGATCAAGACATCGGACGAGCTGGCTACCATAATATTGTTTTTAATAACGTTGTTTTTCGTGTCGTACTGCACGTACAGTTGGCCGCTGCCGTCGCCGAGCGTATCGTTTTTGTACAGCGTGTTGTTGACGATTTTGCAATTTTCGGTCGAGCCGCGCTTGGTGTCGTAACCGCCCATGGCGATGCCCGTCAAACGGTTGTTGTACACCATGTTGCTGCGGATCGTAATGTTGCTCGTCGACTTGCCGGCGTGTTCGGAAGCGATTTCGATGCCGATGTCGTTATTGTAGCTGTAGTTCTGCTCGATCACGCTGTCTTTGCCGCCGTCGACGTAGATGCCGTCAGCCGCGTTGCTGTTGTTCGGCAGCGTTTTGCCGTAGGACGGATTATTGTTGGACGTAATGTTGTAAACCTTGTTGCCCTTGACCAAGCCGTTGCGGGCCTGATCGTAGGCAGTATTGGGAGATTTGCCCTCAAAGCCGATTATATCAATGCCGATGTTGTCATTGTCGTGAATAACGTTGTTGGTGACGGCGAACGTATCGACATTGCCGTTCAATACAAGCGTCTCGCTGGAGCCGAGCACGTTATTGTACAGCTCATTGCCGTCGATGGTGATGTCATGAATCGAATCGGGCGCCTTCGTGCCGTACACGGCGATGCCGTGCGCATCTCTGCCGCTCAAGGCGCTGCCTGTCGGAGTCGCCGTATTTTTGATATCATGCACTTTGTTGTTCAGCAAGCTGATGAAGCTCCCGGAACCGTGCACGTAAATGCCGACCGGCATGACGCCGTTCGTCGTCGTCGTATAATTGCGGATTTCGAAACCTTTGATCGTTATGTAGTTGGCGTCTGTAAGATCGACGATTCCTTCCGCACCGCTGACGGAAAGTCCCGTTCCGTCAATAATCGGAACCTCGGAAGCATAATTGGTGAACGTGATCGGCCCTTGCGCAGCGGAACCGGAGCGCGTTATTTTCAGCTTCTGGTTGTAGACGCCTCCCCGCACATAGATCGTGCTCCCCGGATCGGCTGCGTCCGCCGCATGCTGCAGCGTTTTCCACGGCGCGCTGCTGGTGCCGGCATTCGAATCGCTGCCTGTCGCGGATACGTAATACTCCGGCCCGGAGGCGGAAGCCGACGACGGACGAACCTCTCCGATTATAAGGCTTAATGCGGCGATACTCATGCCTATAATTGCACTTTTCCCAATTTTCAACACGAACCATCATCTCCCTGATCAAGTATTTGGCCTTGCGCTTTCAAATCAAGCGAATTTCTTGAGGCTGCAGTACCCGAAACCTTCTCGCATCACCCCCTTTCCGAAGCGGAACCGTCATTCCAGGAGTCTGTCACAGGCAAAATGAAAGATGCTGTACCGTTTGTGCAATCCGGATGGGCGCTCAGTCAGCCGCCTGCAAACGGGCTACGCCTTCCGCCGTCGGCAGACTGCCCGTGCCGCCGGACCCCTGAGTCGATAAAGCGCCGCAAGCGTTCGCGTATTGAAGCAGTTGCCCGGCTCTATAGCCTTGCAGATAGCCATAGATCAGACCTGCGTTAAAGCAATCCCCCGCTCCGGTCGTATCGACAGGCATTACGCGGTATGGTCTCGCTGTTAACGGCGCTTTTCCAGGCTCGCGCAGCGTCGCCCCTCTGGAGCCCTGTTTGACGGCAACGAGCCCGGCGTCAGGCGGCAGCTTCGCGAACAAGCCGTCGATCGAATCGGTTTCGAAAATATGGAAAACTTCCTCTTCGCTCGGTATAAACAAATCGGTATGCGCGAGCAGTGCGCAAATCCCTTCGCGGTCCCACGCATTGCGCACATCCCATCCCGTGTCGAACGAGGTGCTGACGTCCTGGCTGCGCGCGTTCCCGAAAAGCGCCTTCCAATGCGGCCTCATCCCGTCCTGCAAATAGTACGAGCCGAAGTGAAGGTGGTCCGCTTCCTGCAGCAGCTGCTCCGGAAAGTGCTCCGGCGCGAGCAGCGGGATGCAGCCCGGGTACGTCAGCAGCCCGCGGTCCGACGGCGTCGAGAACGACAGCGTCACGCCGGTCTTCACGCCGGACAGCGGCTTGATATGCTCGGTGTCTACGCCCATGCGGCGCAGCTCAGCCGTGCAAAACGCTCCGAAGTCATCGTCGCCGACTACGCTGACGAACCGGACATCCAGGCCAAGACTCGCCAGCGCGCACGCCGTAATGGCCGAGGAAGAGCCCAAGACGACGTGGAAGCCGTCGATTATTTTTTCGCGGTTCCATTCCGGCACGACGTCGCTGCCGGACAGGATGATGTCTACGTTCAGCTCGCCGGCGACAATAACGGTACGGGGCCGGGCCCCTTGGCCGGCACGCATCATCGGAGAGCCGGGATGTAATCCCGCTCCGCTTCGTACAATTGCTCGAACATGTCGCTGATTTCGGCCAGCGAGCAGACGGCCGCAGAGAGCGGATCGACCATGAGCGCATGGCGGGCCATTTCCTTGTCGTTGTTCAACACGGCGCCCACGGCCAGCTCGAAGAAGGCCATATTGCTGCGGCACAGCGCCGCCAGATGCTCCGGCAGCTCGCCGAAGCGGCAAGGGTTGACGCCGTTGCGGTCAACCATGCAGGCGACTTCGACGACGCCGTTTTGCGGCAAATTATGAATAAGTCCTTGATTCGGCACGTTGCCGTAGATCACCTTCGTCTCGTTTTTGAGCATCGCTTCGATAATGACCGCAGCGTATTCGTTGCTGGATTGCAGCTCAAGTGGCGCCGTACCCTCCAACTGCTGCAAGATTTTCTCGTCGTTTTCCTTGCGCCAAATCGGCCAATTGTCGGCATAGTAGCCGGTAGCGCCATTGTAGCCGGAATTGCAGTGCAGATCAATCAGCTCCTGCCGCTTGCGGTAGTACGGAATGTACTCCGAGAAATGGCCGCTCGATTCGGAGACGAAAGCGCCCAAATATTTCATCGCGTCGAAGCGCACGGGATCTTTGTGCAGCAGGTCCGGATTTTGGATTTTTTCCCGCAGCACCGGATACAGATCTTGCCCTTGATGCGTCAGCTCCACGAACCAGGACATGTGATTGATCCCCCCGGCTCTCCACTGAAGCTCGTCGTACGGAACGCCGGCGTATTTCGCCAACTGGCGGGACGTGTTCTGAATCGAGTGGCACAGCCCGACGACCGGAATGTCCGTAATGCGGGAGGTCAGCAAAGTTACCGCCGACATCGGATTCGTGTAGTTGAGAATGATGCTGTCCGGACATAAGTCCTCGATGTCTTTGACGATGTCCATCCAGCTGGGGAGCGTGCGCAGCGTTTTGAACAAACCGCCGGGGCCCAAGGTGTCCCCGATGCATTGGTTGACGCCGAATTTCAGCGGAATTTCGTATTCGTATCTGACGGTTTGCAGCCCGCCAACTTCAATCTGATTGATCACGAACTGCGAGCCCGAGAGTACGTCCCTGCGCTCGACAGATGCGATAACGTCCCACTTTTTGCCCGTCATCTCTACGATTTTGAGCACCAGCCGTCTGGCGATATCCAACCGGCCCGCATCAATATCTACAAGGGCAATCGTGCCGCCGTCCACTCCTGCAATATTCAAAATGTCCATTGCAATCTCCTGCGTGAATGCGCTGCCTGCGCCAATGATCGTAATTTTCGTCATATGCTTCTCCTTGTATGCATTTATTTCATGCCCGTCATCGTCAAGCCTTTGATGAACTGCTTTTGGAAAATAAGGAACACGATAATAACCGGAATCGTAATGAGCACGGCCGCCGACATGACGACGTTGTAGTTGACGACATGCGTACCGTTGAAATAGACCAGTGCGAGCGGAACCGTCATTTTGTTCATATCGTTGAGCACAATGAGCGGCCACAAATAATTGTTCCACGAATTCATGAAGGTGAAAATGCCCAGCGCCGACAGCATCGGCAATATGAGCGGAGCAACGATGCGAACCATCAGCTTCAGCTCGCCCGTACCGTCGATCCTGGCCGCATCCAGCAAGTCCTCGGGAATATCCTCAATGAACTGTTTGGCCAAAAATACGCCGTAGGAGCTGACCAGATTCGGTAAAATGACTGCCATCAAGTGGTTGATAAGTCCGAGCTTCGCCGTAATCAAATAAGTCGGAATCATCACAACCTGAAACGGAATCATCATCGTCGCCAAAATGAGCAGAAACATAAGGCGCTTGCCCTTGAATTGGTGCTTGGCGAAAACGTATCCGGCAAGCGCGCTGGTGAACAGCGTCGCCGCCGTGATGATGACGGAAGTCAGGGCGCTGTTGAACAGCCATTTGCCGAAAGGAGCGTCCCGCAGCACGGTGCGGTAGCCGTCCAGGCTCGGATGCTTCGGCCAAAAGCCGCTTGAGCCCGAAATGATGTCCATGTTGCTCTTGAGCGAAGAGAGCGCCATCCAAAGATAGGGCGTAAGCATGACGGCGGCAGCCGCTATGAGGACGACGATGACGAACGTATCGATCCAGACACTTTTGCGATGCATAAGCTCCAGCCTCCTGTCAATATTCCCATTGCGTGCGGCCCCATCTCAGCTGCAGCAAAGTGACCAATAAGATGACGACGAGGAACACGGCGGCCATCGCCGACGCATAACCCATATTCGAGTTGGAAAACGCCTGGTCGTAAATGTGCAGCGCAAGCACTCTCGTCTCGTTGAACGGCTCGCCTTTGGTCATGATCTGGAACTGCGGGAACGCCTGGAAGTACGAGATCACGGTCGTGATCGTCACGAACAGCGTCGTTCTTCTTAGAAGCGGCAGCGTGACGTGTCTAAACAGTTCCCACCTGTTCGCGCCGTCCAGAATGGCGGCCTCGTAATACATATCCGGTATCGAATCCAGCCCTGCCATGAACAGCACGATATTGTAGCCGATATCGGCCCACAGCGTCATCATGATGACGGAGAGCAGGGCATAACGCGGGTCGCTCAGCCATTGAACCGGCGCAACATGCAGCTGGCCAAGCAGCATATTGAACAGGCCGTTCTGGTAATTGAACATCGTGCTCCACACGATGGCGGTTCCGGCCAGCGGTGCGATCGTCGGCAAAAAGAACAGCGTGCGGAACAAATCTTTCAGCCAGCGCACCCGCACCCGTTGAATCGCCATGGCAATGAGCAGTGTAACGACGATGTTGACGGCGACGGTAATGATGACGAATTTGAACGTTATCCAGAGCGATTTGAGAAAAACCGCGTCCCCCAGCATACGGACATAATTATCCGCGCCGGTGAAGATCGCATGATCGCTGAGCGGATTATATTTGAACAATGACAAAATCAAGCTCCAGGCAATCGGAAGAAAGGCGAATATCCCGAACAGGAGCAGCACAGGCGCAAGTGAAATGAATACAAAACGTTTCCCGCTGCGGTATCGGACAGGCGCTGCTTCCGCTGTCTGCATGCGCCTATTCTCGCTAGTTATCGTACGGTTGCTCATGTCCTAACACTCCGATCACTTATGTTGATCCTGGCTATCGTTAATCGCTTTCTCGATTTTTTTAAGCCCGTCTTCTACGCTCTCCTGCCCCGTCGCCATCAGTTGGAAATGGTCGTTGACTTGTTTGAAGAAAAAATCGCGGTCGGCTACCGGTCCGATCCACTGACCGTACGGCAGAACGCCGATCGGCGTTTTCATATACGGATTTTGCTTCAAAAATTCCGGGTCTTCAGCCACTTCCTTTTTGGCCGGAACCGTAAACGTGGCGAGATTCCATGTGCGCAGGTTGTCTTTGGAAGCCATGAACTGAACAAAGTCGAGCGCTTCCTTCTGCGCTTTGCTCTTTTGCGCCACAATCGTTCCCCAGCCGGATTCCGCTGCGAAGTACGGTTTTTCCGAAGTGAAGGAAGGCATGGGCACGTATTCAAAATCTTTCGCCTTGTAATTGTTCAGGCCGGCGGCGATCGTCCACGGACCGCGGTAAGTCATCGCGGAATTGCCGCGAAAAAAATAATCGGACGTATCCAGCTCGCCGCCAAACGTTGTCAGGTCTGCGACCTTGTCGTCGGCGACCAGCGTTTTAAGCGCCGTCATCGCTTTAACCGCTTCTGGGGTCTGGAAGTTTACGTGGCCGTTGTCGCCCCAAATTTTGCCCTTTTGCTGCAAAATGAATGAAAGGAACGTGAACGTAATATTGTCGCCGGAAACGAAATCGAAGCCTTTCACCTTAATTCCGCCGCCATCGCGGACCGTCAGTTTTTTCGCCGCATCGACAAGCTCCGGCCATGTCGCCGGCGGGCCGGCAATGCCTTTGTCCTTCAGCATTTGCGGATGAATCAGCATGCCCCCGTTCTCGATGTTGTACTCCATCGGCAAGCCATACAATTTATTGTCCCATGTGTATCCGCCGAGCGGAGCTTCATAGTACTCCTTGCGCAGTGCGTCGCCGTTCGGCAGCTCGGCAAGCAGGCCGTTCTTGGAATACTCCGGCACCCACGTACCGAAAACTTCGGCAATATCCGGCGGATTTTTGGCTGAGAAGGAAGCTTTCAATTTCTGGTTATAAACGTCGTAGGGGAAAGTTTGATAGTCGATCTCTACGCCCGGATGCACGGTTTGGTAGGCTTCGATCATCTTTTTGTAGGCGTTTATAAAAGCGTCTTCCTGGTGGCTCCAAAAAACGAGCTTCACTTTCCCTTGCGCTGCGGACGATCCGGCCGCCGTCGGTTGAGAATTTGCATCACTGGAACAGCCAACTATTGCAAAAATTACGCAAACAGATGCAAAAACAGCAAAAAACTTCGAGAATCGCATAAAAATAACCCCTTCCGAACGTATGTATAAGTTCATTTTTATTGCCGATATGAAAAATATACCGCAAAAAATAGGTGCAGTCAATGCATTTTTCTCGTTATTTTGCCGCAAATTTTACAATCATTTTGCAATATTTTCACCCAAATTCAAGTTGACCTTGCGCTGCTTTTTACTTAACATAAAGAGTGAGATTTTGCGGCAAAAAAATAAGAATGTTGAAAAAGGCAGGTTATCGTCATGACCACTTTAAGAGATATCGCTGTTCGCGTCGGCGTCTCCATCTCCACCGTATCCCGCGTGCTGGCTAATGAAGCCAACCGCACCGTGAACAGCGAGACGAAGCAAAAAATTTGGGATACCGCGCGCGATCTCGGTTATCATATCAAGACCCCTGGCCTGGTAACGGCAGCGGCGGCCAAAAGCATCGGATGCATTGTGTCGACGATGCAAAACCGTCATTACCATCCTTATTTCTCCGTCATTTTCGACGGAATTGAGAAGGAATTGTCCAGAAACGGCTATAAAATCGCTTTCACGTATACGCAGGAAGATTTGAAAAAAGCGGAAATTTTGCGCCAAGTTACGCTTGAGGATCAGATCGAAGGGATAATCGTAGTCGAAGGCATCGATCCCAAAATATACAACTCCTTGAAAAAGCACACCAAACATATCGTCGGCATCGACGTGTCCGACCCGGACATTCCGACCATTTCCTACGACCGTGTAGAAGCGGCGCGCATTGCCGTCAAACACCTGGTCGACCAGGGCCACCGCGACATTTTGTTCATCGGCGGCACCGGCTTGTCCGGCGAATTCGACCGGGAAAAAAGGTACCGCGGCTACAAGCAGGCGCTGGAGCAAGCCGGTCTGCCCGTATCGCCGCACCATGTGATCAACGCCGAATGGGAGCCGGATCATGCCTACAGGCTGATGCTGAAATACTTGGACGAGCACCGCGGGCAGCTGCCGACAGCCGTGTTCGCCGCCAGCGACATCATGGCGATGGCCGCCATGCGTGCCATTGCGGAGAAAGGCTTCCGCATGCCGCAAGACTTCGCGATCGTCGGCTTCGACGACAACGAGCCTTCGCGCTACACGGTACCGCCGTTGTCGACGATCCACATCCCGACATTCGAAATCGGCATCGTCGCCGCAAAAACGATTTTGCAATGCATCCACTCGCCCTACCCGCTGCCGATCAAAATCGTGCTGCCGTTCGAGCCGATCTTCCGGCAATCGAGCGATTGGCCGGTCACACGGCCGCAATGAACGCCCACGGCGGCGGGGCGCAGCGCGACGGCGAGGGCGGGTGCTGCGCGCTCCCGCCTCTGCTGCGATGCGGCGTGTACGCACACTGGAGCCGGCGCGGCGCTGTGACGCCAGGACGAGACGCGGCGCGATGGCGCGGGCGGGTGCTGCTCGCTCCCGCCTCCGCTGCGATGCGGCGTGTACACACGCTGGAGCCGGCGCATTGCCAGTAAACCCGCACGCCAAATGACAGCACATTCCCGTGCAGCGCGTAAAAAGCCTGCAAATGCGCAGCTTTTTGCGCTTTAATGCGCTGCCTTTGGGAAAAGCCTGCAAATGTGCAGGTTTTTCATCGAACACATCGGCTCTTGCTCATTTTCCTCGAAAATTCCTGCACAATCGCAGGCTTTTCCCAAAAATGAGCCACTTTCACGGAAAAAGCCTGCACTTTCGCAGGTTTTTGCCGACTGCTGATGCCAAGTCGCTTAAAGAACCGTGCACCGGCTTTAGGCGGAATTAGCACGAAATTGCGATCAACCGCTCAAATCGGCGTAGCATCTGTTGGCTTGGCATCCAGTTGCTTGTCCGAGACTATTGAATCAATTTGCGGCGGACGTAAGAGCTGCAAGGTTTTCGCCACGCAGCTCCCACCTCCGCTTCGATGCGGCGAGCCCGCATGCTGGAACCGGTGCGGCGCGGTGAACGCCCGGGCGAGACGCGGCGCGATGGCGCGGGCGGATGCCGCACGCTCCCGCCTCTGCGGCGATGCGGTTAGCCTGCACGCTGGAGCGGTGCATTACAGTGACGCCCGGGCACGCCACGGCGCGCTGGTGGATTCCGCACGCAGCGCGTAAAAAGCCTGCAAAAGTGCAGCTTTTTGCGCTTTAAAGCGCCGGCTTCAAGAACTTCCTGCAAATGTGCAGGTTTTTCATCGAACACGTCGGCGCAGACTCATTTTCCTCGAAAATTCCTGTACAATCGCAGGCTTTTCCCAAAAATGAGCTACTTTCGCGGAAAAAGCCTGCACTTTCGCAGGTTTTTGCCGACTGCTGATGCCAAGTCGCTTAAAGAACCGTGCACCAACTATAATAGGCGGCAGGAGCACGAAACCAGCCGTTCAAATCGGCGCAGCATCTGTTGGCTTGGCATCCGATTACTTGTCCGAGCCGCTTGCGATTTGCGGCGGCATAAGCGCCGCAGAGTTTTCGCCGCGTCGCGCTAGCGCTAGCGCTGGCGCTGGCGGATGCCGCACGCTCCCGGCTCCGCAGCTCTGGCGGCGAGGCCGCCCACTGGAGCCGGCGCGCCGCGTGCCCCGCCCGCAAAAAAAGCGCCTCCGGAACCGCGGAGGCGCTTTTCGCATGTCCGCAGGCGCTGCGGCCAGGCCAGAGCCCTACAAAGGCAGCGCGGCATCGTCCGCTGCGAGATGCACGGCGACTTGCCGCTCCCGGCAAGCCTGCTCGAACCAGCTCTCCGGCTGCTTGTTCGTAATCACTCCCGTCGCCCGGCTCAGCGGGATAATCGTGAACAGCGCCGCTTTTTGCAGCTTGCTGTGGTCAAAAACTGCATACACTTGCCCGGAACGCTCGATCAGCAGCTGCGCGATGCGCGCTTCCAGCTCCGAATGCATCGTAAACCCGTGCTCCAGCGAAACGCCGTCGACGCCGAGAAACATTTTGGTGACGTTGATTTTGTCGATCACACTTTCGGCCAGAGGACCGATCAGCTCGTAGCTTTTGGCGCGCATGACGCCGCCAATGACGACGACCTGCACGCCTTCGGCATCCGCCAGCTCCGCCGCGATATTGACCGCATTGGTCACAATCGTAATGTTGCGATGCTGTTTCAGCGCTCTGGCGATAAAAAACGTCGTCGTCCCCCCCGTCAGGCAGACGACATCGCCCTCTTCGACAAGCTCGGCCGCCACCTTGGCGATGCGCTCCTTGCTTTGGCGCTGAAAGAAACGCTTGTCGGCAAAAGGAAGCTCCGACGAGGTCTGCATCAGCGCTCCCTCATAAATCGCGCCGCCGATGGTGCGAATGATTTGGCCCGATTTTTCCAGCATATCGAGATCGCGCCTGGCCGTAGCTTCCGAGCAGCCGATGGCCTCGACGATTTCCTGTACCGTGATTTTGCCGTGCAGTTTGATCAGCTCCAGCGCCCTCATTCTCCGCAGCTCGCTCTTTGAATGTTCCATAACTCTCTCCTTTTGAGGAATCCGCATCCGTCTTCCGTGGTATTCCTAATTTTGGAGGATAAAAGACTAGATTGCAAGCGGGTGCGGAGGAATGGTTATCTTCTGAAAAGAGGACGTCGCCGACGACTCGCGCGCCCTGAGGCACATCGCTGCGCTGACGATACCCGCTTCGAGCGGCGCCTCGGATTTCGCCCGCCCGGCGATCACATCGACAAAATTCGCAGCAAGCGCGGTATCGCCGCCGCTATGATTCAAATTCCCCGTGCTCAGATCGTACGTCTCCACCCGCGCCGTGTGATGCATGAAAACTTTGACCGCGTTCGTATAAAAATCGAACTCCAGCGTGCCCTTGTAGCCGAGCAGCCTGGCACCTCGGGCAGCGGCAGCGCCGCGGGCGAAAAAATTTTGCGAATACGCGGCATGCATGCCCGTTTCGTAGCGGATCAGGGCAGAACCGGAGTCTTCATTGCCGGTATCGACTGCGAAACAGCACTGCTCGCCCTCGGGCTCCCGCCCTTCCCTGCGCTTCCGCACAGCGCTCTCCGGGCATGTCGCATGATCCGCGCAGTCGGGGCAAATCAGTCCGGCCGGCTTGTCGCCTTTAAAAATTTGCTTCGAGGTCATCGCGCAAATTTCCGTCGGAGCAATGTCCAGAATCGCATTCAAATAATCGAAATCATGCGTCGCTTTTTGGAGAAACAATCCGCCCGTTTCTTCTTCGTCCCGGTACCAATTTTGGTAATAAACGCTGCCGTAGGGCACATTGTTGACCAGCTGCGCGTGTTCGATTCGCCCGATTTTGCCGGACTGGACGATTTCCTTCGCAAGTTTGACGAGCGGCGAGAGCCGCAGCGGAAAGCTGACGACGACCGTACTGCCGCGCTTGCCGCCGGCCGCATGCAGCAGAGCCAGATGATGATCGCTGATAGCGACCGGCTTTTCCAGAAATATAGGGAGATTCGTCGGCAGCACCTGCAATGCCATGGGCGTATGCAGCGAGCAGCGCGTCCCGATCATAACGCCGTCCAGCGAATCCGACTCAGCAAGCATTTGTTCCACGGCGTCGAACAAAGCAGGAACAGGCCGCCCCGTCCCTTCGAACTGCCCACGAACCCGCTCCGACTGCGGGTCGCAAACGCTCGCAATTTGCGTATCGGGAGCAATTTGCATAATCTCGTCGATCATAGAGCGTATTCTTGTCCCATATCCGACAACACCAAGTTTCATAACCATTCCCCCTCTCCCGGCAAAAAGGAGCACCCTCGCCGCGCGGTGTGGCGGCGCATGACGGCGATCCTTTACAGGGCCGTGACCCGTACCTGCTCCATATACGATTGAAATAGCGCGTAGTCGATGTGACCCGCTTTTTCCGACATCGCATTGGCTGCAGCGGCCGCTGCGGCAATGCGCAGCTTTTCCTCGGCGGACGCGCCGCGCTCCTCGGCAAAAGCCATCCCGGCCACGAACGAATCGCCGCAGCCGACCGTATTGACCGCCGCCGGGATGACCGGCGGGATAACCCGATAGCCGCGGCCGTCGATGACAGCTATCGCACCGCGACCGCCCATCGTCACGCACACTTGGGCGATGCCTTCGTCCGCAAGCTTGGCGGCGGCCTCCGCCCCGTCGGTCTCGCCGATGGCGCTGGCGTCAACCCCGAGCCATTGCGCCAGCTCCTGCTCGTTGGGCTTTACAAAATGCGGCCGCGCTCGCAGGCCGCTGCCAAGCGCCGCGCCGCTGGTGTCCAGGAAAGCGCGCGCGCCCGCAGCCCGAATGATGCCGATGAGGTCGGCATACAGATCGGCGGGCGCGCCCGGCGGCAAGCTGCCGGACAGCACGACGACGCCCGATTGCAAGGCGAGCCTGCGAATCGTTTGCTTCATCTCCCCGATGTGCGCTTCGCTTACGGCGGGGCCTTGCTCCAGCAGTTCCGTCGATGTGCCGCTGGACTCGTCGATGATGTTCAGGCATACGCGCGATTCGCCCGGCACGCGGACGAACGCTGTCGCGATGCCGCGCTCCTCAAGCCGCTCCGCGATGAAAGAGCCGCTGCTTCCCGCGATGAAGCCGGATGCCGTCACGTCGCCGCCCAGGAGCCGGGCTACTTTGGCGACGTTGTTGCCCTTGCCGCCGGGCTCGGCGATTTGCCGGGCGACGCGCTGCACGACCCCCAAGCCGAATTGCGTGACATAATATGTCTTGTCAATGGCCGCGTTCAGCGTGACCGTCGTAATCATCGCAGATCGCCGGCTTTGCCGATGCAGCCGCACAGATGCATTTTTTCAATCGCCAGACGTTTGACCGCTTCTTTGGCCGGAACCATATATTTGCGCGGGTCGTTCTCGTCCGGATGCGTGGCAAATACGTCTTTGATCGCATTCGAGAAAGCGATGCGCAGTTCGGTCGCCACGTTCATTTTCGCCATGCCGAGCGACACCGCCCGCTTCACCTGCTCGGCCGGAATGCCCGAACCGCCGTGCAGCACGAGCGGAGCTGCGACGCGCGACGCGATTTGCTCGATCCGTGCAAAATCGATGTTCGGCTCGCCCTTGTAAATGCCGTGCGCGGTTCCGATAGCCGGAGCCAGCGTGTCGACGCCGGTCCGCTCGATAAACAGGCTGCACTCCTCCGGATCGGCCAGCAGCGCGTCGCGCTCGTCGACGACGATATCGTCCTCGACGCCGCCGACTTTGCCCAGCTCGGCCTCGACGTTCACGCCCGCTGCCGACGCCACTTCCATCACGCTGCGCGTGCGGCTCACGTTTTCTTCGAACGGGTGCATCGAAGCATCGATCATGACCGATGTATAGCCCGCGCGGATGCACTGAACGATGAGTGTAAAATCGGTGCAATGATCGAGGTGCAGCGCAATCGGCACTCCCGTGCGGTTCGCGGCGACCGTCGCGGCCGCAGCAATGTAGTCCGGGCCCAGATGTTTAACCGTGCCGACCGTAGACTGAATAATTAGCGGGGAATGCGTCTCCGCCGCCGCCTCAACGACGGCTTGCAGCATTTCCAGCGTGTGGACGTTGAAAGCACCGACGGCGTATTTGTTCTTTCTGGCGGTTTGCAGTATTTCTGTGGATGAAATAAGCGGCATATAAGTTCCTCCCTAATGGTTTGTAATCATCGTTGACTTCGGCCAACCGCCGCGGTGCAGCGCCCGGAGCGCGCTGCCGACAAGGCCCGCATCGTCGTTCAATTCGGCGGTTTTGACGGCATACTGGCCGCGGTAGTCATGAAGCAATGCGCCGTCCAGTTCGCGCTTCATCGGCTCTATGAGCAGGCCGGCCGCCAAAGCACCCCCGCCGCCGATCACGATCGCATCCGGTGACAAAAGCGGCACGACCGACGAAAGGGCGCGGCCGAGCGTTTTTCCGGTATGCGCGAGAACGTCCAGCGAAAGGGCGTCTCCTTCGGCGCCGGCGCGCGAAACGTCGACAGCCCGAATCGCGGCAAGGTCCGGGAACCGGGCCAACAGGATGCTCTGCTCCCCTTTGGCCAGCCGTTCTCTGGCTTGACGGGCGATGCCCGTTGCCGATACGATCGTCTCCAGACAGCCGATCCTGCCGCAATTGCACATCGCATGTCCGCCCTCCGCTTTGACATGCCCGATCTCTCCGGCCATAAAGCGGTGGCCGCTATACGGCTCGCCGCACTGCACGAGCGCGGCGGCCAACCCCGTGCCGATCGTAATGCCGTACACGTAACGATAGCCGCGCCCTGCGCCGGCAACCGCTTCGCCATAAGCGTACATGCGCACGTCATTGTCGATAAAAACAGGCCTTCTTAACAAGCGCTGCATCTCCGCGGCAACGGAAACCTGCTCCCAGCGCAAATTGACCGCTCTGCGGCTCACTCCCGCTTCCGGGTCGACCAAGCCAGGGATGCCCAGCCCGGCGGCAACCAACTCGTCTGCGGCAATTTCGGCTTCCTCTCGCATGTCTTCAATTTGTCCGGCAATTGTTTCCAGAATGGAAGCCGGGCCTTTCTCGGGAGCTGTCGCAAATTTGCGTTTGATCAGTATCCGGCCCCTCTCGTCCAGCAAGCCGCAGACGATATTCGTACCGCCAACGTCAACCCCTGCCGCATACTTCACAAGCATCTTCCTCCTAAAAAGCTTCGTTTGGAGCAAATCCGCATCAGGCGGCTCCCGCCGAACAGTACGGAGTCCCGTCTTCGTAAGCTGCGGTCTCCGGCAAAAGTCAGGCAATCTTGTATCGCTTTGTTCACTACTAATGAAACCGGCAGCCAGCGGCGCACGGTGTTCCGATGCATGGCGGCGGTCGGTCGACCACATGGCCGAGCACGCACCCGCCATCCGGACATCCGGCCGCGCATATGCTGTTTCATTTGATTTTTTATTTCATCTTTGTGATTATGATAATCCCATTAAATGATTTTTTCAATCTTTTTTTGATCAAAATTAATCGATATTCGACAATAATCACTAATTATAGATTTTCAAATTCCATATATTGATCATAAAAATCATTTTTTGATTGAAAAAATCATATCTATGCTTTAAACTATGTTTACGATACATCTTCATATTCGGGAGGTCATCATTTATGAGCTTGACTTATAACGAAATTGTTGCGCAGTACTCCGCCTTGCGGCAAACCTACGACTACTTGCTGTCCAAAAGAGAACAAATCACAGCGTTCGCCCGCGCCGGGTCCGCCGCATCGGTCACCTTCGTCGGCTGCGGCTCCAGCTACTGCCTGAGCGAGTCCGCCGCTTTCTCCGTGCGGCTGCGCGCAGGCTTGCCGGCCAGCGCACTTGCCGGAGGCGACCTGCTGCTGAACCTGGATCGCTACCGCCCGCTTATCGCGAGCACGCTGCTGGTCGCGCCATCACGCTCCGGCTCCACCACAGAGGTGGTGGAAGCCGTCCGCTTGATTCAAACCGGCCAACGCATTCCCGTTATCGCGCTGTCCTGCGTAACGGATTCTCCGTTGTCGAAAATAGCCGACCTGTCGCTTGAGCTGCCTTGGGCGTTCGATAACAGCGTCTGCCAGACGAGAACCGTGACGAACCTGTACGCTGCGAACCTGCTGCTGGCGGCCTTCATAGGCGGCGACGAGAAGCTGATCGCCGACATCGGGAAGGCGATCGAGCAGGGCGAAGCTTATATGGCCCGCGTAGAAAGCGGAATACGCCAAGCGGCCGGCTTCGCCTGGACGAATGCCGTCGTGCTCGCCGACGGCGAACTGCAAGGGCTTGCTTCCGAAGGCGCAATCGCCCTGACGGAAATCGCCAACGTGCAGGCTCGCTCCTTCCATCTGCTGGACGTGCGCCACGGCCCGATGGTGACGATCGGCGCAGATACGCTCGTCATCGCGGCGCTGTCCGGCGAAGGCACGGAGCATCAGCGCAACCTGATGCGCGATATTAAAGCCAGAGGCGCGCGGATCATCGCCTTCGCCGACCGCGCCGAAGCGATCCCGGCCGAGCACGTCGATCTGGCCGTCGTTTCCGAGAGCGAGCTCGACATTGCGGCGCAGGGCATTCCTTTCATTTTCATCCCGCAAATCGTTGCCTTGAGCAGCGCCGAGCGGCAAGGCATCAACCCCGACCAGCCGGATGGCCTGGTTGCTTGGGTCAAACTGTAGCGGCATGCCAACCACTCTGTTCATAGGCTCCCGCTGGGGGGGGGCGATGACAGAGTGGTTTTCTTTCGTGCATTTTTCCGCTAATTTACGAACATTCTTTTATTGACACATTTCAATCATACGTATTATGATATTTATGAAACGAAATAACAGTCATCACTTCAAATAACGTTCGTATATCCTTAAGAATCGGCTTGAGGGTCTCTAGAGGGAGCCATAACTTCCTAGCTACGATCGGGTACTGCTTTCGCATACCCGGGTGGCTGGGATTTTTTGTGTTCAATTAGCCCAGCGGGGCATAACGCACAAAGGAGACTGAACATGAGCGAATATGATTTCATTGCGGTCGGCGCAGGCCCGGCCGGAATTTTTGCCTGCTACGAGATGACCCTTCGCAAGCCCGGGGCAAGAGTGCTTCTCGTGGACAAAGGCCACGATATTTACCGCCGCAGCTGCCCGATTTTGGAAAATAAAATCAAGCTGTGCCCGCCCCCGGCGGGGAAAAAAGATTTCTCCGGCTGCCTGCCGGCCTGCTCCATTACAGCGGGATTCGGCGGCGCCGGCGCTTACAGCGACGGCAAATTCAACATCACCACCGAATTCGGCGGGTGGATGACCGATTATTTGGCTCCGTCCCAGGTGCTGGAGCTCATCCATTACGTCGACGGGATCAATTTGCAGCACGGTGCGGCGCCGGGCATTACGGATCCGACGACTGAGGCCGTCAGGAACATCGAGCAGCGCTCCTATGCCGCAGGGCTCAAACTGCTGCGCGCACAGGTCCGGCATCTCGGCACCGAGCAAAATTTGCTCATCCTGCAGTCCATTTATGAATATTTGAAACCGCGCATCGACATGCAGTTCAAAACCGAAGTGGAAGACATCATTACGGTCAAAAGCGGCAGCAAGCACGAAGTCCGGGGCATTCGCCTGAAAGACGGTACGGAAATACACGGCAGCCACGTCATGCTCGCCCCGGGCAGAGACGGTTCCGCCTGGCTGACGCAGGTGTTCAAGCAGCGCCGCCTGAGCATGCACAACAATCAGGTCGACGTCGGCGTGCGCGTCGAAACTTCCGATGTCGTCATGCGCGAAATCAACGAGCATTTGTACGAGGGCAAATTTATTTTCAACACGTCCGTCGGTACGCGCGTCCGCACGTTTTGCAGCAACCCGTCCGGTCACGTCGTCGTCGAAAATCACAGCGGCGTCATGGCCGCCAACGGTCACTCGTTCAAAGATCCTGCGCTCGGGTCGGGCAATACGAACTTCGCGCTGCTCGTCTCGCACAAATTTACCGAGCCGTTCGATAAGCCGAACGAGTACGCCCGGGAAATTTGCAAGCGCGCCAACGATTTGTCCGGCGGCGGCGTCATCGTGCAAAAGTTCGGCGACATCCTGCGCGGCCGCAGATCGACCGTCGATCGCATCCGCGAAGGCTTCCTCGAGCCGACTCTCAAGGAGGCCGTTCCCGGCGACCTGGGGCTGGTGCTGCCCTACAACACCATGAAAAGCCTGATCGAAATGATTCATGCGCTGGAAAAGGTCACGCCCGGCATCGCCGCGGAGCATACGCTGTTCTATGGCGTCGAGGCGAAATTTTACTCGGCGCGTCCGCGATTAAGCGAGGAATTCGAGACCGAGATTCAAGGTTTATTTTGCGGAGGGGACGGCGCAGGAATTACGCGGGGATTGGCCCAAGCAGGCGCAGCAGGCGTCTGGATCGCACGGAATGTGCTGAAGCGATTTTCGGCATAAGCAGTTTCGTAAAACGACAAAGCCTTCCTCACGGAGGGCTTTTATATTAGGTGAAAAGCCCTTTTACATTACTGAAAAATGTGCTAAAATGAAAGCGTTAACATTTGAGTCGTTCACATTAAAATGAGGGGGAATACACATGAATGTAGCGCTCAGTTCAAGAAACAGTTATGAAGACTTTGTTCTGGAAAAAGATATTATGTTTTTCCGCGTCGGAGAACACGGTCTCGTCAGCTTTCACGGCAAAAACTATAACATAAAAAAACGCATGTCCACCGAGCAGCTCAGCGCGCTGATCGGGAACGCCGCATTTTTCAAAGCGAACACAGACTGTTACGTGAATATTAAAAAAATCGCCGTCGTTCAGGAAGGCAAAGTATTTTTCGAAATGAAAGGCGCGGATTCCAAGTACGCTCCCATCACGAAGCTGCGGCAGCACCGTTTAAAAGAAATATTGCAAAGAAATGCGGAGCCCCTCAATTTGTAAAAAAGCGAAGGAGCCGGCGAACTAGCGCCGACTCCTTTTTGCTATCTATTTTATGAGATTTTCGCCATTGTTTCGTGCTTGTGCTCGCGCAAAAGGAACCTGACGTATTCCACGGTCGTATCCTTGACTTTCCTCGCTTCTTCGATCGTCGCAAAGCCGTACTCCGCATGGTCGGTCGCCCCGTATTTGCGCAGTTCCTCGGGATTCATGCCAAGTGTGGAAAAATTGTTCACCAGCTCAAATTGCGTGTTCGCATCCGCATGTTTCACGAAGATGTCCTTCGTAAAAAACGAGCCCTGCTTTTCCACCTTAAAGATGACGCGAAAAGGCTTCTCCTTGTCCGAAACGAAACATTTAATGACAACGTCGATTTCCATCGTTCTGTAATCATCCGCCGCCGCAGGTTCCTGCTTCGATGGTTGAAACATTTTCTTCAAAAAATCAAACATGGTCTTTCCTCCGTTTCCGACATGAATCTACAGCCTATTGTAGAGGATTCGGACAAATTTGACAACCCAAAAAATGGATCGGTCGCAAAAAACTTATTGACCGCTTCTCTTGCCCGTTCAGTCTGAAAACGCCAGCAGGCTTGCTTGCAGCTTCTTCTAGGCGTGCTTCGCTTCCTCAATCAGCGGCTGGACGCCGCTTTTTCCGCGGTATTTCAAAATAATTACCAAGCTCAGCACCGCGCTCAAAATGCCGCAGCAAAGAAACGCGCCGCCCGCGCCGAATCGGTCCGCCACATACCCTGCGATCAAATTGCCGATAGGCGTCGATCCGGCGAATACGAGGGCATAGACGCTCATCACCCGCGCCCTGAACTCATCTTTGGCATGCATTTGCAGCGCGGAATTGCTGTTGGTCGAAAACAAAATATTGAAAAATCCCGTCATCGCCAGCGCGATCCCGCACAACACGACGGATTTGCTGAGCCCGTTCAGCACGAGACAGCCCGCTACAACCATGCTGCAAATAATGCTGAGCGTAAGACGCGGCCCTTTTTTGCTGCGCAGCGACATCGTAAGCGCCCCGATGAAAGAACCTGCTCCGAGACAGGACATCAAAGTTCCGTACGTCGTCTCCCCGAGGTGCAGCACATCTTTCGTAAATACGGGAATGAGCACATTGAAGTTAAAAGCAAGCGTTCCGATTACGGTAACGAGCAGAAGCGTCTGCGACAGCAGCGGGTCCTTCGCGATGTAGCGGAGACCGTCTTTAATTTCTTTAAGCACGTTTTCGCTTGATTTCTTTTCGCGCACATAAGGGGTCGCCTTAATTTGCAGCAAACCGTACAAAACGGCAAGAAAGCTGAGCCCGTTGAGCAAAAAACACCAGCCCGCCCCGAAGAAAGCCATCATGACCGCGCCGATCGAAGGGCCGACGATTCTGGCCATATTAAACGTAGTGGAATTCAGGGCGATTGCGTTCATCAAATCTTCCTTACCGACAATTTCGATGTTGAACGCCTGCCGCGTCGGCATATCGAACGTGTTGTTCAGACCCAGCAGCAGCGCAAGCACCAGGATGTAGCTGTACCGCACGGTATCGGTAAATACGAGGATCGCCAGCGTAAAAGCAAGCAGCATCGAGATCGTCTGCGTCACGATCAAAATGTTTTTCTTCGGGAACTTGTCGATGACAACGCCCGCGAACAAGGAAAACAAAAGAATCGGAGTGAATTGAAAAGCGCCCACAAACCCGAGCAGCAGAGGGGATCCGGTCAAGGTCAGCACGAGCCACGACTGTCCGATATTTTGCATCCAGGTGCCGATCAGCGAAACGCATTGTCCGAGCCACAAGTAACGGTAATTCCGATGAGTCAAAGCATGAAAATGCCGGTCAATAATCGAAGCCCCGGTAAGCCGAATATTCATTGCGAACACCTGCCCTGCTAGCTTGATGTTGATTTTTCGGGGGAATCCGAACATTCCGCGGCAAACCGCGCCGCATTGTTCCCCATTTTTTCCAAAATCGTAAGAGCGAGCTGCTTCTCTTCTTCCGTCAGGCTGAAAGTCAACCTCTCCCTCCAATCCGTCAAGACGTTTCGCACGTCTTCCTTAATGCCGAGCGCCTTCTCGGTCAGGTGGACATGATTGCACCTTTTATCCTTTTCGCTGACGCTCCGGGTGATGTATCCCTGCTCTTCCAGCTTTTTGAGCGCTTTCGCCGTCGTACCTTTGTCGATCTTCAAGTAATCGGAAATCTCTTCCTGCGTCAGGCCGTCTTCCTTATAGAGCGCGTTGAGAAAAATATGCTGCCCTCTGCCGATGTCGTAATCTTTCAGGCGATCGCCTATATACATTTGGCCGTAACGGTACAACAGCGATACCCATCGCGGTATCGAATTTTTGGCGTCAATCATACGTTCCCTCCTTTCACCGATTAGTTGCACTTGCCACTAATTCAGCATACGCCTGATTAGTTGTAAATGCAACAGATATTTTTACAAAAAAATAACATTTGGGCGTTTTAAATGACGGTTATGCTAGTCTGAGCCTATGTATACGATGAAAAACCTGCATTTTTGTAGGAATGTCTCGCTGCCAGTGTATCGACGAGCAAAAAACTGCACTTTCCAGGCTGTCCAAAAACCCCCGCGTCATAGGCGATAACCACAATCTGCCTGGCTGCGCGAAGAAAACCTGCAAACATACATGAATTTGCGTCCTTGATCGCTGGCCACGAACAATTCCTGCAATTGTGCAGGTTTTTCAGCGGGGATAGGGGTTCAGGCTCAACTTTCAGCGAAAATCCCTGTACTTTTGCAGGCTTTTCGCCCAAATAAGCCACTTTCAGAGGAAAAACCTGCGCTTTCGCAGGTTTTTCCCTACCACGGGTTACCACGGGTTACCACGGATTACCACGGTTTCAGTCGGTTTACCACAATATAGGGGCGTCTCGGTTCGTTACATGCAGAAAAGCCTCTGAGGAGCACGTTTAAGACTTGAACGGTTCTTTACAGTTTGAGTCGCATCCGCTCGCTACAAAAACTTGATGCATACCGGGCGCGAAATGCCGAGCGACTGACCGGTATCGGTCAGCCGGCCTGTTGCCGCATCGACGCGGAACACCGTGATGCGGTCCGAGTCCTGGTTCGCCGCGAGCAGGTAATCCCCCTGCGGCGTCAAAGCAAAATTGCGCGGCGTCCGCCCCAGCGTCGCCTGCACCTGGACGAGCGACAGCGCGCCCTGCCGCTCGTCCACCGCGAACACCGCGATGCTGTCATGCCCGCGGTTGGACGCATAAAGAAAGCGGCCATCCGGTGACAGATGGATGTCCGCGCATATGTTCTTGCCGGAGAAACCGGCCGGCAATGTCGAAACGCTCTGCAGCGGGGTCAGCGTGCCCGCTGCCGCATCGTATTGCAGCGTCGTCACGGTGCAATCCAGCTCATTTACCGCATACGCGAAACGGCTGTCTGCGCTGAAAACGAGGTGCCGCGGCCCGGCGCCGGGCGTCAATGCCGCTTCGCCGTGCGGCTCCAGCTTGTGCCCTGCCGCGTCGACGGCCGAGATCACGAGCCTGTCGAGGCCCAGGTCGGCCGAGATCGCGTAGCGGTTATCCGAGTCCACTACGATCGAGTGGGCGTGCGGCGCTTCCTGACGCTCGGCGTTCGGCCCGAGCTCGCCCGCGTGCTTGTGCAGCTGGCTGTGGGCCATCAGGCTGCCGTCTTCCGCAACCGGGAACACGGTAACGCTGCCTCCCAAATAGTTGGCGACGTACACGTTCCGGCTCGTCCGGTCCACGCTGACGTAGCACGGCGCCGCGCCATGCGTCGGCTGCTCGTTCAGCTTCGTCAGCCTGCCGGTCCCGACGTCGATCTTGTAAGCGGCGGCAGCTCCTCCGTACATGCCGTTGTACGTTTCCGTTTCGCTGACCGCATACAGCCTCGACCGGCGATAATCGACCGCCAAAAAAGAAGCGTTCGGCAAATCGTCATAAGTCTCCAAAATGCCAAGCTCGCCGGTACCGGCATCAAACGAACACAACGTAATTCCGACCCTGCTGCCGGCATCCGTATAGGAGCCCGCGTACCATTTATACACGTTTTCATTCGATTCTGCCATAAAGCAGCCTCCCAGCCTTTGTTCCATTTTGTCCCAATCATACAAACCTGTCACTCATTATAACCGATATTGCGCACAAAATGCTTCTTTACGGCCTGAGCCGTTTCTTAACGTATCCGCCCTGCATTTTCCGCCCGATTCGTCCGCACATTGCCGTAATGAGCATCGCTGCGATCGAGCCGTACAAGGCCAGTTCCATATCGTGCTGAGCGTCCCACGGGTCGCCTTGGGTTCCCAGGAACAAGGTCCCGATTTCCGGCGCGACGATGTTCGCCACCCACATCTCGATCAACTCATAAAATGCCCCGCTGGCCAGCACGATCGTACAAGTCAGCGTATACAGCCATTCTTTGCCGAGTCCTGTCCGCGCTTTCAACGCTTCCCGAATCGGATAAGCCAGCAGCAGCCCATAGCTAAAATGAACCAACCGGTCGTAGTGGTTGCGTTCCGTATGAAACCACTCTTTCATCCATGCGCCGGCCAGCGTTTCATTATAAGCATAATGGGCGCCCCACACATGAAGAAACAAAAACAAGGCGATCAACACATAGGACAAATTGGAAAAAACGAACCGACGGTAAGTACCTGCGAGCAGCAGCAGTGCAGCCCAGACCAACAAATTTTCCAAAAACCAGTCAAACCTGCTGGAAGGCTCCGTGGCCAGCCATGTCCATACTGAGACAAATACAACGATGACAGCATGCAGCATCCAGTTCACTCTAAACGGAATTTCCCGGTTCAGCCATACTCCGCGCTTCGGCGTCTGTTTCACGGTTAGATCCCCCCTGCTCTGAAGTTCTCAAGACAAGGGTACCCTGCCGGTCCGGTTTGCCGGAAGTACTAACTTTTAGTAGTACTAAACAGGAAGCTGCAGCTTATCCATGCCAAACAGCCTGCGGCCGTTTGGGCCAGGCTGCTTGCCGATCCTTATGGAACCTCTGTCTATCCACGGTTTCGCTGGCATATTGCAAAAGCGTTGACTATAATGAAACTGAACCGCTTCACAACCAAAGCCCTAACAGGAGGTGCTCCGCTTTTGCCGTCCGCAGAACCGTTAGTTTCCGTCATAATACCAACTTACAATCGGCCCCTGGAGCTGGCTGAACTGATCGAATCGTTATCTGCGCAAACTTATTCGAACCTGCAAATCATCGTTGTCAACGACTGCGGGGAGCCGGTCGATTTCATTCAAAGCTTGTACCCGGAGCTGCACATTGAAGTTGTCAACATGCCCCGCAATCTCAAGCACGTTCATGCCCGTAACCGCGGGCTGCAGGAAGCGCGCGGCGATTACATCATGCTTTGCGATGACGACGACCTGCTGCTGCCCGTTCACGTAGAGCGAATGCTGCAAGAAATCGCGGATTGCGATCTTGTATACACAGATGTCGAGATTTTCGACTATGTAATCGAAGACGGAATCCGCCGGCCGACCAGCCGGTTCGTATTCGCCTACGAGTTCGATGTGCCGGCGATGCGCAGGTTTTCCACCTTTTTCTCGTCAGGCTGCCTGTTCCGCCCGCAGTTGCTCGACGCCCTGGGCCCTTTTGACACCGAAATGTTTCATTACTGGGACTGGGACTTTTTCCTGCGCGCCGTAGAGCAGTTCCGCGTCAAGCGGGCGCCTGTCGCCAGCGTTCTCTATGCCTTCTCCCAGCAGGGCGGCAACATGTCCGGCCAGCTTGACAATATGCGGCCTTACCTGGACAAGCTGTCCGCCAAGCATGGGCTCGGCGAGCTCCCGACCAAAAACTTTTTCCTGCTGCTCGAAGAGCCGGAAGTCAAGAGCCGCCAAGCGGCGACGGAACTGCTTTGGGACGGCCGGCCGATCCGGTCTCGCCTCCGCTCATAGCCGTTTCGGATACAAACTTCGAAATTCGCTGGGCGTCATCCCCTCATGCTCGTGAAAGCGCTGGTTAAAATAACTGGCGCTGGGATACCCCGCTTCTCTGGCGATATCCTTGACGCTGCAATGCTCCTGCTCGATCAGCCGCTGCTTCGCGTACTGCATGCGGCAGAGCGTAATGAACGAAAGCGGCGTCATCGAAGTCGCCTTGCGGAACAGCTTGCAAAAATAGTGCGGACTGACTCCCGCACGCTCCGACCATTCCTCCAGCACAAACGGCTCGCACGCTTTTTGCTGCATCTCGGACAGCAGCGCCAAAATCCGGTCAATCGACTCCGTTCCTCTATTCGCTCCCGTAAGCGGCGCGGCATAGCTCATAAATTCGGCGAGAATCGTATACGTGAGCGAAGTCAGCTTCGTCGTCCGCAAAATGCTGTTCGCCTCCGCTTCCAGCAGCAGTTCATCCATCGCCTCCTCCAGCTCGCTCCACCGCTTCAACGTCCAAAGATTGCGAAAAAAACCTTTCTCCAGCAAAAACTCCTTCAAATGATCCCCGTAAAAATGCACCCAGCGCACGTCCCACGGGTCTTCCTTGCTGCTGTAATAGTTCTGCTTCTGCAGCGGATAAAACAAAAAGGCGTCGCCCCTTTGCAGCGTATGCGCCGTACCGTCCAGTACTACGTATCCTTTGCCGGCGGTCACGAAGTGCAGGCTGTAGCTGGCCCACGCGCCTTCAGCACGATCCACGATATGATTCGGCACATTTCTGTACCATCCGACGGATTCGGGAAAAATAAAGTATGGCGAGTTTTGCAGCGTTGGCAGCATCACATGTCTGGACATACATCCTCCTGATGACAATATTACGATATCTAATGCAATATATTATTATATTCATTTTAATCAACTGCTTTTATAATGACAATATAACGCTATTAAAAAAGAATGGAGTGTTGTTTTTCATGTCAAAACTACGCTGGGGCATTTTGGGCTGCGCCAACATCGCCATCCGGGCTTGCATTCCGGGCATCCGCCAGTCGGAAACGGGCGAAGTAGCCGCGATCGCAAGCCGCGATTTGGACAAATCGCAAAAAAACGCCGAGTCTTTAAACATCCCGAAAGCTTACGGCAGTTACGAAGAGCTCATCGCCGATCCCGATATCGACGCCGTGTACATACCGCTGCCGAATCATTTGCATAAAGAATGGACCATTCGTGCCGCCGAAGCCGGCAAGCATGTGCTTTGCGAGAAGCCTGCCTCGCTTACGGCCGCTGAAACGGAAGAAATGATCGCCGCCTGCGCCAAAGCCGGCATACATTTCGCCGAAGCGTTCATGTACCGGCACCATCCGCGCTACGAACGGATCCGCGAAATTATCGCATCCGGTGAAATCGGCGAGGTCCGGGGCATTCACGGCACTTTCACGTTCAACAACCCCGGAGCCACAGGGAACGTCCGCTTTGACAAGCAAATGGGCGGCGGCTCGCTGTACGATGTTGGCTGCTATCCGATCAGCGCGGCAAGACTCATTCTCGGACGAGAGCCGGAAGCGGTTACAGCTCACGCCTTTTTCTCGCCGCAGCATGACGACGTCGACATGGTCATGTCCGGGCTCGTCGAGTTCAGCGGCGGCGTCGCGCTGACGTTCGATTGCGGCATGTGGGCGAATTTCCGCAACACCGTGGAAGTGCTGGGAACGACAGGCCGCATCGAGGTTCCGTCCGCCTTTATTACGCCTACGGAGGAGAGCGGGCATTTCATCGTATGGAATGCCGACGGCCGCCGCGAAGAGAAAGCCCCGTTCCTGAACCAATACGCGCTCCAAGCCGACGATATGGCCTATGCGGTATGGGGCAAAAAGCCTCAGCGCTTTGCTCCTTCCGATGCGGTCCTGAATATGAAAGTGATCGATGCTTGTCTGCAATCAGCCAGGGAGCGAAGCCGAATCGTTCTCTCTCACTCATAATCGGAAAGGTTGGGAAACGCAATGAAACATATCCAAATCAACGGGCTGAACAAGCCCGTCTCCCAGCTCATCATGGGCTCGGATTTTTTCAGGCTGGACAATGGCGACGAAGTGAGTCAAATTTTGGAGCATTATTTGGCGATCGGCGGAAATACGATCGATACGGCCTTTATCTACTGCGGAGGGGAAAGCGAGCAAGCCCTCGGCATTTGGCTGGACGCGATGAACAACCGCGAACAGATCAATATTTTTACAAAAGGCGCGCATCATGACCAGAACGGCCCGCGCGTGAACCGCGAGGCGATTCGCAGCGATTTGCTGACGAGCTTGGAGCGGCTGCGCACCCCTTACGTCGATTTGTACGCTCTGCACCGCGACGATCCCGCGACTCCGGTCGGCGCGATTATCGAAGCGCTGAACGAACAGGTGGAAGCCGGAACGATCCGCGCATTCGGCGGTTCCAACTGGACGCACCAGCGCATTCAGGAAGCCAACGAATATGCCGCACAGCACGGTCTGATCGGCTTCAGCTTCAGCAGCCCCAACCTCAGCCTCGCCAAGGCGAACGAGCCGTTCTGGGCAGGCTGCGTGTCGGCCGACGAGCACACCTTGCAGTGGCATGCGGCGAATCAGTTTCCGCTGCTCTCCTGGTCTGCGCAAGCGCGGGGCTTTTTCAGCGGCAGGTTCACGCCCGACATCCGGGACAATGCCGATCTCGTGCGCGTATTTTACAGCGATGCCAACTGGGAACGGCTTCACCGCGCCGAGCAGCTGGCTGCCGAGAAAGGCGTTACCACGATTCAAATCGCGCTCGCTTACGTGCTGAACCAGCCGTTCCCGGCGTGCGCGCTGATCGGTCCCCGCAGCGAAGCCGAAATGCTGTCGTGCAGCGCCGGCGCGCAGCTGGTATTAACTCCGCAGGAGCTCGAATGGCTCGACTTGACGCAGGAAGCGTTAAAAGCGTGAAACAAACCGCCCCGGATTGCATGATTCCGTGCAATCCGGGGCGGTCTCCCGTTACAGCCTGGCGAGAATATCGTTTTTGAACTGCTCGACGGCTTGATCCGTATCGATCGTGTAGCCGCACTCCAGTCCTACAAAACCGTCGAACCCTGTATCTTGAATCGCTTTCAAAATATTCACGTAATTGAGCTCGCCGGTTCCCGGCTGCTTGCGTCCCGGATTGTCCGCGATATGATAATGGCTAATGCGCTCCCGATAGGCTGTCGCATTGCGAATCACGTTGCCCTCCGTTATCTGTTGGTGATACACGTCGAACACCAGCTTGACCCACTCGCTGCCTACGGCGTCAATCACTGCCGCCGCTTCGTCGGAGCGCTGCAAATAATGGCCCGCGTGATCGACCAGCCCGTTGAGCGGCTCTATTTCCAGCACGATGCCCGCGTCCTCAAGCAGCGGCGCGCACTGCTTCAGCGTCTCGATCATCGCTTCCCGCTGCAGCTCCCTGGGGACGCCGGCTCTTTCGCTGCCGGTCTGGGTAATAATCGCCGGGATGTTCAGCCTGCGGCACGCCTCGATCGTCTCGCGAAGAGCGCTTACATAAGCTTCTCTGTAAGCCGGATCAACCAGATTGAACACCTTAGTGCAGGTGCTGATGATGCCCACGCCGATCCGCTCCTGCTCCGCAGCAAACCGCTGCAAATCGCCAAGCCCCCACCACTGGTACAGCTCCAAACCATCAAACCCGTGCTCCTTAACCTTTTCCAAATGATACACTGCATCTTTACCCGGATACGCTCCGATGCAAAGGGAATACTTCAATGCCCGACACCCCTTTCCCAATCTATCTACAGCTTATCCGATGATGGACGTTTTATCAATCGGCATGATAAGATACAAGTAAGCGTTACCGCTATTAAGGAAAGCTGTTACTCTTTAGGAGGGCCCATGGGAAAGACCGACATTCGCCGGGATGCGATTATGCAGATCATTAAAGATAAAGGCTCCATCGCGCTGACCGACATTGTGCAGCAGTTCGCCGTTTCCGAAGCTACCGCCAGGCGGGACCTCGAAATTCTCGAACAGGAGAAACGGTGCATCCGCACTTTCGGCGGCGCCGTACTGGAAAGCTTGAAGGTAGAAGTGCCGTTTTTTAAAAAAATGGACCTGTATACCGAGGAGAAAAAAGAAATCGCCGAGAAAGCGGTCCGCTTGATCGAGGACGGCGACATTATCGGGCTGACCGGCGGCACGACGACGACGTTTATCGCCAAAAAGCTCAACCAATTCAAAAACTTGACCGTCATCACCAATGCGGTCAATATCGCATACGAGTTGATCGGCACGCCCAGTCTGCAGCTCATCGTTACAGGCGGCGTTATCCGGACGCAGACGTTCGAGCTCTCCGGCCCGCTGGCTAATGCGACGCTGGACAATCTCAGCATCCGCAAAACGTTTCTGGGCGTAGACGGGGTTTCCTTGTCCCGCGGCATGATGATTTACAACGAGCTGGAAGCGGAAACGAACCGCTGCATGATGCGCAGGTCCATGGAAACGTATCTTGTGGCCGATCATTCCAAATTCAGCCGCAGCTCCTTGTTCGTCATCGGCGATGTCCGCGAGACGACCGGCATTTTGAGCGACTCTGCCGTATCCCGCGAGATGATGGACGCTTACCAGGAAGCGGGAGCGCCTTTTCTGTAAAAACAAAAACCTCGATCTTCCACGGCCGATGCCGTCGAGACCGAGGTTTTTTCGATTTTTAAGATGCCGTCTGCGCTTCCGGACTTCCCTCGCTCTGCGATTGAGGCCTGTATTTCAACGAAGGCAGCATCACGATGACACCGATAACAAATAAAGCTGCGGAAGCCAGATAGATCGAATTAAGCGGAAACAGTGCCTTCAAATAACCCGCCAAGCTCATCGTAATGACCATCGCTCCCATAAAGAGCGGGTTCAGGATGCCATTTACCCTGCCAACAAAAGCTTCATCCGTGTAGCCGAGAATCATCGTACTGATGCCGATTTGAATGGCCGGCATGACGAAGCCCGAGCAGAACTGGGCGGCAAGCGCAAGCCATAACAGATGGGTATTGCCCATAACCGAGATCGTAACGACGCTGACGACCATGCCTGCGACAAGCATTGCCTGGGGCGTCATTTTTTTGCTGAACCCCATCGTCAAAGCGCCGCCCATAATCATCGCGACGCCGTTAGTCGCAATAAACCATTGCAGATTCTCTTTGGGCAGGGACAGATTTTCCGTCACGATGTAAAGACCGAGCGGACTGATCAGTCCGAGTCCCAGTCCTGCGACGGCGAAGCATCCGCCAAGCATCAGCAGTATTTTGCGCTTGAACACGTACCTGAAGCCTTGCGCCATCTCATTGAAAATATGCGTAGGCTCCTGCTTTTCGGAAGATTCGGTTTGGCGGTCCGGCGGCAGAAAAGTAAGAACGAGGGCGGAGATCAGAAAGCAGACGCCCATAATGCCGACGCCGACTTCAATGCCGAAATGGAAGTAGACGAAGGTGCCCAGGATCGGACCGAGTATCATAAATATCGCGAACATCGATTGGTACATGGACATGCCCAGTTGGATTTGCGATTCCGGCACATGGAGCTTGAACAACTTCATACCGGACGGCTGGGAAAATTGCGACAAAATCGAAGATACGAGCGTTGCAAAGAAAATCGCTTTCCAGGAACCGTAAGCGAGCGTGAACATAACGACGAACACCGAAACCGCGCTAAGTATATCGCACCATACCATCGTCAGCTTGGGCCGCCAACGGTCGGCAAACGTTCCGCCGATGAATGAGAACAAAAAGATCGGTGCATATTCGGCGACGGAGATTAATGAAACCGCATAAGGATCATTTCCCGTTTGATCCGTAACGTAAAGCAGTACGGCAAAATTGCGGACCCAAATGCCGATCTGGAGAAACAGGCCCGACAGCAAAATCGCCTGGACGAAACGGTTGGCAAAAAAAGTACGCATGCTTGGCGCCTGGGTTGATGCAGACTGTGACATAAATGAAAAAGCACCCCTTTCCATCCCAGTCTATCCAATGAGGGGGGCCAGCGTCTAGTGAATGAAGTCATATGACCGGTCACATGAAATGCAGCTCCGGTTCGACGACGATGTCGACGTTTCCTTTGAGCGCCTTGCTGATCATACAGGTTCGCTCCGCGCGAACGGCCGCTTTGCGGAGCTTATCCGCCTGCTCCGGCATAAAACCTGCAGGGACGGCGATAACCGGTTTGTGGACGATTTTGTCGACCTTCATCGCCGGGTTTGCGGCTACAAACAGCTCCGATACAAGCTCAAGCCGTTCAATTCCTTGCCGCTGCACGAGCGCCGCCAGCGAAATGAGATAGCAGGCCGCGGCCGCTCCGAGCAGCAGCTCCTCCGGATTGCTTCCGACGCCCGGACCGGCAAGCTCCGCCGGTACGGAAATTGCGGTGTCCAGCTTGCCCGAAGCAAGCTCTCCGGCGCCATGCAAACCTCCCGACCAACGGGCCGCCAATTCAAACCGATGAATGCCCATACTTGCCGCTCCCCCCTGTCCCTGTAGACGTTAAACTTTAAAACGATCGATCAGCTGTCTGAGCTCCGCCGACATCGCTTTAAGCGAATCCGCGGATTGGCTTACCTCGTTCATGGATACCAGCTGCGAGCCGGAAGAGTCCGCGATTTCCCGGAAATGCTGTGCCGCGTGCCGCGAAATGCGCTCCAGCTCGTCGACGGACGCGGCCGCTTCTTCGGAGCCGGCCGATACTTCCTCCGACGCGGCGGAGACGTCCTGGAGCTGCGCGGTCATCCGCTCCAGCCCGGCGACAATGTCGCCGAACGCGCCGCCGGCGTCCCGGACGATGCCGAGGCCGGCCTGCACTTCCGCCGAGCTCGCCGCCATGCTGGCAGACAGCGAGGCCGTCTGCTCCAGGATCGCCTCGATCAGCTCGGCGATCCGCTGTGAGGAAGCTTGCGACTGATTCGCAAGCTTCCTCACCTCCTCGGCCACGACAGCGAAGCCGCGGCCGTTCTCGCCCGCGCGCGCCGCTTCGATCGCCGCGTTCAGCGCCAGGAGATTGGTCTGCGACGCAATCTCCGCCATCATCGAGACGATCTCGCCGATTTCGCCGGATCGTCCTTCCAAATGCTTCGTTGCGGCGGCCATGTGCGCCGACGTCGTCACGATCGCCTCCATCCGGCTGACCGCCGTGACGATGGAGGCGTTGCCGCGGTGCGCATCCCGGGTCGTCTGCTTCGACACTTCCGCGACGATGGAGGCCGATTCGGCGATGCGCTGCATCCCGGATGTCATTTCCTCCATCGCCTTGGTCATTTCCGCCGCGTGCCGCACCTGCGTCTGCGCGCCTTGCGACGCCTCCCGGATGTTCGCCGCGATCGCATGGCTCGCCGATGTCGTATGGCGCGCGTGATCCGCCACGCCTACCGATGCGCCGAGCAGCTTGTCCGAGCTGCCGCGAATCCCCCGGATCACCGTCCTCGTGTCGGATACCAAAAGCCCGAAAGCCGCCGCCAGCCCTCCGATCTCATCCTTGCAGTTCACTGGGATTTCGACCGTCATATCGCCTTCGCCGACTTTGGCCACCTGCGCAGTCAGCCTGATTAACGGCCGCGTCAAGTAGCGGGCCAGCCCGAACACGACCAGCATGCTAACGGCAAAAACGCCCGCCGCGACGCCGATCATCGTCTTCCTGGAAGCATCCATCAATGCGTAAACTTCCGTCGCATCCAAATCGGCCCCGACGACGCCAAGCAGCTTGCCGTCCTTCCCTTTAAACGGCACATAGGCGGTAATCGTCGCTCCGAACTCATCCCTGGACAAATCGCCGCTCATGACCTGTCCTTCCTCGAACGCCTTGATCATCCCCGGATAGCCATGCCCCTCTTCGCTCCCCAAAGGCGAAAAATCCCCGTCCTTCGCATCGGCCGGAGCCCCGTCCACCATATAAACGTAGGAGGCTTTCCCGTCTTTTTCCGTTTTTCCGAGCGTGTATACATATTTGAAGCCGTTCGTTTCCCGCAATGCATTAAGCTCCGCACGCAGCTTTTTATAATATTCCGTTTCCGCTCCGGACTTGAGACTCAGGCCCGCATACGCTTCCGCATCGATCAGCTTGGCCGCGCGTTCCGCTACGGCCTTTGCCTGAAGTCCCATGGAATTTTCCACCAACTTGCCGGAAGAGCGGTACAGCGTAAATCCGAGAACCGTTCCCGCAATCAAAATAAGACCCGAGAAAAACAAAACCATGCGTGCCAACAAACTGTTCAACCTGAGAAACTCCCCTTCCTAATCCCTTATGCTTTTTGACATTATTCTACATGAAACCGTTCTCTTTGCCCAATGTTTTTTGGGAATTTCCGGCATCAAAAACATACTTCCGTAAAGCAAATAAAGGCCGCTTCTTCATCCTGCCGGACAAAGAAACGGCCTCTTTATAAAGTTGATATTCATGAATTTGCATAAGAAGCGTGTCTGAATCAAAACAACGAAAGCCCTGCCTCTCTTCCATCCTTGCGGCTCCGATGACCGCGCCAGTGAGAATTGTCTAACAAACGCCTGCCGAAACACTGTAACGCCTGCCTCGGGTTTACCTGTAAATGAGCATCTTGCGCGTAAGGAGAAAGAAACATGGAAGGGAATTGCTTTCATCTCGCTAAACATTTCAAAGGGGTAAATGAGGTTTTGGTACGAAGTGTTTATATACTTCATTTATATCAATTTATATATAATACTACGTACCATATGCAATTGTCAACACCCTCATTCATTGAACCCGATGAACGCCAACGGTTTTGTTTGCGCTGCCGATGATACGGACGGCAATATCCTCCGTTCGCACGACTCCGTTCATGTAACGGATTTGAAAATGAATCGTCTGCAGCCCTTCAGGCAGCCCCGCGGTAAGAGAAAGAAATCTTTCATCGAACAGCTGCCCTCTGAATGAAGCAGGGTCGGCCGGATCAGGCGCTAACTTGTCGGATACATACAAAGAATGGCCGTCCAGCCCTGTCGTATCGATCCAGGCCAAAGCTTCGGCAACCGGAGCCGGGGAGCTTCGGGTCGAGACAATGAATATTTCGCCCGAATAAAAGTCCTTCGGATGCTCGGTCGTTCGGTGCCCTTTGCTTTCATGGTAGGCGAGCCATCGATCCGTATAAGTCACATCCGATTGAATCGTTAACGGTGACGCCGCGACGATTTTTTCCGCGTGAGCCGACGCATATCCGTCGGAAACCGTCAACGATACTGTGTAAGGACCCGGTATGCCAAAAAGATAAGCTGCGTGCTGTGTCCTGAACACGGCAACGTCTCCATTTGGAGTCGAAATCTTCCATTCGTAAGTTAACGGATCGCCGTCGGCATCCGACGACAGATTCGTAAAATGAACCCAATCCCCTTCCCATACGGGCTTCGGCGACCAGTCAAAATCAGCGGCAGGAGGCCGATTGATGTACATCCAGGTCTGTTCGGAGTACGGGGACCAGACATACCCGTCAAAAACCCGAACGCGAACACGCAGCTTTTGGCCGGCCGGCAAATCCACAGGCACCGCCCACGTCCCCGTATTGGAAGCGGTCCCCTGCCAGTGCTGGCCGGAATCGAGGATCATCTCGTCATTAGCTTCATTCGTCACCTGAATTTGAAAATACGTAAACGTTGTCCCCGGATCAGGGTCAGTCTGCCGCCACTGCAGCGTCGGCTGCAAGCTGTTAACAATCGTTGGATTGGCTTGCGTTCCATCCGGAACGGTCATCGCCGCCACCGGCGGACGATTGGTAACCATCCAGCCGATATTCGACCAACTGGACCAGACAAGACCGTCATTGACCCTGACGGCAGCTTGATATTTTTGACCCAACTGCAAGCTTTGCGTCAGCGTCCACTGAGCGGTTGATGCTGTTGTCCCTTGCGGTTGAACTCCGGAAGCGGCGGCGACATTGCCGCCCTCGTCCTTGACGATGACCTCATACGCTGCAAAAACAGTGCCCGCATCGGGATCCGTCTGATTCCACGTAATCGTAGGGGTCAGCGTGTTCACGTAGCTTGGGCTTGCTTGCGTTCCGTCCGGGAACGTCAGGACCGCTGCCGGCGGATTGTTCGCAACCGGCACGCTTACATTGATGCTTTGATCGTACCAATCACTCCAAAGCCCATCCTCCTGCATGACGGCTTCGCTGATGACGTAAGTGCCGTTTTGATTCGGCCGGCTCGGGAATCCGTAGGCCGCAGTGCCGTCAGGCGCCGTATACTTCCACAATCGGTCGAAAATACCGCGGCTATTTTCATAGCCGGCTTGAACGTTTGTCGTGCTGAGCCAGTGGTCCGGATCGTAGCTTTGATCCGTATATCCCAGCGTATGGTCCGCGTTTTCATACACCGTAAAAAGGGCAACCGGCAGACGAACCGCCTTGACGTACTGTGTGTACGGCTCCGACAATTTGCTGTAGGAGCTGAACGTTCCGTCCGCATAAGTGTAAGGCCGCGGCGACGGGTCGTCCGCAATTTGATAATCGACCTTAAAATACCCGACGCGATAAAGCGAAGCGTTTGGCGAACCGACGACCTGACTATCGTATGAGTTGGCCGGAGGCGCATCCGAGTAGCCGTCCCCTGCATCGAGATATTTGTACGGCTGCTCGTTCGTAAATGTCCATTTCACCGTTTCCGGCCGTGCCGGATCGCCTTCCGGATCGGCGTAATTTACCGAGTACTGTATCGGATTGCCGACGACGACGACGTTGCCCAAATATTTCGTACCCGGTCCGTCCAGAACGGTAACGTTTTTAAACTCCGTACCCGCCTTAGTCGAATAAATCCCGTACATGCCGTTCTCGGCAATTGCCCGGTCGTATATATCGATGATCAATGCCCCGTTCACATAAACTTTAATATGGTCGGCAGAGACTTTGATTTTGCCGCTGGTAAAAGTATTCGCCGGGATCGGAAACGCCTTCGATTTGATGACCGTCCGAACGCCGTTTACATAAGCGATGAGCGAGGTGGTATTCGTGTCATTTTCAACCCGATAAAAATTCAAACGGTCTTTCATCCGAAAGGAAAATCCGGCGGTCTCGTTCGCCTTCGTTGTACCCGAAAACTTAAACGCGTAGGTGAACTCGCCGTTTTGATTGTTGGCCGCCGGGTTATACAGCTGTCCGGACGTGAAATAAGGTTCTTTCCCGGCAGTAGACGTAAGCGAACCGCTATAGTAAAACTCTCGATCATCGTAATAGGTGTGCGCTCCTCCACCCGACGCCCTTGACTGCCAAACCGTATGCACTTGCAGTACCAATTCGCCCTCATTAACGATGTTCAGAGCTTGTATGTACGTGCCAACGTCCCAATAATCGCCGGCATCATTGCTTCCGTGTGCGAACGAGCCCACAGTCATAGTTTTGGTTAAAGTGCCATTGTTTAGATTGATTTGGGTTAATTGAACGGTTCCCCCGGTAGCCACGGCACAATATAGCTGCCCGTCTTTTGTTATGGCATAAGCTCCATGATTGCCGGCTGTAACTATGCAAGCGTTGGCAGGGACCGACCAAACGAGATTTCCGTCCCAATCGTAGGCTCTGCCTCCCGATGTGACAATCAGATTCTTGTACGTTCCGGCAATGGTTTCCCTGTAAGTCAACTGAGCTTTTTGCAGGCGACTGCCATCGGAACCATTTCGGATATACAACCAGGATTCCATGATAGTTGGTGCATATGTCGGTTGATCTGTTATGACATAAGCGAACTTGGACAAGTCAGGACTCACGGCTGTAATTTTGCTTGGCGTAATATGGTTGCGAACATCGCCGAAGTTCCAATGATCGGTATCCGTCGATAAAACCGCCCATTGCTGAACACCATCGACGTTTTTGACGTAATAGGCGCCGGAAACAGAATAAAACGGGATCGCTCCGCTGTGGTTGTCTGAGCGCAAGCCGGATGGATCGTTGTAATTTGATGCTTTATCCGCACAAAAATTGGAGCATTCCCATTCTAATTTTGCAGAACTTGCAACCGTGTAGGGCTGGCTCAAATCAATTCCGTTATACGGGACATTGTTATTAGTCAAAATCGGTACATCGTAGACAGCCGCGTTCTTTAGCGTTCCGCTGCTTGTTTTATACCAGTTGGAACCGGTCGTCATATCGCCATCTAACGAAGTTCGCGAATACCCGAGCAGCGCGTCTATAGAGATCGGCGTCGGCAAGCTTAGTGCCGGAGGATTGTACGCCCCTGCCATCGTAAACGTGGCATTCGGTGAATCATTGTCAACTTCGAAGTAGACTGTCTTCGAAGCGGATTTTTTATACCCCAAACCTTCCTGAATAAATATATCCATCTTGCACTTGCCCACCCGCGTTGGCGTATAAAAAATATATCCGCTTGCGTCCTTGGAAACCGTTATAGACGTTTCATCTGCATAGGAACCGTCATTGTTCGTATCACAGGTGATCTTATTCGTATGAACTGCGATCGGATCATCGTCCGGGCTGTAACTGGTATCCTGAAACACCATTTGGTTTCCGCGCATTCCTGTGCCCGGGTTCACGATCTGAACGATGGGCGGCAAATCGGGCTGCACGGGGAGAATTTTGACAGCAGGTGCCAAAGAGCAAAATCCGGCACTATCGCAAACATCCAATTGAATCGTATAATCGCCGGGGCTTGCATAATAAGTCGAGTACGTGCCGTGCCAATCGAAGCTGACGATTGAATTTCCTTTTGGGCTGTAGCTGGAGACTCCGCTAATGAGCGGAGTAAATGTTCTGCCCTCTACGACTTTGGGCGGAATAGAGATTACAGGTATCGGATTCGGGTACGTCACATCCACATTAGCCGTTACTTTTGACGTGTTGCCGCAATAGTCCGTCGCATAGACATCGATGGAATGCATACCGATCTCAGCTGCCGTCAATATCATGCTGAAGCCAAAAGAATAGCGATCATCGTGCGTGTACGGGCTGCCGTATAGGTCCACATATTTTTTTAGCCATGCATCTTTTGCCGCTGCGCTGGCCCAATCCCATGTAAAATAAAAGGCATCGCCGTCCACATCCCGCGGATACGGAGGGTCCGACTGATTATCGTAAATGATTTGCAAGTCCAGCCAATCGCCGGGAAACGCTTTTGTGACCGCATTCACTGCCCCGCTGTTCCCGTGGTTAACAAAGCCCGCTTTGAATACCGGCGGTTGATTGGAAGGGGTGCATGAAGCCGGCGTAGTAATCGTAAACGTCTTCGGTCCGATTGTTTGGACGGTGCCGCATGACGTTACAACCTTGAGTATAACCGAGACGCTTCCTACTCCGATCCCTCCGGGATAAGGCGGGCCATTAAAGCCTTGGTTGCTGGCTTGTGTATTTGTGACAGACCAAGTTGAACTTCCTTGCGTGACGGTCCATGTAACGGTCTGGAGCGTGCAATCTTGACCGCCTGTTATGGAAACAGTTGGATAAAAGGTATTGGATTGACCGAAAGGCATCGTGGATTTTTCGATGGTAAAGTTGGCCGTTACGACCTCAGGGCCTCCCCCTTCGCCGCCTCCACTGCAAGAGGCAACGGGTGTAACCGAATATGATTTGCTGTTATCCGCCGTATCGCTTTCCCCGCTTACAGCATCGATGATGACAGCTACCGAATAGCTCGACGTTCCTCCGAATGTTTTGGTAAAAGTTTCAGTTTTACTCGATGACGCTGCTAACCCTGAATAACTAAACGTTTTGAACGTCGATCCGTCAATCAGTACTTTTACGTTGAAGGAAGAAGTTACGTTCGTTCCACCCGAGTTGGAAAAGGTGAAAGTAAACGTTGCCGCTTTACCCGCTTCAACACAGGTGGGCAAAGCCATATTAATATTTCCCAAGTTCGGAAGGCCAGTTGCGTTCTCATAAGAAATTTCAATATGATCGGGATATTTATAGGTGTTTGATTTTAGATCTACTGAGAACGCAGCGTAGTAAACCATTACTTTTGCTCCGGGCAATGCTAGTTGTTTATCATACAAAGATTTATAATTTAAGTCTTGTGTGTAAAAGACTTCGTAACTATCGGATGTAATACCTTTAGTTTGTACATATTGAGTAGTTGCTGAATCCATATAACCACTAGGAACACCGTCAGGGCCCGGAACAGGCACGCCTGGCAATTTTCTAACAGTCGCCGTTATATCAGAAACATTTACGATGGAAGAGGATATTGTCGTGGTATTATTGATCAAATATGGCTTTTGTCGATTTGCCTTAAGTGATAATCCCGCCCCAGAACAATCTGGACTTACGGGCATTAAATATCCATTAACATTTTCCGTATAATCCCGACCCGAATGATCTGAACACCCGATCGCTCCATCCTGATACCAATCAAGCGTTTTTCCTGGACTATTCGGCGTGTACCTATACCATGCAAAGTATCCTTGAGCAGTGTCATTTGCTTTCGACTCCACATCTACAGGAGTACCTTCAAAATTTAATCCCGAAGTTCTCCAAGTAGATAAGCCAACTGCTTCCTCAATTGTTTTTACTTTTTGCCCATCCTGAAAAAATGCTAATTCTTTAATTACTTTTCCAATAGGTGCAGCTACAGTAAATGGATTAGTGTTTGCATTTCTAGCATCACTGTAGACAGCTTGATAACCTCCCTGATAGTTAGTAGCATATGTCATATCTCTTGTTTCATCAAATGTTTCCATTACTGCGCTAGCAAATGGCCATTTCATATATTGTATCGGAAAAATCTGAATAGCAAGTAGAATCAGCATAATGATACTTACATACTTTATTTTGAATCGCATTTATTCCCCCCTTTTATTTGCTTAATATTAATTTTTTTGTGTTGCACTATGAAAAATTTCTCTGTTGTAATTTGGCGCCGGTGGTATAGCTGGAGCACTCATAGAAATGGCTACATAACCGTCTGGAATGCTTCTTTTGGAGATAATCAACGCCGGAATATCACCAGCAACATTTGTAAACAACGGCGCAGTACTGCTTAAAATTCCATTAATTCTATCGGTATCTGCATTATCATAAAAACCATACAATGTGATTATAGGTTCATTAAAATCCTCCTTATAGATTGCTGTGTCCTTGTTATAGTCAACATGCCCCTTGAAATAAAGGACATAACTATTCATATACCCTTTAGTGATATAAGGGCTATTTTCATATGACCTGCCGTTGAACCACTTCAATTTGTTGATATCCCCCAACAATCCCAAATTCGGATCATTCGGATCTTCCAAGTCAATAGCTACGATTTGATCGATCGTGCCCTTGTACAGACCGTCCCCTGTTTCCACCGACAAATTTTCAGGATTCCACGGTACACTTTGTTCCCCTCCAAAAATTTCAGGCATAACCGTGAAAATGTTAGTCTTTTTCAGTGCCAGCTCGGCATTGTTCACAGCATATTTGTCCACTTCCAGTTTTCCGCCCGCGTTCACGGTCAGTATCCTCTCGATGATTGTTACGCTTTGCGCTCTTGTCGTTGCTTTATCCGTTCCCAGTTCCCCGCCGGCGAGTCCCTGGATCAGTCCCGTTTTCGTGGCGTTGTACATGAAAGATTTATCATCCATGTGTACGGCTGCATGCTGCAAGTCTTTGGTGGTGGCGCGCACGGCGAGTCTCGCCATTTCCAGGCGGGTTATCGGGGTGTTCCAGTCGCCTGTCGTAAAATCGCTCCATCGGTGGATTCCCGCTTTTACGGCTGAGTTGATGTAAGGTGTGTACCAGCTATCTCTACTTTCCGGTTTGGCAGCGTCAAGCTTTAACGCGGTTACGGCCATTTTCAAAAACTCGGCCCGGCTTATGTTAAGCTCCGGCCTAAAAGCGGCGTCCTCGTAGCCGTCTACGTAGCCTTTTTTGACGGCGGCTGCAATTTGCTTCTCCGCCCAGTGCCCGCTAACGTCGCTTAACGCAACGACTGCGGGCGACTGCGCAGCCGCTTCCGCCGCGCCGGTAATTTCGCTGGCTTCACAGCCGGCGCTGCAAACCGACATCAGTACTGCGAAAGAAATTATTTTTTTCATAAAACGAATCTCCCCTTTTATAAATGTGTGCTGCCTGGCGGCCATTCAAAATGTGACTTCCTGCCATAAAGTATGACACAGCATTTCTGTGAGCGTCTACCATTTTTCTCCAAAATCATCCAATTTAACGCAAAAACGCCCACGTTGTCGTTATAGCTTCATAAGCGACAACATGGGCGGTTCTTCCGCACACATTCGGTATTCTCTTGAACATTAAAATACCATATTGTAACAAAATAATCAATCACTACTTATCTCAAACGATAAATTTTTGCAAAGAAATTTGCAGTTCTTCGGCGAGGCCTGCCAGCGATTTCGCGGAGTTTGCGATCTCTTGCGTCGCAGCTTGCTGCTGCTGACTGGCCGCCGACGCTTCTTGGCTAACGCCGATTCCCGTTTCGGATACGCTGCTCACGACATTCATCACTTCTTCGATCCGCCCGTTCGAATCGGCAAGCTCCCGGATGGCCTGGTTCACGTCTTCCACCTTGACGTTTACTTTTTCAACCGATGCGGCGATGTCGGTGAAAGACTCTTGAGCCTGATCGGAGACGGCCAGTCCCTGCTCCGCTTTGTTCGCCCCGGCCGACATCGACACGACTGCGCGACGGATCTGAGTCTGAATCGTCGCGACCAGGGTCGTGATGTGCCTCGCGGAGGCCGAAGACTGGTCCGCAAGCTTGCGGACCTCCCCCGCAACAACCGCAAAGCCGCGCCCCGCTTCCCCGGCGCGGGCAGCTTCGATCGCCGCATTGAGCGAAAGCAGATTCGTCTGCGCGGCGATTTCGTTAATGGCGCTGACGATGTTGCCGATTTCATCGGCGTTCCGGCCCAGCGCCTCAATGACGGCGTTCACTTCCCGGACGGAGTCGGCAATTTCATGCATTTGTCCGGCTATCGATACGACGGACCGCTTGCCGTTTTGCGCTGCAGCCGTAGCTTCTTGCGCCAGAACGGCGACTTCCTGCACCGAATGATCGATCCTTTTGGTGCTCATCGTCATTTGCCTCACAGCCTCATTCGCCTGGATGACGCCGGCAAACTGCTTCTCAAAATCTTGCGAAAGCCGCAGGCTGGATACTGCAACTTGTCTGGCCGCTTCCGCGCTCTGTCCGGAACCGGCAAGCAGTTCCTCCGAACTGGCGGACAGCGTGATCGCGTTATCTGCCACCTGGGCGACGAGGATTCGCAAGTTTTCCGTCATCGCATTAAAAGCACCTGTCAGACGCCCGACCTCATCTTTGTACGGATAGTCACCTTTAACCGACAAATCGCCGGCAGCCGCTTTCTCCAGCTGAGCCTGCAAACTGCCGATCGGATTCGTCAGCAATACGTTCAATAGCAGAGCATTTCCGGTCAGCACGAGAATCGCCACGATAATCGTAACGACAATGATCGCATGCGCGCGGGCGGAATCTTTCGCATTGCTGTTCCGGAACTGTTTGGCCGCTTCTTCCTTCAATGCCGCCAACTCATTCAGCGCGGCCAAAGTTTGCTCGCTTTGCGGGGAAAGCTGGTTGTTGTACACCTGGTATGCAACCTGATTATTTTTCGTCGCATGTTCGATCGTTGCGGCAAGCAGCTCCCGGTATTTGGCGTTCAACTGCTCAAACTTTTTAAAACCGGCCGACTCCGCTTCATTCAAAGGAACTTCGGACAATTTCGCAGCCAATTCGTCATTGGCTTTTATCGATGCGTCAAGCTGAGCCTGCAGTTTGCTTTTGTACTTCATATCGACGGTCAGCATCATTTCCAAAATTTCCGATTCGGTTTCGTTAAAGCTCGATTTCAACTGGTTGATCCATTGTACGGAGAGCAAGCTTTCCTCATACATGCGGGACGAGTTTTCCGACATTTTATCCATGAAGTAGTAGCCCGTGGAACCAACAATGAGCAAAAAGCCGATCGCAAAGCCGTTCATAAGCATTAATTTAAAACGAAGCCTGAGATTCCGCAGCCCGGACAAACGAAACGCCGCACCGCCCGAAAATAATTGAAACTTCTCCCCCAAAATCCCATCTCCCCTTCCGAATCGCCAATGCGCCAGATGCATGTGAGAAAACATAACACCTTTAATTGACCTACGGTTTATTCTACAAAAACGAATCGGGACTGTAAAGAAAAAACTGGGAGAGAAGCACTAGGGATTATTCCATCTGTCCGGTGTAAGCCGTTTTCAACTGTCGGCGCTGAACCATCAGGTAGGCTACGAAAGCCGCCAAAATTGCGGCAATTCCGGCGATGGACAAGTCTGCAGAAATGCCGGCCTTGGAAATTTGGGTGTAGGCCCCCACCCCTGTCAGCATGAGCCCATTTTCCACAAAATTTTGCACAGCGATCGTTTTGCCGGCTCCTACCATGCCCTGCCCTTTATCCTGCAGTACCGAGTTCATCGGAACGATAAACACGCCGCCGCTGAAGCCGACGAGAAGCAGCAGCCCGATCGTCAGGTACAGGTTGGAAATGACCGTAAACAGCAGGATCGCGCAGATCATCAAAATGCCGAATACGTAGGAGTTGTAATATTTGCGGGCCGGAATCAGCTTGGGCGTCATTAAGGCGCCGATCATGATGCCGATGCCGGTTACCGCGACGAGCATCGATATTCGATCAACCGATTGAATGCCCAAGTGCGCCGGCACCCAATCGATAATAGCCAAACGAACGACGGACGACGCCATCCAAAAGGAGCCTGTGCCCACCAGCGAAAACCGGGTCGTGCGGTCCTTCACCAAAACAAGCAGATCGGACGCGAACGCCCTCGCTTCCCGCATATATTGAATGTGCGGATTGCCGGCAATTCTCGGAATCAGAAGCGTCATGCCCAGCGAAAGGAGATACAAGGAAAGGCAGACGGCAATCGAGCCTGTCAGCGACATTTTTGCTGCGATCCCTCCGCAAACGGAACCCATCAAAATCGCCAGGATGGTGTAGCCTTCGATTTTGGCGTTAGCGCGCAGCAGCTCCGTTTCGGAATGCGTCAGCGTCGGCAGGATGCCGTACTTTGCCGGCGAATATACGGCCGCACCGATACCGACAATGCCGTAGCACACCGCCGGATCGAGATGCGCGAACAGGGCGACGATCCCGGCCGCTTTGATCGCATTGCCGACCAGCAGCACGTGGGCCTTCGGATTTTTATCGGCGAAAGCTCCGACAAACGGGGACAAAATGACAAAAGCCAGAAGAAAAGAAGCCTGCACGACACCGATGTAAAAGTCGGGATACGCATTTTGCTGAATAATAGCCAGCGTAATGAAAAGAATCATGTTATCGGCAAAAGCGGAAAGAAATTGCGTCAGGTACAAAGTTTGCAGCGGTTTGATCCGTTTGATGTTCATGCCGGTTTCGCTCCTGTTCGTAGGTTCCGTTTTAAAAAGCCATTTTCTTCAATGTCACATAATCGACTTTGCCGCTTCCCAGCAGAGGCAGTTTGTCGACAAACCTCAACTCCGAAGGCATATAAATGGGCGACTGCCCCTGCTGTTTCATAAATTCTTTTACTTGCTGGATTTGAGCGCCGGGCTCGTTATGGTAGACGACAATCCGCTCGCCCTTGCGCGTATCCGGGACGCTGACGGCGGCGCAGAGCGCCTGCGGCATTGCTGCCGAAACCAGCTCCTCCACCATGGGAAGCGACACCTTTTCACCGCCGATTTTGGCAAAAGACTGCAGCCTCGCCTGAATCGTGATGTAGCCCTGCTCGTCGATGTGCACGACATCCCCGCAACTGTACCATTCCGGGCTCGGCACAAAACCTTTTTCATGAATCAGATAGCCTTTCATCACGTTCGGCCCTTTCACTAACAGGTTGCCCCCTTGCTCAATTCCTTCCACAGCCTCCAGGCGGCATTCCATACCCGGGAGCAGGCGCCCGACGGTACCCTTTTTCATGTGCATCGGCGTATTCAGCGAAACGACCGGTGCTGTCTCCGTCGTCCCGTACCCTTCCAAAATGCGGATGCCGAACTTATCCATCCAAATTTGACGCACTTCTTCTTTCAGCTTTTCCGCGCCGGCTACGACATATTTAAGCGAATGGGCAAAATCGTACGGATGCGCGGTCCGGGCATAAGCCGCCAAAAACGTGGAAGTGCCGAACAAAATCGTAATGTTCCTATCGTATACGAGCTCGGGAATGACTTTGTAGTGCAGCGGATTCGGGTACAGCACCACTTTCATGCCGGACAAAATCGGCAGCATCGTGCCGGCTGTCAGCCCGAAGGAATGGAACATCGGCATAGCGCCGAGCACGCTGTCGGTCGAATTGAACGCGATGACCGTCCGCGCTTGCAAAATGTTCGCATACACGTTCCGATGTGCGAGCACGACGCCTTTGGGCTTGCTTTCGCTCCCCGAGGTGAAAAGGACGATTTCGTTCCGGTCTTCGCCGACCGGCCCTTTCGCTTGGAGCAGGTAATCTTTGAGCCCGGCAAGCTTGTCGCCCCATGTAATCCCCGCTCTCACATCTTCCAAATAAACCAGGGCAAATCGGCCCTGCGCGGCTTCGATGAAATCGGCCAAGCCCGCTTTTTCCGCAAAAGCTCTGGACGTAAGTATCGTCCGCACGGCAGCCGTTTCGCATGCATCGAGCATCGTCTGCTTGCCTGCGGAGTAGTTCAGGATGGCCGGCGTCAGCCCGAGCCGGAACATCGCGAACAAAGTGATGACATGCGCCGCGGAGTTGGGCAGCAGTACGGCGGCGCGCTGCTGGCCGGCCAGTTCCCGCTTCAGACGGGCAGCCATCGTGTAGGAGCTGACGAGCAGCTTTTTGTAGCTGAAATCGGTGCCGCTTACGAGATCCTCGCAAACCTTGAAAGACTTGCCGTGAACCCCGGCGGCCGCAAGCAGTTCATTGAACAGATTGAGCTGCGGCTTCATCCGGCTTGCGAACAAGTGGTTCTGCATACGGCTGCGGATCAGTTCGGCCGCTCGTTCCTTTTGCACGCGCATCGGAACGCCCTCTTCCGGCTCGACTTGAAACGGCTCGCCGATCTGCATGCTGACCGCGGGAAACCAGCGCTGCCTGAGCTTGCCTTTCAAATAAGAAAGCTTCGAATATTCCAGGCCGTTAATCGCTACCGGCACCATCCGGGCTTGCGATTTTAGAGCGATATAGCCTATGCCGCCGTACACTTTCATCATCGCCCCTGTCGTCGTGACCCTTCCCTCGGGAAATACGACGAGCGGGGTTCCGCTCTGTACGGTTTTGAGCATTTTTCGGACCGAGTACGGATTGAGCGGATCTACCGGAATATGTTCGCGAAACATCAGAATCAAGGAAAAACGTCTGGCAATTTTCGTATTGACGACAAACGCTACTTCTTTCGGCAAAATGAACGCCAGCAGCACCGCATCGAGCAAAGAAACGTGATTCGGAATCAGCACCGTGCGAACGGAAAAATCCAGGCGCTCCATGCCGCTGACGCGAAGCCGGAAGCAAGCGCGAACGAGCGGGTTCAGTATAGGAAGCAGCAGTTTTAAAGCGATATAAAACAGTTGTTTGAGCATGATGGCAACCTCCTAAAGGCACATCTTAATACCTGGTCTTAATTCTATTGTATGTATTTCCGGCGCCGCGAGTAGTACTAACTTTGCGTAGTACCTTGATTGCAGCCCGTGGAATCGACTAGCGTGTCGGACGGGAGTTTGGTTCAGGTTCGCAAAAGAGCTTGCGATTGGTTGTGCATCTTTTCGGCCCTTGGCGATTTTGCAGAATATTCCCTGCAATCATGGAGGGCTTTTGCCGTCCAAGACGACATGTGCTCGACCGATCGCCGTCATGCAGCGCAATACCGTGCGCTGAGAACTGTGCGCGATGCGGCCGTGGTCGTCCGTTAAGCGGCTTGGCAAGCCGAATGCTTGCGAAAATCAGATTGTTGATAAAGTGACTGAGTAGAGGAACCAGAGGGAACGTTAGGCGCTCTTCGCCAACCTATGCTTCTCCTGCACGGGTTGGGGATCTGCGGGGAGACAAACGCGGCTTGGCAGGCAAAAACCTGCGAAAGTGCAGGCTTTTTCCGGGAAAACGGTTCGTTTTGGCGAAATTCCTGCGATTGTGCAGGAATTTTCCACGCAAACGGACCTTAGCCCACGTTCGCGGCGAAAAGCCTGCACATTTGCAGGAATTTGTCGCTGCTAGCGTATCCATCGAGCAAAAAGATGTACTTTTGCAGGTTTTCTTCGCGCAACCAGGCAGGGGCTGCGATCGACACCGGCATATGGGCCTCCCGGCAGCCTGATTTTTGCAGGAATGTTTCGCTGCAAGCGTGTCAGCAAGCAAAAAGCCGCTCGCGATTTCTCGCAAGCGGCCGTCGGCCTATATGGCGGCAGTCAACCCCATACACTATCTCAATTCAATCGGCGTGGACTCCACTCTATTGAAAGTTTCTCCGTCAGTGGAGCCGTCGATCAGAAAATCGATCGTCTTGACGTCATCCAGATTCGTTTTCACCGGAACGACAATTTTTCCTTTTCTGACCTGTTGGGTCGTATAGGTGCCGTCAAAATCGTCCGAATAATCGTTAGGATTGCTTATTTCCGCGATTTCGTCGAGGTTCAACCGGATCTGCCCTTTTTTCGGGTACCACTTTAATTTGGTGTACGCATTATTCGTAATCGTAACATCGAAAATAACCGCATTAATCGGTGTCGGGGTTTTGTTGTTGCGGTAGGACGTGTCCAATGTGACTTTCGATATTTGCATCAACAAAGAGCCTGACCATATGACGCTGTTCACTTCAAACGACCTCGTTTTTTTAATATTGATCGTTCTGGACTCCTCGTCCCAATTCACATTCGCGCCCAACGCTTCGGAAACTACCCGCAAAGGCACGTAACTGGAGCCGTCAATAATTTGAACGTCGGCATTAACTTGCTTTCCGTGAATGAACAGCCGGATATCGGATGCGGCCTGCACGCCAATTCCGATTCCAAAGATCAGTACGCCCGCCATACAAGCGGCAATCAGCTTTTTGTTCATCTTCCTCTCTCTCCTTTATACTGGTATTTCCAATAATTCGACAAAAAGCGATTTTTTCCTGCAAAGCAAAAAAAGCCCTGAGCTTCCACATCTCAATCCGTGGATCAGCGCTTTTTTGTTCATGCAAAATGTTTCGGTTGGGCTTGCGGCTGTCACCGCTGTTCCCTGAGCAGCCCCGCCAACCGGGCCGGATAATCCGTGATGATCCCCGACACTCCGGCTCCGATCAGCCTGCGGTAATCCTCCACCAGGTTAACCGTGTACGGATACACTTGAAGCTCCGCCGCCTCCGCGCCGTGCACATCCGCCTTGCCGATCCCTTCAAAGTGGGGGTGCAGCGAGTACACTTCCACACCGAGCAGCTGCGCATAAGCGGCGTGGTCGATCAAATTGCCTACGTACAGCAGTCCGATCCGCGCTTCCGGCTCCGCCTGCTTCAGACGTTTGACGCATTTATGATCGAACGAAGAAATAACGACGTCGTCCAGTCTGCCGCTTTTATGCAAAAAAGCCAGCAGCGCCTGCTCCATCCGTCCTTCATAAGCAAGCTTCACTTCCACGTTGATCAGATAGCCCGGCGGAATCAGCTCGAACACTTCCCGAAGCAGCGGCACCCGCTCCTCGTTGTAAGCTTCGCCAAACCATGATCCCGCATCCAGGCGCTTGATCTCCCCGGCCGTCTGCTCGCAGATAAGCCCGCTGCCGTTAGTCGTGCGGTTCAGCGTTGGATCGTGACAAACGACGATTTCCCCGTCTTTGGAAAGATGCACATCCAGCTCAATGCCCTGTGCCCCCTGCTGCAGCGCAAGCGCAAAGGAAGCCAGCGTATTCTCCGGCGCTTCTCCGGCAGCGCCCCTGTGGCCGATGATTAAAGGCTTGTGTCCGCTCATCATCCAACACTCCTGACAAATGATAGTAAACTGCTTTTCTCCAATTATAGTAGAGTTTGCCTTCCTGTGCACAGTTAAGAATTAATAAACGCAATGTACGACGGCAAAAGATACCTAATAATGGGAAAATACACAATTTTTAATATTTTTTTAACACTGGTCAAATATAGGGCTTATACACTAAAAACGGTCAATTAACGAATTGCCGACCTATTCTAGGAGGATGCTAATGAATACGATTGATAGAGATGTAGTTCTCTCACCGCCGGCTGTTCGCGTTCGCCGCAAGGCCGGAACACGATCCGCTTTTAAATGGCAAGATAACCTTCTCGGTTATTTCTTCCTGTCTCCCTCGATCCTGTTGTTTGCGATATTTCTGTTCTACCCTCTTTTGCAATCGGTCTATCTCAGCTTCCATGAAACAGATCCGCGCGGCCGAGTCGCAGGTTTCGTGGGATTGGACAATTTCGTCGATATTTTCACGTCGGAACGGTTTTATACAAGTCTAAAAGTGACCGGCGCCTTTACGCTGCTCACGGTTCCAACCGGCATTGCGCTGGCGCTGCTGCTCGCTGCGCTGACTCACAACCGCCTGAAGGGCATGCGCTTTTTCCAGTTCATGTTTTTGCGAACCAGGGCGCAGAATACGTGAACAACGGCAACGGCCGGACCGCCCCGGCTACCGAATCGCTCGTAAACAGCGACGCAGGCGTAAACACATTGACCTGGTGGAAGCAAATGGTCGACAACAGAACGACTTCCAACCTCGGCCGCAAAACCAATGACACGAAAAAAGCGTTCGCTGCCGGTCAAATCGCAATGACACTCGACACCACCGCTTCGCTTCGCGGAATCGTCAGCTGCGCCGAAGGCAAATTCCAGGTCGGAACCGGCTTTTCGCCAAAGTCTGCCGATGCCAAAGACGGCGGTGTCATCGTAGGCGGAGCGAGCCTGTACATCTTGAACAACAAATCGAAAGCCGAGCAAAAAGCGGCCTGGGAATTCATCAAGTTCCTGGCAACGCCGCAAACGCAAGCGTATTGGCACGTCAATACAGGCTACTTCCCAATCACGAAAAAAGCGTATGACGAGCAGCTCGTGAAAGACAACCTCGCCAAATATCCGCAGTTCCAAACTGCGATCAATCAGCTTCACAACACCAAATTGAACAAAGCGACGCAAGGCGCCGTCATGGGCGTATTCCCGGAAGCCCGCCAAATCGTCGAAGGCGCGATTAAAGAAGCGCTCGACGGCGCAGCCAAGAGCATCACTGAAAAAATCGCCGCCTATAACAAAACCGTAAAATAAGCGGTCATAAAAAGGAGCACACAGGCTGACGACAGCCAGGTGCTCCTTTTTTTTAGCAATATTGCGATTGACAGTTGTTCCCCTACTTATTATCATGAATTTATATTCATAATTATGAATAAATATTCAATTTATATGTAGGAGAACTCATGAATCATATATTGTCTCTAAAAGAATTATCAGCGTCAGAAATCCGCGCTATCGTCGAAGCCGGGCTGGATCTGAAAGCTCACCCTGATAAATACGCATCCGCCTGCGCCAACAAAGGACTTCTTATGTTGTTTCAAAAAACTTCAACCCGAACTTATCTCTCATTTCATGCAGGGATTCAACAGTTGGGTGGAAATCCGATTCAAATGGAATGGGAGAAAAGCAATTTCAGCCTTTCTCCCATTCGGTATGAAGCAAAATATGTATCGCGCAATTGCGACCTGATTATGGCTCGGCTCAAGAAGCACGAAGACCTGCTGCAGCTTGCCGAGGCTTCAGCCGTCCCTGTAATTAACGGATGCTGCGACAAATATCACCCTTGCCAAGCGTTGGCCGATTTGATGACGATTTATGAGACTATCGGATCTTTTGAGGGCGCTACTCTAACCTATGCCGGCATCCATAATAACGTCGCCAACTCGTTAATTGCCGGGTGTATGAAGCTGGGCGTACGGCTGATCCTGGTGACGCCGATCATCAATGAAGCTTCCTGGGACGAACAGCTTATGCAGGAAGCGCGTGCCAGCGGGTTTATTTTTCATATGGACGATCTCAAGGAAGCCGTCTCACAATCCGATTTTGTTTACGCGGATACCTGGATCGATATGGAGTTTTTCCATCACCCCGGCTATCAAGAGGAAAAACAGCGCCGCATTGCAGTAATGCTGCCCTATCAAATCAACCGCAGCAATCTCGGTTCCAACTCGCCCTACATCATGCACGACATGCCGATTCATCCCGGTTATGAGATTGAGGAGGCGCTTATCGAATCGGAGAAATCGATCATTTTCCAGCAGGCGGACAACAGACGTCACGTTCAAAAAGCGCTGATGCTGCACTTGCTGGGCTGAGTTTCTTTTCGCAGCTTATGCCTGAATGACGTATACTTCGCCTTTGCGTGCCTGAAATGTCGTGATTCCGGGTTGCTCCGTCCGCTCCCCGATATCTTCCGCACCGTTCAGCTTGCTAATTCGCAGCTTCTCGGGAGATCGAAGCTTGCAAATCGCATCGCGGTCCGCTTTGATCACACTTTGGGTCAGGCGGCCGTCCTTCCAGGCGATGTCGATTTCATAGCCGCCTCTGGCGCGTAAGCCTTTGACCGAACCGGTTGCCCATCCGCACGGAAGCGCCGGCAGCAGCCGGATTTCGCCGTTATGGCTTTGCAGCAGCATTTCCGCTATGCCTGCGGTGCCTCCGAAATTGCCGTCGATTTGAAATGGCGGATGCGCGTCGAACAAATTCGGGTACGTCGATTTCGCCAGCATCGTCTTCACGTAGCGGTGAGCCTGCTCCGCATCGCCCAGGCGCGCCCAGACGTTGATGATCCAGGCGCAGCTCCAGCCCGTATGCCCGCCCCCGTTAAGCAGTCTGCGCTCGAGAGAGCGGCGGACCGCCTGAGCCAGCGCGGGCGTGTCCAGCAGATCGATTTCGCTCCCCGGATAAAATCCGTATAAATGCGAAATGTGCCGGTGCCCGGGAGATTCTTCGGCAAAATCGGCCGACCATTCCTGCAACTCGCCGGCAGGACCGATCTTGTAAGGCAGCAGGCGGGAAGCGGCGCTCTCCAATTGCGCACGGAAATCCGCATCCACGCCCAATAGTTCGGCGGCCTGCACGACCTGCGCAAACAGCTCGCGCATTATCGCCATATCCATCGTAGTCGCAACGCTGACGCTGCATTTGGTTCCATCCTCCGCGAGAAACATATTCTCGGGCGTAGTCGACGGCGAAGTGACGAGGTATCCGCTCCCATCCTCGATCAGCCAATCAAGGCAGAACAATGCCGCTTCCTTCATAGGCCGGTACGCTTCCCGCTCCAAAAACGACAAATCCCCGGTAAACAAATAATGCTCCCAAAGGTGCCTGCTCAGCCATGCGCCGCTCATCGGCCAGAACGCCCAGCTTGCCGAACCGGATACCGGCGAAGTGTGCCGCCAAAGATCGATATTGTGACAAGCCGTCCACCCCCGGCAGCCGAATTGAACGTCGGCCGTCTTCTGGCCGCTCTCGCTTAATTCCTGTACAAACCGGAAAAGCGGCTCATGGCATTCGCTTAAATTCGTTATTTCGGCAGGCCAGTAGTTCATCTGCGTATTAATGTTAACCGTGTAGTTGCTGCGCCACGGCGGGCGGATGTCCTTGTTCCATATGCCCTGCAAATTAGCCGGCTGCGTTCCCGCCCTGGAACTGGCGATCAGCAAGTAACGCCCATACTGGAACAAAAGCGCTTCAAGGCCGGGATCGTCGGCTCCCGCTTGCACCAGTTTAAGCCGTTCGTCCGTCGGCAGCTCCGCCGCACCGGAACTTCCCAGGTCCAACTCCACCCGATGAAACAACCCGCTATAATCGGCGATATGCCGCTGTTTCAACTCCTCGTACGAATACGCGCCGGCAGCCGCCAAAATGCTATGGCAAATGGCCGCAGCGTCTTTGCCTGCCTGGACAGGATCCCGGTCGTAACCGTTAAAGCTCGTTGCCGCAGTCAATAAATAAGTGACGGCATCTGCGTCCGTCAACGTATGCTCGGATCGCTCGTTCACAGCTTGCGAACCGCCTTCCGCCACAGCTTGCAAGCCGATTTCGAACAGCATGCCCTTGCCGTCGTATGTAATTTCAGGCCAGATCCGGGAAGGAGCGGCTCCTTTCACCTGCAGCGCGCCGGCTTCCGCAGTGGTGGAGAACGGATGCGGACTGTCTATGGATGCCGTCACATTCAACCGTCCGGGTGGATCGGCCTGCACTCTGACGACCAGCACCTGATCCGCAGCGGAAATAAACGCTTCCCGCGTGAACCGCACGCCGTCCTGCTCGTAGCTGACCCGCGCAATCGCCGTCTCCAGATCCAGCTCGCGTTCGTAGCCGCTGATTGCCCCCCCGCTGCCCGTGCGGATCCGCAGATCTCCAAGCGGCTGATACGCTTCACTGTCCTGGCCGAGCATATGCGTCTCGACGATATCCTGCGCACTCGCATATGCGCCGGCCCGCAGAGCTTCCCTGGCTTCTTCCAAATGGCCGAGCGCCTTATAATTGAGCTTGTCCTGCGGATATCCGGACCACAGCGTGTCTTCATTCAGCTGGAACAGCTCCTCGTGCGTCCCGCCGAATACCATCGCGCCCAGCCGTCCGTTTCCAATCGGAAGCGCCTCCGTCCATTCGTTCGCAGGCTGCCTGTACCACAATCTCCTATTTTTCAGGTTCACAAACATGCTCCTTTCAGCCTTGTGTTATCGGTAACCCAAATTGATAAAAAAAACCGCTGACAGCTGTAACGAGTTCATTTTATAACGATTTCCAGCTTTGTACAACGAAAAAAACTCCTCGTGAGCAAGACGGCGGCTTCCGTGAACCACCGCTTTGCTCACAAGGAGCTATTCATCCAAAATCAAGCGAGAATTTCATCTATTTTTCGGATAATTTCGGCCGGGAGCGTGACGCCGGACGCTTTCACGTTGTCTTCCAGCTGCTCGACCCGCGTCGCGCCTACGAGCGCGCTGGCGACGCCCGGTTGTCGAAGCACCCAAGCCAGCGCCAGCGTCGACATCGATAGGCCGAGTTCGTCCGCGACGCCTGCCAGTTGCTCCACCTTGTCCAGGTGGCTTTCGCTCAGAAATTTGCCGATCGACGAATTCGCTGTCGGATCGCTCGCCCGGCTTCCTTCGGGAAGCTTCCCGCCTTTACGGTATTTGCCTGTTAGCACACCTTGCGCCAAAGGCGAAAATACGACCTGCGAGATGCCGTTCTTCTCGCTGACCGGCAGCACCTCGGCTTCAATGCCGCGGTGAAACATGTTGTACTGCGGCTGGTTCACGACGACCCGGTCAAGCAAGTATTTGTCGGCGGTCCGCAAACCCTCCTGAATTTGCGCCGCCGTCCATTCGCTTACGCCGACGTACAGCACTTTGCCCTGGCGGACCATATCATCAATCGTGCGCAGCGTTTCATCGACAGGCGTCTCCGGATCGTAGCGGTGGCAGTAAAAAATATCAACATAATCGGTCTGCAAACGCCGCAGACTGGCATGAATTTGCTCGAAAACGTGTTTGCGCGAGAGTCCCCTGTCGTTCGGGCCCGCTCCCATCGGCCAAAAAGCTTTCGTCGCAAGCACATAAGAATCGCGCGAATAAGCTTTCAAAGCTTTTCCGAGCAATATTTCCGCTTCGCCCTGCGCATACACATTCGCCGTATCCAAAAAGTTAACGCCCAGCTCGAACGCCCTGCGAGTCAGCTTCGCTACCGTTTCCTCGGCGACGGAATTCCCGTAGGTCAGCCAGCTTCCCAGACTGATTTCGCTAACTTTCAGTCCGCTTCTTCCCAATTTACGGTATTTCATCATGAACCGGCCTCTTTTCTTTACATAATTTTCATCCAAAAACGAAAAGTATCGATTGCCGTATGTACCGGAGCTGCCCGACTGCCACTTCAATGTAAACGCTTTAAACGCGCGTTTAATTACAGCTCGTTTATTCACATTATAGATGGTATACTAGGCATCAAGTATCAGTTTTTCAACCTATACTATCAAGATTCCAACTTTTCGGATCAGCTGTATTTCCTGGGAGGTCTGCCTTGTGTCCATCCTGCAATTTACCGCTCCGCCGCTTCCGCATTACATTTCGGGCGGCTACAGCGTAGCTCAAATAGGCAGAAAACATCCCGAACGCTACAAGCTCGGCGAATTTGACCTGCTTGTAGTGGACAAGGGCTGCCTTTATGTCGGCGAGGAAGACCGCCATTACGAGGTTGCGGAAGACTACGCCCTCATTCTCCGGCCCGACCTTCATCATTATCCGACTGAAGGCAACCGCAGCCCAACCGGAACGTACTGGCTACACTTCCAAACTACGGGCTCGTGGCAAGCAGTCGAGGAGAACAGCCAAAGTTCTTCAACCGGCCACGCAGAAAACAATTTCATGCTGCAAACTTTTCAAATTCAAGTTCCACAGTTCACGAAGCTGCTCCAGCCCTCCAAAATGTACGAAAGTTTGAATCAGTTGATCGGGTTGGAAAAGAACTCCCACCAAAGCTGGGTGCGCTGGAAGCAGCAAATTATTTTCCAGGAAATAATGGAGCAGCTCAGCGCCTCCCTGAATTCAACGACCGCCAAACCGGCAGCGGCGGTTGCCCATCAGGCCGCCACTTATTTGCGGCTCCATTACCGCGAAGGAATTACCGCTCAGGAGCTTGGCGAAGCGATTAATTTTCATCCGGTCTATATCGCCCGCTGCATGCAAAAGGAGTTCGGCTGTTCACCCATGGACTATTTATTGCATTACCGCGTTGAACAGGCAAAGCTGCTTTTGCTGCAAACCGATCTACCCGTCGCCTACATTGCGGAAGAAGTCGGATTCAACCATGCCGCTTATTTCACATCCTGCTTTTCGAGATACGAAGGCATTACCCCGCGCACCTACCGGCAGCGCTTTTCAAAAAAATAATTTCCCGGTATTGCCATATGCCCCTACTTGGGATATACTTCTTAACAACATTCATAACCGGATCATGCCTGTGATGAGAATCCAACTCGGAGGCGTTTTCGCCAAGATAGACGCTGCGTCGATTCTAAGTTAACCGGACCCGCCCGTTACCGCGGAACCAAGAGGAGGAACGAAGTTCCTCAATTTGGGTGGCACCGCGAGCAAGCGCTCCTCGTCCCAATCGGATGAGGGCGCTTTTTGTTTTTTATTCGATATACGGGAGGAATCATGAGATGGCTGAAAGATTGTACAATTTTAACCCGGGTCCGGCTGCGCTGCCGCTCGAAGTGCTGGAACAAGCGAAAGAACAATTCGTCGACTACCAAGGCAAAGGAATTTCACTACTGGAAATGTCGCACCGCAGCAAAGAAGTGGAGCAGTTGAACGACGAAACGCAGCAGCTCCTGCTGCAAGCTTTGGGGCTCGACGACGGCAAGTATCACACGCTCTTTATGGGCGGCGGCGCAAGCACCCAGTTTGCATTAATTCCGCTTAACTTCCTGCAAGAGGGAACAACGGCCAGCTACGCGCTCACCGGCAGCTTTGCGGAAAAAGCTTGCAAAGAAGCCGCCCAAGTAGGCCCGGTCCATGTTGCGGCAAGCTCGCGCGAGCAGGAATGGCGCCACATTCCAAAGCTGGCGGCAAGCGACTTGGCCCCTTCGTCGGCTTACGTCCATATCACGACGAACAACACCATCGAAGGATCGCGCTATGCTGAAATACCGTCGGTCGGGGCGGTCCCGCTGATCGGCGATATGACCAGCGACATTCTCAGCCGGAAGCTGGATTTTCAGCGTTTTTCCCTGATCTACGCGGGCGCGCAAAAAAATCTCGGGCCTGCCGGCGTAACGGCCGTCATCATCCGCGAAGATTTGCTGGAGCAGGCGTCGAAGCGGATTCCGGCGATTCTCCGCTACGGAACTTTTGCCAAAGACAGGTCGCTTTACAATACGCCGCCGGTGCATGCCATCTACATGATGAACCTTGTGTTAAAATGGTTTTTCCGGCAGGGAGGCCTGGAACAGCTCGAAAAGCAAAACGCGGCCAAAGCCGGCCTGCTCTACAGCGTAATTGACGCCAGCGGCGGATTTTACAAAGGCATCATCGATCCGGCCGACCGGTCCCATATGAATATCACTTGGCGAATGAAAGACGAAGCGCTGGAACGCAAGTTCGTCCGGGAGTCCGAGCTGAACGGCTTCGAAGGCCTGGCAGGACACCGCAGCGTTGGCGGTTTGCGCGCATCCGCTTATAACGCAGTACCCGAGGAAGCGTGCAGAGCGCTCGCCGATTTTATGACCGATTTTCAAAAAAGACACGGTTGACCGCTTTTCGCCATATTTCGCGCCGGCATTTTGACAAAGCGGCTTCCTTGCTTCTAGAATAGTGGGTAAGATTGCTAACTAAAGAAAAGAGTGAGCCCTCACATGAGCAACGAATTGGTCAAAAAACTCCGCTTGGCAAGCTGCAAGCGGGCTTTGATTTTGAATGCGCCTGAAGGTTATATCGCATCGCTAGGCCCTCTGCCTGAGGATGTGCAGGCATCCGAGCAAAAAGAAGCCGATCACGCTTACGATTTTGTGCAAGTTTTTCTCCATAGCGCCGCTGAAGTGCAAAGCCTAGCGCCCATCGCGATCCAGGCCGTCGCCCCGGACGGTTTGCTGTGGATGTGCTACCCGAAAGGTACGGGAAAAATAAAAACCGACATTAACCGGGATTCCGGGTGGCAGCCGGTTTACGACCTACAGTACGAAGGCGTCTCCCTCATCTCCCTGGACGACACTTGGTCAGCCATGCGTTTTCGGCACGCAAGCCAGGTAAAAGCGACGAGAAGCCAGCACACAACAGACCGCTCGGCGGACGCCGACAAAGCCGCGGCAAGCGCCGACAAAACCGTCGTCGTGCCGGACGATCTGGCTGTGGCATTTGCCGCCAGCCCCGAAGCCTTCGCGTTCTACGAAACGCTGTCGTACACGAACCGCAAAGAATACGTCCGCTGGATCACCGACGCCAAACGTGAAGAAACGCGCCGCACCCGCGTTGAAAAAACAATCGACAAGCTGTCGCGGGGCGTTAAAAATCCGACACTAAAAGAGTAAGGCCGAACAGCCGGCGTGGCCGTGGGATGGTTTAGCGGTACGCATAGCCTGCACGACCGTTCGGGAAACGGCTTAGCGGCTCGCATACCCTGCTCGGCCGTTCGTGGAACGGCTTGGCGCCACGCAAAACTTGCTCGGCCGTTCGTGGAACGGCTTGGCAGCTCGCAAAACCTGCTCGGCCGTTCGGGAAACGGCTTGGCAGCTCGCAAAACCTGCTCGGCCGTTCGGGAAACGGCTTGGCAGCTCGCAAAGCCTGCAAAAGTGCAGGCTTTTTCGGCTGAATATGCTTGTTTTGGCGAAAAGCCTGCGATTGTGCAGGAATTTCCGCTCTTGATTGGCTGAACCCTGCTTAATAGCCAAAAAAAACTGCAGATTTGCAGGAATTTCCTGAAACAAGCCTATCAACACACAAAAAGATGTACTTTTGCAGGTTTTTTGGACGTTGCTAGTGATTGCTGGATTGGTGGGTTTATACAGGTAGCTAGTGATTGCTAGGTTGATGGGTTTATTCTACTCTGGATTAATTTACCGAAGCAGCCGCAAACTACTTGTGCGACAGCCTCGCCCCGTTTCGAAAGTGAGCAGCAGCGTGGGTGGGTGGGGAAGCCGGTTCGCCAACCGGAATACCGTTCCATGCGTTGCCGCGCTGCATCGAACTCAAACGCTAAAAAAGTCCCGAAGGATCGGCTCCACGGCCAATCTTTCGGGACTTTTTCTAATTTATTATTTAAGCTGATGAATCGGATGGCCCAAAGCGCCTTCTGCTGCATCCATCACCATTTCCGTCAATGTCGGATGCGCATGGATGGTCAATGCGATGTCTTCCAGGGTGGCTCCCATTTCAATCGCCAAGCCAAGCTCGCCGATCAGGTTGGATGCTTCCGGACCGACAACTTGCCCGCCCAGCAGGATGCCCGTATCTTTGTCGCCGACCAGTTTGACGAAGCCTTGGCCTGCGTTCAGCGAGTTCGCGCGGCCGTTGGCTGCGTAAGGGAACTTGCCGATCGCTACATTGTAGCCTTGCGCTTTCGCTTCGGTTTCGTTCAAACCGACGCTGGCAATTTCCGGATCGGAGAATACGACCGCCGGGATCGCCTTATAGTCGATTACGCTCGGATGACCGGCAATCACTTCAGCCGCCACTTTTGCTTCGTAGGAAGCTTTGTGCGCCAAAGCCGGACCCGGAACGATATCGCCGATCGCGAAAATATGCGGAATGCTCGTGCGGCATTGATTGTCGATCTCGACCAAACCGCGTTCTGTCAGCTTCAGGTTGATCAGATCCAAGCCGAGCTCGCCGTCCGTGTTCGGACGGCGGCCAACCGTTACAAGCACGTAATCGGCCGTAACTTGCTTTTCCTCGCCTTTGACAGTGAACGTAACCGTCACGTCGTTGTCCGTTTTGGTGCAGCTTTGCGCCAACGCTTCAGTATGCACCTCAACGCCTACTTTGTCCAGGTTGCGGGCAACCAGTTTGGACATTTCTTTTTCAAAGCCCGGCAGCACGCTGTCAGAGCCTTCCAGAACAGTTACTTTTGTACCGAACTTCGCGTACGTTTGGCCCAGCTCGATGCCGATATAGCCGCCGCCGATGACGATCATGCTTTTCGGAATTTCCGGCAGGTTAAGCGCCTCTGTCGAGGAGATGATTCTGCCGCCGAACGGGAATGCTTTCAACTCGATCGGACGGGAGCCCGTCGCGATGATGCAGTGCTGGAAGCGGTAGCGCGGAGCTTCCTGCTCATTGAATACACGCGCTTCATGCTCGTTGATGAACATGACTTCGCCCTGGAACATCTGGATTTTGTTGCCTTTGAGCAATGCGCTGACGCCGCCTGTTTGCTTTTTGACGATGCCGTTTTTCCATTCCTGCACTTTGGCGAAATCCACTTTCACATTTTCAACCGAGATGCCCATGCTGTCGGCATGAAGGGCATGCTCGTATTGATGCGCAGCGGAGATCAAAGCTTTGGAAGGGATACAGCCGCGGTTCAGACATACGCCGCCCCATTCCGATTTATCTACGATCAATACGCTTTTGCCGAGCTGCGCGGCGCGGATGGCGGCCACATAGCCGCCCGGACCCGCACCGATAACCAATACGTCAATATCTAAAGAAGCGTCTCCTACTACCATATGTTACACCTCCAGGACAAGAAGCTCTGGATCGGCCAGAAGCTGCTTGATATAGTTCAGGAAGCTTTGCGCCGTCGCTCCGTCCACGATGCGGTGGTCAAAGCTGAGGGAAAGCGCCATAACTTGAGCTGCTACGATTTGTCCGTTTTTCACGACAGGTTTTTCCGTGATGCGGCCTGCACCCAAAATCGCAACTTCAGGGAAGTTGATGACCGGCGTAAAGAACATGCCGCCTACGGAGCCGATGTTCGTAATGGAAATCGTTCCGCCCTTCATTTCGTTAGGAGCCAGTTTGCCTTCGCGTCCGCGAACGGCAAGATCTTTGATGGCGGATGCGATCGACCATACGTTTTTGCGGTCTGCGTCATGAATGACCGGAACGAGCAGGCCGTTGTCCGTATCGGTCGCGATGCCGATGTTGTAGTACTTTTTGTACACGATCTCTTGCTTCTCTTCGTCGATCATCGCATTCATGACCGGGAATTGGCGGCAAGCTGCTACCAACGCTTTGACGATGAACGGCAGGTAAGTCAGCTTCACGCCTTTTTTCTCGGCGAGAGGCTTCGTCCGCTCGCGCAGAGCGACGAGGGCCGACACGTCGATCTCGTCCATCAGCGTCACGTGCGGAGCCGTATACACGGACTTGACCATCGCGTTCGCGATCACTTTGCGGATTCCTTTGAACGGAATCCGTTCTTCGGCGCGATCGCCGCTCACGGCCGCCTGCGCTGCTGCCGCAGGCGCCGCCGCGCCAGCCGCCTCCGCAGCGGCCGGCACTGCTGCCGGAGCCGCGGCTGCGCCGCCTCCGGCTGTGAAACCGAGCACGTCCTCGCGCGTAACGCGGCCGTGCTTGCCTGTCGGCGTCACCTCAGCGAGGTTGACGCCCTGCTCTCTTGCCAGCTTGCGCACGCTAGGCGTCGCAAGCACTTCGCGGCCGGCGCTGCTTGCAGCAGGCGCTGCCGGAGCTGCAGCAGCAGCCGCTGGTGCTGCTGCAGGGGCCGGTGCTGCCGCCGCAGGGGCAGCAGGAGCAGGCGCCGCGGCCGCAGGCGCGTCGTGGCCGTGGATCGATGCCGCAGGCAGTTCGCCCGCGACCTCGATCGTCATCACGAGCTCGCCGACCGTGCAGATTTGGCCGTCTTTCACTTTCACGTCGACGACTTTTCCGTCGACAGGACAAGGTACTTCCACGACCGCTTTATCGTTTTGAACTTCCATCAAAATCGTTTCATCCGTTACGGCGTCGCCCGCTTTTACGAGCAGCTTGACGATCTCGCCTTCATGTATACCCTCGCCAAGCTCAGGGAACTTGTATTCAAAAAGTGCCACGTACACTACCTCCCATTACTTTCGACTGTATAATTAAAATTCGAGGACTTGATTGATTCCGGCAATGACGCTCGCAGGATTAGGCAGCCAAGCGTCTTCGATTTGCGCAAAAGGATAAATCGTATCCGGCGGCGCCACGCGAAGCACGGGAGCTTCCAGATGGAGGATCGCCTTCTCGTTGATTTGCGCGATCACTTCCGCCGCTACGCCGGAAGTTTTTTGCGCTTCCTGTACGATAATCGCTCTGTTCGTTTTCTTGATGGAAGCGACGATCGTGTCGATATCAAGCGGCAGCAGTGTGCGCAGGTCGATGACTTCGACTTTGACGCCCTTCGTTTTTTCGATTTCCTCGGCCGCTTTGAGGGAAGTGTGCACCATAGCGCCGTAAGTAATGATCGTGACATCGGAGCCTTCGCGAACGACATTCGCTTTGCCGATTTCCACGGTATATTCGCCTTCCGGCACTTCTGCACGGAAAGAACGGTATAAATTCAAATGTTCCATGAAGAAAACAGGGTCATTATCGCGAATCGCGGAAATGAGAAGCCCTTTCGCATCGTAAGGGTTGGAAGGGACAATGACTTTGATCCCCGGAGTTTGCACCAGCAGCCCTTCCAGCGGGTCGGTATGCAGCTCAGCCGCTTTAACCCCGCCGCCAAAAGGCGTGCGGAACACGATCGGAGCGTTGTAACGGCCGCCGGAGCGGTAGCGCATACGGGCAGCCTGTACGCAAATTTGGTCGAGCGCTTCATAAATGAAGCCGACAAATTGAATTTCGGCAATCGGGCGGAAGCCCTGGATGCCAAGACCTACGGCAAGTCCGCCGATCGCGGATTCAGCCAGAGGCGTATCGAATACGCGCTCTTCGCCGAACTCTTTTTGTAAACCTTCCGTCGCGCGAAATACGCCGCCGACATGACCAACGTCTTCCCCGAACAAAACTACGTTGGGATCTCTTTCCAATTCAACGCGCATCGCGTCTTTTATCGCTTGAATCATCGTCATTTGTGCCATGACAGTCCGTGCCTCCTAAGAGTTTTTCGCCAAAAAACTGGCCTCGTTAGCATTGCTTTCGTTCTCGCGGCCGACAGCCGCGAAACCATTTATTTGTACGCTTGCTTTTGCTCTTCCAGATGCTGCGGTGTAGTTTCAAACATCGAATCGATCAAGCCAGGAATCGTCATTTTTTCGGTTTCCTCGGCTTTTTTGATATGCTCGGCGACAGTAGCCTTCGCTTCTTCCTTCACGCGGTTCTCTTCCTCTTCGCTCCACAGTCCTTTTTGTGTCAGGAACAGGCGCATGCGCGCAAGAGGATCTTTAGGCTCCCATTCGCTTTCTTCGTCTTTGGTGCGGTATTTGGTCGTATCATCCGCCATCGAATGCGGACGGAAACGGTACGTTAATGCTTCGATCAAAGTTGCGCCTTCGCCCCGACGGCCTCTCTCGGCAGCCTCAGTCACTGCTTGAACGACAGCCAGAACGTCCATGCCGTCCACTTGAACGCCCTTGATTCCCGCGGCAAGCGCTTTGTGCGCTACGGAAAGCGCGCCTGTTTGCTTGGCGTACGGAGTCGTGATCGCATACCCGTTATTTTGCACGAAGTAAATGACAGGCAGCTTGAATGCTCCCGCAAAGTTCATTCCTTCATAGAAATCGCCTTCGGAGCTGCCCCCGTCGCCTGTGTAAGTAATCGCTACGCGAGGCTGATTGCGCTTTTTGAACGCCATCGCAACGCCGGTAGCATGCAAAATTTGCGCGCCGATAATGATTTGCGGCATAAGCACGTGCACATCCTGCGGAATCTGACCGCCATGCTGGTGACCGCGGGAATACAAGAAAGCTTGATACATCGGCAGTCCGTGCCATACGATTTGCGGCATATCGCGGTAGCCCGGGCAAATGAAATCGTCCTTATTCAAAGCAAACTCGCTGCCGATCATGGACGCTTCCTGTCCAGATACCGGCGCGTAGAAACCAAGACGGCCTTGACGGCCCAGATTAACGGCTCTTTCATCCCATACGCGGGTGAATACCATTCTTCTCATTAATTCTTTCAATTGATCGTCGCTCAAATTCGGCATTTTGTCAGGATTGACAACAGTACCGTCCGGAGCAAGGACCTGCAAAGGCTGAACTTTCTCTGTGGTCACTTCATAATTCGCTTGGCTGACAAGTGGCTTACTCATACCATTTCACCTCATATATGATTTTAATGCCTGCTAGCTTCGTTTCTGTTATAGTATTATTATAAACCTGTTTTTGTGAATTGTACACCAGTTTCCTTAAGGAATACGACATTTTTTAACCTAATTGAATAGTACAGTTCATCAAAATATATAATACAGTTAACAATTTATTAATAACTGCTATAATACACCTCTCCAAAAAATACCCAATTTTTGCAAAAAACCACCACACATTGCTGGCACTCAATAACACGCCGGTAACGGCTGACATCATTTTAAAAAAGGGGCGCATGATACAATGGAAGACTCCCGCTACTACAAAAGAACGATTGTCAAAGACGAAATTACATCCGCTTATTTGGGCGAACGGCGCTCCCTCCGCATTTTCCTGCCGCCCGGCTATAACGACCTGCTGTCCTATCCGGTCATTTATTGCCAGGACGGCGAACAATTTTTTAATTTCGGCCGCATCGCGACGACTCTGAACCGCTGCATTCTGGATGACGGAATGGAGCCGGCCATCGTTGTCGGAGTGGACGTCGATACAGCCGTTCGCACAAGCGAATACGCCCCTGAAGGCGAGCGTCATTCCGCTTACACCCGTTTTTTTGCTGAGGAACTGATTCCTTACATCGAAGGGCTCTATCCGGCCCGCCAAGACCGCACCGAACGCATCGTTGCCGGCGACTCGCTGGGAGGAACGGTTTCTCTGCACCTTGCCTTAGATTATCCTAGCCTTTTTTGCCGCGTTATATCCTTGTCCGGCGCATTTTTCGGCTTAACCAGGGAGCGTCTTTCCAGGGAAGAGGATTTATCCTGGCTGGAGCTGTACATGCTGATCGGTCTGGACGAAACCGAAGTGACGACAGAGCGCGGTACGTTCGATTTCGTTCTGGAAAACCGGCTGACCAGAGAGGTGCTCGAGCGAAAAAAAACCGCGCTCCATTATGTAGAGAAGCCCGGCAAGCATTTATGGGGGTTTTGGCAGTTGGAGCTGCCTAATGCGCTGCATTACTTTTTGGGATAGCCACCACTTATCCGCTGTTTATCCGCTTTTTATCGCATACCGCGATTTCAGCAATTCGATCATATCCGCAATTTGCTCTCCGGTCGGCGCTCCGACGATTTGTTCTGCGGCGGCCGGCCGGATTCCCGTTTTGCCGAGTTCTGCTATGAGCGTCTCCGTAAATTGGCCGGAGGTCAGCGGAGCGTTCAAACATTCCGCAAGGCTTGCCATGCTCTCCGGTGCGACTGCCGGATAATCCCCCTGCAAAGCCGTTCCCGCCGCTTTGTCATAAAACTCGCGCGCCATGCGGGCCTTGCTCTCGCCGTTTCCTTCCACGATGACAAAAGCTTGCACCGAGATAGCCCGCTGCTGGCGGCGCTGGGCAATTCCGCAAAATTTGCGCCCGCCGACACTCAGATCGAATTCGCCCGGGCAAAACGAGCCGACAACTTCTCCCTGATCGATCTGTCCGGTTAAACCGCTCATCGCTTGCCGGATCAAGGCCACCATCGTTTCAAAATCTTTGCGGTGCTCCATATCGCCCGCCGCTTTGGGAATCAGCAGCGACACATTGACCACGCCCAGATCAAGCGGAACGGCCGCCCCGCCGGAATTGCGGACCGCCGTGCTATAGCCCTGGCCCTGCAGCCATCGCTGCGCATCGGCGGCCAAAGGAAGCCGGCTGTCGCGAAGCCCCATCACAAAAGCCCGCGGATGGCGCCAAATATGAATCACAGGCGCGGCCCCCTGGCCAATCGCCCTGCACATCAACTCCTCCAGAGCAAACGAGTACAGTATATCGTGAAAGCCCGTTTCATCCGAACGATCCCAAACGATCGTACCGGGGGGCAGCAATTGTATAGACATAATCCCGATTCTCCCGACCTTCGTATTCAAACCCATTTCAAATTGTAATGGATCTGCCTCCGTATCGCAATGAACCGTCCCGGATTGCAGAAGATATTGTCAAAAATCATCAAAATCTCAGACTCAAACAGGTAGGAATTTCTATTTTTCTGTCGAAATAATACAAATATAACCAAATTCCGATAAGTGGGCGAAAACAATTGAAAGTCATGGATGACTTGCTGCTTAATGTACTGGTTCTAACGGTACCCATCTTGATCTATTACATATTATGGCTTGACCGGTCCAGGCCCATTAAAAGCCGCCGCTGCAGCCAGTTGAGCATCGCTATCATCTGCTCTCTTGCCGCGGTGTTTTGCATGTCTCATCCGCTCTTCGCCTACAACGGCAGCGAATACGACCTTCGCGTTATTCCCGTGCTCGCCGCATTCTTGTACAGCGGCATCGGCGCCGGCTTGATCGTATCCGCAGTGATCATCGCCTATCGATATTACATCGGAGGGCCGGAACTGGTTTTGATCGTTTCCCTCATCGCACTTCTGGTCCCTTTCATACTTGCCTTTATCTCGCTCAGCAATTGGAAACAGCGCACGACCAAGGTGATGTTCCCCAGTTTGCTCGCATTCGTCAGCGCTTTGGCCGCTTTTTGCATAAACCTCGTTTACCGGATTCAGATGGATGAAAAGATCGATTTGCGCTTTTGGATGTATGGCGGCTTATTCTGTCTCATTCATATGGTCACGATGTTGATGCTGACTTATCTTATTGAAAGAATCCGCGAAAATATGTCCATGCGAAGCGAGCTTCAACGCTCCGAGAAACTTCATGTACTTAGCGAGCTCGCCGCCTCCGTAGCACATGAAATCCGCAATCCGATGACCGTGGCGCGCGGCTTCATGCAAATTCTCAGCCAATCCCAAGTTACCGAAGAAAAAAAGCGGATATATACTTCGATGGTTATCGAAGAGATCGACCGCGCGCAAAGCATTATTAGCGATTACCTCTCGTTTGCCAAACCCCAGGCGGAAAAAACGGAGAGGCTCGACGCTTCCACACTCACGCAAAAGCTGGGGAATTTGATCAATCCTTATGCCTCGCTGAGAGGGGTGCAAATTTCCTTTGATATGGAATCGCCTCTTTGGATCATAGCCAACTATGAAAAAATGATTCAATGTCTCGTTAATTTGACCAAAAACGGAATCGAAGCAATGCCAAACGGCGGAACGCTGCAAATTAGCGGCTATAAGCGCGGCTCCAAAATTATTTTGGAAATCAGGGATAGCGGAATCGGTATGACGGCCGAGCAAATCGAGCAGCTTGGAACCCCGTTTTATTCGACCAAACACAAAGGCACCGGCCTTGGCATGATGGTCTCCTTCCGCATCGTCAAAAACTTGGGAGGAACCATCGAAGTGAGAAGCCAGCCCGGAAAAGGAACATGCTTTATGATTTCATTACCCGCCCTTTGAAGCTTCGGCCAATATGTTCATAATCCCCTTAAAAAGCGGAATCGCTTTGCTGCTTTCCCGCACATCCGCATTCTCGATAACTACCGAGACCGCATACCGCGGAGCTTCGACAGGACCGTAGCCGATAAACCATTGATTGATTTTTTCCTGTTTGTCATGTATGACTTGCGCGGTCCCTGACTTGCCTGCAAGGTTCCATTCCGCCCCCTGCAGCCCTTGTCCTGTTCCGTCCGTGACGACATCCCGCATCCAGTCCAGCAGCCTGCGGCTTGTCTTCGCGGATACGCTGCCATCGGCAGGACGCAGCGCATGCACAGGAAATTGTTCCATGGCGCGGCCCGTCCGGTAACGGATTTCCTGCACCACTCTTGGCGATAAAGCTTTGCCCCCGTGGAGCAAGGCAACTACCATGTTGGAGGCTTGCAGCGGCGATATACGTACGTCCCTTTGACCGATAGCCGTCTGCATCAGCACGCCCTCATCGCTGCGGGGTGTCTGCGTATCAAAAAGATGACCGGCTTCCTCCTGATCGAATTGCCTTATGTCCTCCTTCGTACCGGCTTTTCCTGTCCAGCCGACGTCTACCAGCAGCCCAAGCTTGCGCGCATAGGTCTCCACTTGCGCCGCAGTCAAGCGCTGCATCACTTTGGCGAAAACGATGTTGCAGGACTGGGCATAACCTTCCTCCAATGTCAAAGCGCCATGCCCCTCTTTTCTCCAGCAAGTGAAGCCGTATTTGCCCAGTGCCCCCTCGCAATCGAAAGTTTCGTGAAGGTCTACGACGCCTTCATCCAACGCTGCCGCAGCAACCACCATCTTGAAAATCGAGCCCGGCACCGTCGCCTTAAGCGCGTGGTTGCTCCAGTTCGAACTGCCCGGGTCGACCCGGGCAGGATCAAAGTTCGGGCGGCTCGCCATCGCAACGACATCGCCTTGGCCGGCATCCTGAACGACTGCAGCCCCTTCGCGAATTTGCATCTTGTCCATCAGCGCTTCGATTTTTTGCTGCACGCTCATATCCAGCGTAGTTACAAGTTTGAGCGGGTAATACGGATTATCCGGCGCAATCATTCTGGCATCGAGGCCTGACAGAGGCCTTTTGCCCGCATCGGTGAAATACGAGATCGACGTTTCGCCGATCCCGCGCAGCCACCGATCAAAGCTTTTTTCCAGGCCGGCTCCGCCGATTTTGCTCGTCAGCCCCATCCTGCCGCTCGCCAGCTCGGCACCGTATACGCTAGAGACGAGATCCGGATTTTGCCCGATAAATCCGATCAGCTGCCTGGCCGTCATTTCCGCCGGATATCGGCTTTCCATGTTTACGACTTTCAGGTACGGGAGCTGCAAAGCCGTAATCTCCGCTTCCTCCTCCGGCGTCAATGCGAGCGGAACTATATCAGCTTGGCCTTGGCCTCGCCAAACCTGCGGCTCCTTCAACCCGCTCACGAAGGCGAGCCAATCCTTCGGGCTCGTCCCTAATATACGGGCGATCTGGGCAAGCTGCCCCTCAGTGCCCCAGTATTGGCTATGGATCGGAAACACGACCAACGCCCTGACCGTTTGTCCTGTAAACGGCCGCATATGCCGATCATAAATTTGCCCGCGGCCGCTATCCAAAACTAAAGCGCGCTGCCTTTGCAAAACCGAGTTTTCGACGAGGTTGATGCTCCGGGACGAATAGCTTTCCGATGCGGCAACCTGTATCCAGAAAAGCTTCCCGCCAATAATGGAGAGCGCACAAATGATAATAAGGAGAGACAAAAATATTCGGCGTTTTTCCGCCGCTGACAGCTGATTCCGTTTCATAGCCGCAATCCCTTTCGTCGCACGAATAGCTTCTGCTCTCAGTATGTTCAACAGCCGTATCCGGCAAACTGCGCCAAGCAAATTACACCGGGGCGTCATCCTCACAAAACTAGACGCTCAGAGGGGAGCAGCAGCTTCTGTCAAACCGCTGCTGAAAGCTAGTCGACGCGTCATTGGCCGATAGCGCGCGCAGAAAGCCTGCACTTTTTCGCTGGTTTATGGCCAGAACGCAACTCGCCGTACGACAATTTGCTCTCACTGACGTCTCACTGGCCAGCAGCACGCGCAGAAAACCTGCAAAAGTGCATCTTTTTTCTCCCTGATGCTCTTACTTTGCTAAATTCCTGCAAATCTGCAGGATTTTCTGCCGAAATTCAAGCTCAGCCTCCTCATGGACGAAAATTCCTGCACTATCGCAGGCTTTTCCTCAAAACGGGCTGGTTCCTACGCAAAAGCCTGCACTTTTGCAGGTCTTTGGCCTGAGCGCAACTCGCCGTACGACAATTTGCTCGCGCCGTCACCTCACCGGCCGGCTGCGCACGGTGAAAGCCGCCTAGCCTACAACAGCCCGCTGCGCCGCTCTTTCAACAAAAAAGCTACCCCCTCGTCATACCGCAAGGGGATAGCTTTTTTATGTATATTTACTCAACTTCAAACTTGGAAAGCGACTCGTTCAATGTTTTGGAGAGCTGGTCCAGCTTGTCGGACAGCTTCACCAGCCCTTCGCTGATGCCGAGCTGCTCGGAGCTTAACGATGCAACCTCCTCGGATGTTGCCAACGATTCCTCCGCAACTGCGCTTACGTTGGTCATCGCATCCGACAGCACGACCTGCGACTGCTCCAGCGTGCTGATTGAATCGCTCACAGCGCTAAGCTGCGTAATAAAACCGCCCATATGGCTCGTTACTTGCTTGAAAATCGTATCCGCTTCTTTAACCGCCAAAATTTGCTCCTGGAAAATCGGTCTGGCGTTGTTGAGCGCTTTTACCGTTTCATCGATCTCTTTTTGAATCGTTTCCGTCGTTTGACCAACGATATCGATCGATTGTCTGGATTGATCCGCCAGCTTGCGGATTTCGTCGGCCACGACCATGAATCCTTTTCCTGCGGCTCCGGCTCTGGCGGCTTCGATCGTTGCATTAAGCGAAAGAATATTCGTCTGCTTGGTTAAATTGTTCAGCACTTCGAGAATTTTACGAATCGACCGGGTGCTGTCTTTAAGTCTGTCGACCTTATCGACCATGGAGCGTATCATTTCTTCCGTTAAGTTCGTCTTGCCGATAAGTTCGTCCATGTACTTGGTACCCTGCTCACTCGAGCTTTGCACGTCCGCGGCTGCCGTTCCCATCTCCAGGTTCGCCTCGATGACCTGCTTCATTTGCACGCCGATGTGCTGCGTAAGCTCGTTCCCTTTTTCCGATTCGGTGGCAAGCCCTGCCGCTCCGCCCGAAATTTCGTCCGTCGCTACTGCAATTTCACGTGCGGCCGTAGCGGTTACTTTCGAAGAATTCGAAAGCTCCGTAGCGGTTTCAGCCACCTGCTGAGCCGAAGCGCTGGTCTGCTGAACGAGCGATGTAATCTGCTGCATCATCACATCGAAGCTTTCGCCCAACTGGCCGATCTCGTCTTTCGTTTGATAATTGGCGCGTACCGTAAGATTGCCTCGCGCTCCTTGCCGCATTAGGTTGCGGAGATTAATGAGCGGCCGTCCGATCATTCTTGCGACGAACAATCCGATTAGCACGGCGGCGATAGCCGCACCGATGGCCACATAGATCGTATATTTGAAAATGACTCCTGCTTCCTTCACCAGCGAGCTCACCGGCGTATCGCCGAGCAAATACCAACCGGACACCGTCGAACGGTAAAAAGAAACCAGATGGTCGTCTTTGGTTGTAAACGAGTCGGCATCTTTATCCATCTGTTCTTTCGTCAGCTGAATGTCCGAATCTTTCTCCACCGTCTCCTTAGCGATCGAAGCGATCACTTTGTTCGAGGAGTTTGTAATAGCGATCTTACTGTCATCGCCGAGAGAGATTTCGTTGACTTCTTTATACAACAGATCGGTGCTGATTTCCAAAAGCAGAATCGCAGACGAGTTGTTCGTCAACGTATTGCGCAGCACCCTTCCGATGGCAAACGTGCCCGGGGAGTTCGTCGAATATCCGTTGACTTTGCTGTCCAGCCAGACCACTTTACCGTTGGCTTCATTAACTTTTGCGAACCAGTCCTGATCCTTCACATTGCCGACCAGCGTACTGCCGCCCGCTCCGGTTATCGTAATCAGGGAGCCATCAGGCTTATAAAGGTGAAGCGTCTTAATCGATTTGTTGGAAAAAATAATGACGTTTAATTTCTCCGACAGTTGGCGGGTTAGGTCTAAATAATCATAAGTGCTCGGGTCGACCTTCGCCTGCTTATCGAGAATATCCTGAATATCCTTGTTCAGCATAATTTGCAGCGACGCATCATCGAAAGTCTGGAACAGGAAGTCGAGCTTTTGTCCGGCCTGTGTAAGCGTCTCAACGTTGGATTCGGAAACCTTGCCTTTAATAACATTTTTCGAAACGGAGTAAGAAATAATCCCGACGATCAGGACAAAGAACAAAATACTTGCAAAAAACATCAGGAAAAGCTTCATTCCTACGGATTTCACCGGATTTTCAAAATGAAGCTCCCGCATCATTCTCCATCCGCTCACCCCCGTACGCTTCAATAGTTGGCCCAATCGTCCCCATTTTACTTGACGAATGGCTTTCCAACACGACTTTCCGAACTTGACTAAAGCTGACGTAAACTGATTAGGTCCATTCTTCACACAGGTCACCACCATTAGATTCTGATTAGCATGATTTGATTAGGAATTCAAAATCTGTTTGAAAAGGGTTTCACTCTTATTATAACACTAAATTTTCGACACTTTTTAACAATATCCTCTAATTAACGAGCAAAAAATGAGATAACCTTCCATGGAAGTTTTTCGAAGCTGAAAAAAAAGAAGCATCCCCCTGAACCATACAGCCGGAGGAAGCTTCCATCAAGTTATTTACCTGTTTTTTTTCTCATCATGTCCCATTTTTTCACGGGTTGGGCCGTTTTGATTTTTACAATTTGCAAAGGATGTCTGGCCGCGTCCAGAAGCTGGCCTTCTTCGCCGGTGATCGCTTCGACTTTTTGCTTGAAATGAGTGCCCTCGGGCCCAAAAAACTCGATCTCCTGTCCTATTTTGAAATGATTTCGCTGCTGGATGACCGCCGTGCCCGTCTCTGCGTCGTAGTCCATGACCAAACCTACAAAGTCAAATCCTACGGCTTTATCTTCAGGCTCATAAATATGGTCCTCAGGTCCCGGGGACTCGTAGAAAAATCCTGTATTCAGCGGACGGTTGGCCGCTTTATGAATTTCGTCAAGCCAAACCTGCTTCAGTTCATAGCCGTCCGGATCGTCAAAATAGGCGTCAATCGCCTGCCGGTACGCGCCTACAACCGTCGCGACGTAATGGATGCTTTTCATGCGCCCTTCGATTTTAAAGCTGTCCACTCCCGATTCGATTATCTCCGGAATGTGTTCGATCATGCTCAAATCTTTGGAGCCCATCGTAAAAGCGTCGTCCTCCGCTCCGAAAAGCGGCAAATCGGTTGCCAAAGGCCCTGCCAAAGGCTGGTCCTTGGCGAACAAATCGTATTTCCAGCGGCACGATTGCGAGCAGCCTCCGCGGTTGGAGTCGCGGTCGGTGAAATGGTTCGACAGCACACATCTGCCCGAGTAGGAGCTGCACATCGCGCCATGGATGAACGCTTCGATTTCCACATCTACATGCCGCTTGATTTCATCGATCTCTTTCATGCTGGCTTCCCGCGCCAATACGACGCGCTCGATGCCCTGATCTTTCCAAAACTTGACGGCCTGCCAGTTCATCGTCGACTGCTGGGTGCTGAGGTGCACTTCGAGCTTGGGTGCCACTTTCCTGGCCGTTTGCATAATAATCGGGTCCGCGGCAATGATCGCGGAAATTCCGACTTCCTGCAAGCCGCGCAAATACGGCTCCAGCCCGTCAATATCTTCATTATGCGCGTAAATATTCGTCGCAACGAACACTTTTGCTCCATAAGCCTTAGCAAATTGCACGCCCTCGCGCATTTCTTCCAAAGTAAAGTTGTCCGCATTGGAGCGCAGTCCGTATTTTTGCCCGCCGATATATACGGCATCCGCTCCGTAATGGATCGCAAATTTCAGCTTTTCCAAGCTTCCGGCCGGAGCCAGCAGCTCCGGTTTGTCCAGCCTTACGCGCTTGCCTCTGGCTCTAGCTGCTACAGCCGCCATAGTCATGATGCCACCTTCCTTTCTCAATAAACCTGTTCTTTATAAAAAAAGCCATACGACAGTTCGCGTTCGGGATCTTGCAAGCTCCGAATGCTGTCCAGCCACTCTTCCTTGAACTCATAGCGTTCCGGATCGGCTGCGTAGCTGTCAATTACCGCGCGGTAGCTTCGTACAACCGCTTCGTTGTACTCCGGCGATTTGAGCGAGCCTTCGATTTTCAGGCAGTCCACGCCGCCATCCATCAGCTCCGGCAAGTTTTCCAGCATACAAACATCTTCAGAGCTCATAATATGAGTGCCGTTCCGGTCTTCGTAGATCGGATAGCGCTGATCGCGCCGCTCATGCTCGATAAGAAACAAGCCGCGGCCCAATGAACGGTCCTCACGGGACGCATCCGCTTTCCCCTGATGCTCCATATAATTTTTCACCAGCTCGCGCTTGGAGTGATAAATGTTCGTAATGCCGTGCACATGCACTTCCACTTCCAAAAGCGCATGACGTTTAAAATCAAGCACCTGCTCCATGTTCAGCTCCCTGGCCAAAACAACGCGCGAAGCTCCCTGATTCGCCCAATAATTGGCGGTGGCATAGTTCGTCGATGTCATCTCCGCATTCCAGTGCAGCTTCACCGGCTTCGGCAAATTCCGTACGGCCATCAGCACAGCCGGATCGCCGAATACGATCGCATCGACTCCCATCCGCTGCAGCTGCTCGATATAGCCGTGCAGTTGTTCCAGGCTGTCGTTGTCAAAAATGTTGTTGACCGCGGCGTAAACTTTCGCCCCGCGATCGTGCGCCCATTGTACCGCCTGGCCCAATTCCTCCGGCTTCACTTCGCCCGGGAGGCGCAGGCCGTAGCGTTCTTCCCCGACGAGGACGGCGTCCGCGCCCGCTTCGACCAATCTTTTCAACTCATCGACGGAGCCGCAGCTAACCAATAACTCCGGTTTCTTCATGTATACCCTTCTTTCCGAACATCTGTCCGATCATGGCGATCCTGGTCAATTGGCGGCTTTTTTGCTTGCCGCAATGTTCTTTTTATGTTCTTCAAACGTTTCTGCAAACAAATGGCCTTTCGTGCCGTCTTTCTTCGTTACATAATACAAATACTTGGTTTCCTGCGGATACAGGGCAGCCTTGATCGAAGCCAGGCTCGGGCTGGCGATAGGCCCCGGCGGCAGCCCCGGATTCAAGTACGTATTATAAGGGCTTTGAATTTGCAAATCTTTTTCCAGCAGCCGTTCTTTAGGCTTATCGAATAAATACTGCACCGTCGCGTCGATCTGCAGCGGCATGTTTTTGCTCAAGCGGTTGTAAATGACGCCGGCCACAAGCGGCCGCTCCTCATCGACAACAACCTCCCGCTCGATCAGCGAAGCGACCGTCAGCAGTTGATGGATCGTCAAATTCCGCTCCTTCAGCTTATCCTTCCAGTCCGGCGGCAGCGTCGCCAGCTTTTTATCAAGTTCCTCCAGCGTCCGTTCTACAAACTCCTGCTCGGTTGTCCCCTGCTTGAATTCGTAAGTCTCAGGAAACAAATATCCTTCCAGAGGATGCCGCAAATTTTTGTTGTCCGGAAGAGACGCGATCGAGCTCGCCTGAAACTGGGACGGAGTATCGGTCAACTTGAGGAAAGCGTCGGCGCTCCATGACGTCTGCTCAGTCAGCTTCGCGGCGATTTGCTGGACGGTGTATCCTTCGGGAATCGTAATACGGATGACGTCTTCCTTTACCGTTTCGCCTTTGTTCAGCTTGTCAATGATTTGATCCAGCGTTATGCCGGGCTTCATGCTGTACTCTCCCGCTTGAAAACGCGCCCCCTGCTTCTTCCATTTCAAATAATAAGTAAATATCGAACCGTTCCTGATCAGCCCGTCCGCTTCCAGCAAGCTTGCGATTTGCGAAGAACCGGCGCCTTGCGGGATCGTTATTTTAACATCCTGGTCAGCCGGAGCCACGGGCTGCAGCGCATTCGAGATATACAAGCCGATCCCCCCGGCTCCCCCGGCGATAAGCAGCAAAACCAATCCGCCGATCAGCAGCACACCCTTAACCTTGCTGCGCTTTGGCTTACTAAATTCACCTTGTTCATCCAGCATCTGGTTCACGACCATCCTCCTGCAGTTCTCCCTACATTATGCCCTGTTTGATAAAACAAAAAAGAGCGGATGCACTCCGCTCGGGTGTACGCTCTTACAAGTCATCCTTCACCGGAAACATCATTTCGTCGTAGAGCTCCGATACCGTTTCCCATTCATCGTCGTCTTCGATCGTTTCCAGCTCATATTGCTGATCCGCTCCCTGAACCACCCTAAAGATGGCGACTTCATCTTCCTTCTTCAGTTCGCCGGATTGCAGAACGGCATATATCACATCGCCGTGAACGAATTCCGTCAGAAGACGATAAACTGTCGATTCGTTTTGCTCGTCAAACAAAATGATATCATCCCCATAAGCATTCCGCAACACATCCGTTTGCGTTACGCTCATGACTCTTCTTCCTCTTCAAACTCGGCCATCAAGGTGTTGAACGTTTCTTCCACAATGTTCCATTCCTCTTCGTCCTCGATGGTGAACAGCTTCAGGTCTTCTCCGTCGTCGTCTTCCTCGTAACGGAAAGCGTATACTTCGTCTGTCTCCTCTTCCCCGCCGTCAAGCGGAACGACCATCATGTACTTCTTGTCGGAACCGTCCACTTCGAATTTCATGATGACCTCGAACTCTTCCTCGTTGCCGTCATCGTCAGGGATATAAATGATTTCCGGTTCTTCCTCACGCAATTCTTCTTTGGACATGTTCATTTCACCTCTTCGTATTGGCATCCATATATCCTTGCAAAATAAGAGCCGCGGCCATCTTATCGATGACCGCCTTTCTCTTTTTCCGGCTCACATCGGCTTCGAGTAGCGTTCGCGTAGCGGCTACGGTCGTAAGCCGCTCATCCCACAGATGCACAGGCACATTCAATCTTTGCTGCAAATCCCGGGAAAAAGCAATCGCGATCTCGCCTCGCGGACCAATCGTATTGTTCATATTTTTAGGCAAACCGACGACAATCTCGGTAACGTTATATTCGCGCAGAATCGCTTCCAGACGCTCCATGTCCTGTTCCGGCTTGCGGCGCTGGATGACTTCCAGCCCCTGGGCCGTCCAGCCCATTTCGTCGCTGACCGCCACTCCGATCGTTTTGTCCCCGTAATCCAGGCCCATCCATCTCATGCAGGTTCTCTTTTCCTTTTATTTATGCTGGCCCAGATAAGAACGTACCAATTCCTCGATCAGCTCGTCTCGCTCGCGCTTGCGGATCAAGCTTCGGGCGTTATTGTGCCGGGGAATGTACGCCGGATCTCCGGAAAGCAAGTAACCGACAATCTGATTGATCGGATTATACCCTTTTTCCTGAAGAGCATCGTAGACCGCTAACAACACTTCTTTCGGTGATGTCTCGATTTCTTCCGCTTTCACGTTGAACTTCATCGTTTTATCCATGGAACTCATCAGGAGCACCCCACTTTCCGTTTGCTGCCGCTTAAAATACATATTTTTGCTCAGTGTATATTGTCATATATTCTCTGCCCAGCGAAAAATTCCTGTCCGGCCAAAAAATATTTATTTTATCATGCTATTAAACGAATTGGGAGAGCAGTCCTTCCACGCCCGACAACGCCGCCTGCAGCTTGGATGCGTCTTTGCCGCCTGCCTGCGCCATATCCGGGCGCCCGCCGCCGCTTCCGCCTACCTGCCCGGCCACTTCCTTAATAATTTTGCCGGCATGGAAGCCTTTTGCGACAAGATCCGGAGTGACGGCCGCAACGAGGTTGACTTTGTCTTCGGCGACAGCGCCAAGCACGATGACCGCCGAGCCCAGCTTCGTCTTCATCTCGTCGACGATGTTGCGCAAGGAGTCCATGTCCGCGGCATTGACTTGCGCTGCCAGCACGTTGACGCCCGCAGCCTGCTTCACCTGATCGGTGAGCGAGCCAGCCTCGATGCGTCCGAGCTTGCCGCGCAGCGATTCGTTCTCGCGGGACAGCTCTTTCAACTGCTGCTGCAAACTTTCCAGCCGTTTGGGAACGTCCTGGATGTTCGCTTTCAGCAAGCCTGCCGCTTCTTTCAACAGCAGAAGCTGCCCGTCCAGGTACTCGTAGGCGCTGCGTCCCGTAACGGCTTCGATCCGGCGAACGCCAGATCCGATACCGGATTCGCTGACAATTTTGAAAAGCCCGATTTGCCCGGTATTTTGCACATGGCAGCCTCCGCACAGCTCCAGGCTGTAATCGCCGACGCGCACGACGCGCACGATGTCGCCGTATTTTTCGCCGAACAGAGCCATAGCGCCCATCGCTTTCGCCTCGGCGATAGCTTTAAGCGAAATCTCGACATCAATGTTGTTCCAGATTTGCCGGTTGACCCGCTGCTCGACATCCTGCAGTTCCTCGCTGCTGATGCTTCCGAAATGCGAGAAGTCAAAACGCAGACGTCCCGGTTCCACCAGGGAGCCCGCCTGATTGACATGCTCGCCGAGCACTTCCTTCAAAGCTTTGTGGAGCAAATGGGTGGCCGTATGGTTTTTGACCGTTTCCGCCCGCTCCGCACCGGTCACTTCAGCCCGGACGGATTCGCCTTTGCGAAGCACGCCGGATTCCACCGTTACCGAATGGACATGCTGGCCGTGAGGCGCTTTGCTGACGTCTTCGACTTTCAAAAGCACGCTCTCGCTGCGAATGTATCCGGTATCGCTCACTTGCCCCCCGCTTTCCGCATAGAAAGGCGTGCGGTCCAGCACCACTTGGCACGTCTCGCCGACACCGACGATATCGACGAATTGGTTCTCGTGAACGATGGCGATGACAGCAGCGTCAACTACCAATTCATTATATCCAACAAATTCGCTTTTAACCGTGAAATCGGCCAGCGGTCCGCCCTGAACCTTCATGCCGCCCTCTTCCTGACGGGCCGCTCTGGCCCGTTCCCGCTGCTCCTGCATCGAAGCGTCAAAACCTTCGCGATCGACGCTCATGCCCTTTTCCGCGGCGAAATCTTCGGTTAAGTCAAACGGGAAGCCATACGTATCGTACAATTTAAAAGCATCCGGCCCGCTGATCCGGTCGCCGCCCGCTTGGCGGGTTTTCTCAACCATCTCCGCGAGGATGACCAGCCCGTCGCTGAGCGTCTCGTGAAACCGCTCCTCTTCCGTACGGATCACCTTTTCGATAAATTCGCGCTTGTCCACTACTTCCGGATAGTAGACGCCCATAATCTCGCCTACGGTCGGCACAAGCGAATGCAGGAACGGCTTGTCCATGCCGAGCACTTTGCCGTAACGGACCGCGCGGCGCAGCAAGCGGCGGATGACATATCCCCGGCCTTCGTTGGAAGGCAGCACGCCGTCGCCGACCGAGAACGCTACCGTCCGGATATGGTCGGCAATCACTTTCAGCGCGACATCGTGCTCTTCATTGGCATGATACTGCACGCCGGCCAGGCCGCACGTCTGCTCAATAATCGGCAGGAACAGATCGGTATCGAAGTTGGAATCGACATTTTGCAAAATCGAGGCAAACCGCTCCAGACCCGCCCCCGTATCGATATTTTTGTTGGGAAGCGGTGTATAGCTGCCGTCCTTGTTATGGTTAAACTGCGTGAACACGAGGTTCCACACTTCCAGGAAGCGCTCGTTTTCACCGCCGGGCCAGCACTCCGGGTCGGACAAATCGCCGTACGCGTCGCCGCGGTCGTAAAAAATTTCCGTACACGGACCGCACGGGCCTTCCCCGATATCCCAGAAGTTGTCTTCCTTCAGCTTGTAGATGCGCTCCTCGGGAATGCCGATTTGCCGGTTCCAAATTTCAAAAGCTTCCTCGTCGTCCTCATGCACGGTAACGGAAATGCGGTTCGGGTCAAAGCCGATCCATTGCGGGTCCGTCAAAAACTCCCAGGCCCACGGAATCACTTCTTTTTTAAAATAATCGCCGATCGAGAAATTGCCGAGCATTTCAAAAAACGTGTGATGGCGGCGGGTTTTGCCGACATTCTCGATGTCGTTCGTACGAATGCACTTCTGGGCGTTCGTGATCCGCGGATTTTCCGGAATTTCGCGGCCGTCCAGGTACGGTTTGAGCGGGGCGATCCCGGCATTGATCCACAGCAAAGACGGGTCGTTGTGCGGAACGAGCGAAGAGCTCGGTTCAATCTTGTGGCCTTTGCTAGCAAAAAACTGCAGCCATTTGGAACGAATTTCGCTTGCTTTCATAAAGTGTTACGCCTCCACAGTGTAATTGATATCAAAACAAAATAAACGCCCCTGCAAAACAGGGACGAATCATCGCGGTACCACCCTGGTTATTGTGCGGACGCTGCCGCCCGAAATGTGTCACAATCTCCTTATATGAATGTTAACGGATTCACCCGGCGGAGTTCGTCCGCACTCCGGAACGAGCGTTCGGCCATTCTTGCATCGAAAGGTTCTTTCAGCCTAATTACACCTGCTGCGAACAGTTATAATCCGAAACCTTCTCTCTGACGACGGGCTATGGCTTACTTTAGTTCCATCAATGTTTTGTCATAGTCACAGATAGGCAAATTATAACTTTAGGAATTCGCACTGTCAATATTCAGGCCGCAATTCTGGGCAACAACCGAGAAGCGCAAACAGATTGAAACCGGGCCGCAATGGGAACCGTATTATCAAGTTAGTACCACCTAATTAGGTAAGGAGGCTGCCTTTGTTGAATTTCTCTTCGCTCGTCCTGTTGTCCTTAATCGGTCCCGTATTTATTCTTATCATCTACATTATGGCAAGAACGCTGATCAGGAAGCAAATCCCCGACAGCCGGTACAACCCGTTCGATTATATCACCGGTCAAACCGTCGTCCAATTCCAGGAGCAAAAAGAACAAAAAGAAGAAGATGACGACCAGGGCGACGACAAAGAGAAGCATGCAAAAAAGATCGAAAAACGCAGTTGACAATCATTCTCAATGAATATATAATAAGTTCATTGATAATGATTTTCATTATCGAGAGAAGCAAAAGCAAGACCACTTTTTCCGTGGCTGATCGACAGTAATACGAATGATTGCCAAATCACCCAATATCCTCACCTCAACCCTCGTGCAAAACCCCTTTGGACCATGATCCCGCAAGTCATGGCTCAGAGGGGTTTTGCACGTCCGCTTTTTACAACGTCGGCCTGTGAACATAGTGCAAAAACAGATGCTGGACGATCACCTTCATAACGGCGAAAAACGGAACCGCCAAAATCAGCCCCATGACCCCCGCCACTTCTCCGCCGACAAGCAGCGCAAAAATAATAAATAACGGATGCATGTGCAGGGACTTGCCGACAACCTGGGGAGAGATCACGTTGCCCTCCAAAATTTGCACGGCAAGATTCACCAGCGCGACGAACAGAATCATTTTCAAGGAAACCGTTGAAGCCATAACAATGGCCGGCGCCGCCCCGAAAAAGGGGCCAAGGTAAGGGATGATGTTGAAAACGGCAACGACGCTTGCCAGCAAAAGCGGATAAGGCATTCCGATGATCCAATAGCCGATGTAGGCCAAAACCCCGACAATCAGGCATACGAGAAGCTGGCCCCTGATATAGTTGCCGAGCGCCGTATCGATATCCAGAAGCAGCTTGACCGTTACTCTTCGATGATCTTTGGGAACGATGGCAAGCGCCGTTTTTTCCAGTAGTTGGAAATCTTTCATAATGTAGAACGCGACGAAAGGTACGATAAAAACCATGAACACCATATTGATCGTGCTGCCGATCTGATTCACATAATTGGAAATGGCCAAAGATATGCCTTCCTCTATTTTGGTAAGCGATTGATTGAAGCCCATGCGAACGCTGTCCGGCAGCAGCCGGTTTTGATTAAAACCGTCGACAAGCGACTGGGCTCTCATCGCCATCTGCGGCAAATGCTCGTTGAGCTCGGCAAGCTGATTCATAAACATCGGGGTCACATTCATAATAATTACGGTCAACGACGCAATGAATACGCTGTAAATGAGAAGCACGGCAATCGTGCGCGGCACTTTGCGCTGGTTCAGCATATTGACGACGGGATTCAGCAGATAGGAAAGGATCATGGCTATAAAAAACGGAGCCGCAACGCCTTTGATGAATTGCGCCACACTCAGCAGCACCGGTTTGATCTGCACCAGCATGAAAATAACAGCAAGACCCAGCAGCACATAAACCAGAGAAGCAAACCATTTGTTTTTGTAAAAGCGGTCCATCCTGTTCACCCCTGTTTCAGGCTAGTACATTCGATATACAGTATATGTACAACCTGTGCAAAATAACCCGGGGGAACATGCGCTCCACGCAAAAAAACGCCGTCCTAATCCGGATGCAAGGCACCGGATTAGGACGACGTTTATCGTTCATTGTGCAATACTAATTGGCATGTACGTGCGACCCGGAAATCTCTTCCTCAAAAAACAAATCGTCAAGCGAGCTCAACGTTCCGTCTTCCTCAACTTGATAAACGGACATTTTATCGCCGTTAACGCTCAACTCGATAAAGCATCCCCAGCAATAAAATTGATGTGAACCTATTTTTCCGATATCTTTGGAATTGCAATTTGGACAACGCATCATGTTACTCACCCTATTCTTCTTTGGATACGAAGAGTTCTTCTAATTCCGCAGCAGCATGTGCCGGGACGATAACCGCATCCTTCCCTTTGACAGCCGACTCCGGTACGGGAAGCCACCTGCGCCCTCCCTTTAAATCGGAAATGAAACCTTCGGATAATTCATAACCTACTATTTGTGTTCCCCAATCCTGGCCTAAATAAACATCTTCTACCATTCCTAATTGGCGGCCGTCCACTGTAATTACGGGAAGCCCTTTAATCCCGCAGCTTACGTCGTTCAAAACAATCAGCTCCTTGTCGCCGGCTTGCTCGACAAGTACGCTTTCGTTCGGTATGGTAACGGCATCCGTTCCGACGGCAATGATATCGTTCCACAAAATCAGCTTTGCGGCGGAGAACCATTGCTTCGTTTCCAGAACGATGCCTATTATGTTCCAATTCGGGTCCATGCATACATCTTTTACCTGGCCAATCTGCTTACCGGCGTCTACCGTAAGAACGGGAAGGCCGATAAGATCACGCGCTTTGCGCAAGCTGGTTTCCTCCTAGAACCACCCGGTACTATTTAGTACGCAAACGATCCACAATGGTTGCAATTTTGTGGGCGGCTATTTCGATTTGCTCTTTAGAATTCCCCATTCCAAAGCTAAACCGAACGGCGGAGGATACGATATTTTCTGGAAGATGCATCGCTTTTAAGACGTGGGAAATTTCGAGCGAACCCGAGGTGCATGCCGACCCGCTTGCGGCGGCAACCCCGTCCAAATCGAGGCTCATGAGCAAAGTTTCGGTGCTGATGCCGGGGAAACTGATGTTCAAAATATGAGGAATGCTCTGTTCCGGGTTACCGTTGATGACGAAACCGCCGCTGCCCAAGTGGCGCTCCAGATTGCTTACCATAATTTGACGGAGCTCAGCGGCAATTAGTTGACTTTTTTGAAGCTTAGGCAGGCAAATTTCTACCGCCTTGGCGAATCCGGCGATGCCGGCCATGTTTTCCGTGCCTGCGCGGCGTTTGCGCTCCTGGGCTCCGCCGAGCATGAAAGGAGCAAGCATCGTGTTCGGAGCCATATAAAGCGCTCCTACTCCTTTGGGGCCGTTGATTTTATGAGCGGAAAAGCTCATCAGGTCAACCGGCAGCGATTCCAGATGAATCGGTATTTTGCCCAGCGCCTGCACGGCATCGACGTGAAAAACGATTTGCCGCTCGCGCGCCAACTGTCCCGCCTGCTCAATTGGCTGGATGGTGCCGATTTCGTTGTTGACGTACATGATGCTGATCAAAGCCGTATCCGGGCGAATGGCCGCTTCAAGATCGGCCAGCTGAATAAGACCGGTCGGATCTACCGGAAGGTAGGTCACCTCGTAGCCGAGGCTCTCCAGGCGTTCGAACGGATGAAGAACGGCATGATGCTCAGTCTGCGTCGTAATCATATGCTTCTTGCCGTCCCGCTGTGCATTCAATACACCAAAAATGGCCATATTGCTGCTCTCAGTCCCGCTGCCTGTGAAAATAAGCTGCGCGGGCCGGCAGCCTAAGGCGTCCGCCATCGAGTCGCGAAACCGGTTCAGCGCCGTTCTCGGCGCCCTTCCGAAGCTGTGCATGCTCGACGGATTTCCGTAAAACTCCGTATAAAAAGGAAGCATCGCTTCCAATACGTCGGGATGCAGCGGCGTCGTAGCCGCGTGATCGAGATAAATAGGAATCATATCGCACCTTTAGATGTAAAACATATAGTTGTCGTTCTTGCCTTCATCGTGAAATGAAATCAGGTTGGAAAGCGTCGTGGAATCCAGCACTTCCGCGATGCTGTCGCGAATGCGGATCCACAGGTCGCGCTTGGCCGGGTCGTCTTCTTCCGTAAAATCAACCGGACTGATCGGACCTTCCAGAACGCGGATAACTTCGCCGGAAGTCACCTGCTCCGGAGATTTCGAGAGAATGTATCCACCGTAAGCTCCGCGGATGCTCTTGACCAAACCCGCGTTGCGCAGCGGTGCGACCAACTGCTCCAAGTAATGCTCGGAAAGCTGATGTTTTTCCGCAATGCTTTTGAGCGAGGTCGGGCCCTCGCCGAATCGATTGGCCAGCTCCATCATAATTGTCAAGCCGTAGCGGCCTTTTGTCGATATTTTCAAAAATAACACCTCATTTAACATTTATGCCATCAAAGTTGTCCCCATCTTGTCCAAAACAGGGCTATAACTCCTAAACAGCGTTTCCACTTTTGCCCAAAACATTCCTAAACACCCGCGTATCATATATATGTTACCATAATTCCTCCTATAATGGGTGAAAAACAATGGCATTCTCATGAAATATTTTAAAAATAAGCTTTGTAGATGTATAATGATGAGATAAACCTGCAAGGAAGCACAGCATCAAAAGGTTTTTTCGCCATTTCAAGACTGGCAGCCAGAAAAGAGGTCATTAATGATGAGTAAAAAAGCACGGGTTATTCTCGGCATGTCCGGGGGCGTCGATTCATCGGTCGCCGCGCTTCTGCTTAAAGAGCAGGGCTATGAAGTCATCGGCATTTTCATGAAAAATTGGGACGATACCGATGAATTCGGACATTGCACGGCAGAGGAAGACGCTGAGGATGTCAGACGGGTATGCGATCAGCTCGGCATCCCTTTTTATACAGTGAATTTTGAGAAGCAGTACTACGATAAAGTTTTCGCTTACTTTTTGGACGAGTACCGCAAAGGCCGTACGCCGAACCCCGACGTCATGTGCAACAGGGAAATCAAATTCGGCGAGCTGCTGCAAAAGGTCGAGGATCTGGGCGGCGACTATCTCGCCACAGGGCATTATGCGCGCGTTGAAGAGCGTGACGGCGAATACGTGCTGCTCCGCGGCAACGATGCGAATAAGGATCAGACTTATTTCCTCAATGCGCTGGGCCAGCGGCAGCTGGCGAAAGCGATGTTTCCGATCGGCCACCTGCCGAAACCGAAAGTCCGGGAAATCGCCGAAGCTGCAGGCCTGGCTACGGCAAAGAAAAAGGACAGCACCGGCATTTGCTTTATCGGCGAGAGAGATTTCAAGACGTTCCTCAGCCAGTACTTGCCGGCACAGCCCGGGGATATGCGCGATATCCGTACGGGCGAAATCAAAGGCAGGCATGACGGCTTGATGTATTACACGCTGGGCCAGCGGCAAGGCCTCGGCATCGGCGGCTCCGGGACGGGAGAGCCCTGGTTCGTCGTAGACAAAGACTTGCAGAACAATGTACTGCTCGTCGTGCAGGGTGAACAGTACGAAGGCCTCTACTCCACCGGGCTTACCGCCGCCGACGTCAATTGGATCAGTCCGGACAAGCCTTCCGGACCCGTCGCCTGCACGGCCAAATTCCGCTACCGCCAACCCGATCAGGGCGTGACGCTGACTATGGCGGAGGACGGCACCTGCGAGGTCGCATTTGTCAAGCCGCAAAAGGCGGTCACGCCGGGACAATCCGTCGTATTCTACGACGGCGAAATCTGCCTCGGCGGAGGCATCATCGACAAGGTGCATAAATAAAAAGGCCGGTAAATCATACAGGGCTATCCCAAAAGTGTCCGTATAGTACGGGGACAGCCCTTTTATCGAGCAAAAAGGACCTCAAACTCCACTGCCAAGCGGAGAATGAGGTCCTTTCTTTAGGTGAAGCTTCAATGCGAGCCCACACGCCAGAGCCGGGTCGCACCATCTGCCGGGTTGCGCGAAGAAAACCTGCAAAAATACATCTTTTTCTCGCTGGATACGCTGGCCACGACATATTCCTGCAATTGTGCAGGCTTTTTGCCGTGAACATGGGCTCGGATTCATTTTCGCCGAAAATTCCTGTACTTTCGCAGGTTTTTCGCCAAAATGAACCATTCATACTAAAAAAGCCTGCACTTTCGCAGGCTTTCTACCCGTTTAATAGTGATGCGCCTCTCCAATGGACGTTTCTCAACAGCCCGGATTGTGCAGAAAAACTCTTTTTCACTTTCGATCGCGATTCTGATATTTGGCGAATATCTTACTTTCCGTCCCGGAATCCATAGGCTGGTAAAAGCGAATGCCTTCCAATTCTTTGGGAAGGTATTGGTTCGTATCCTTGCCCGGATTGTCAAAAGGGTACAAGTAGGTTGTAGTGCCGTGCTTAATATCCTTAGGCACTTCATACTGTCTCTGTCCCCGAACCGTCTCCAGAGCCGAGTTAATAGCTTTATAGACGCTGTTGGATTTTGGGCTTTCACAAAGATATACCACTGCTTGGGCGAGCGCCAACCGCCCCTCCGGCATCCCTACGAATTGCACCGCTTGTTGGGCGGCGATTGCCATCTGCAGACAATGCGGATTTGCCATCCCCACATCTTCGGAGCTATGTACTACAACTCTTCTCGCGATATAAATCGGGTCTACGCCGCTATCGAGCATCCGGGCTAACCAATACAGGGCGGCATCCGTCTGGGAGCCCCTCATAGATTTGATGAAAGCTGAAGTCAAATTATACATATCGCTAGTGTTAATGCCGTTTAAGCGAAATTGGAACGCTTCCTGAATGGCGCTCAAATCGATCTCAGTTGTATCATGAAGCGTGTATGCAGCAACTTCGAGCGCATTTAGCGCCGTACGTATATCACCATTGCATACATCCGCAATATAATGTAACGCTTCTTCGGTAATCGTTAACCGATTGTTTCCAAGCCCTCTCTCCGAATCGCTTAACGCCGAACGTATAACTCCCTTTACATCCTCCGGGGCTAGAGCGGTCAATTGATAAACCCGGCACCTGGATACGAGCGGCGGAATAATATCGTGTGTGATGCTCTCCGTTGTGCAGCCAATCAGTGTAATGACTCCATTCTCAACAAATGGCAGCAGTGTTTCTTGAATGTTCCTCTTCATGGCGTGGATTTCATCGATAAAAGCAATCGTCTTTTTTCCATAAAGCTTTCTTAAATCTTGAGCTTGTTCAAAAGTTTCACGCAATTGGGCGATACCAAGCGAGACCGCATTAAGTTTAATAAATTCGGCATTCGTTATTTTGCTGATGATGGTCGCCAAACTGGTTTTTCCGGAAGAAGGAGGACCTTGCAAAATCATAGACGGAACCTGGTCAGATTCTATCAAACGCCGCAGAGATTTCCCCTTCCCCACAATATGCTGCTGACCAATATATTCATCCAATGTCGTGGGACGCATACGCTCTGCAAGTGGGGTAGTTACCGATCGATTATTTTCCGCAAAATCAAACAAGTCCATGTTCTGCCACCTTCATCGCATTCATTAATTCGCACATTATCATCGCATAAAAAAAAGTTGGAATTAGGGTATAACTCATCTATCTTATCTGAAAAATCTGTCGAATTCAAATAGATTGTAATTCCGGCAATTTCAATTTTGCTGTTAGTTTGTATTAAAAGCTTTCCGTTTGCGTAAAGAGGCAACTAAAAGCAAAAGCAACGGAATAAACATATAAACCGATAAAATATGAAACGGAACCGCCAATTTCACCAAAGTGGCAAAAACCGAAAAATTGGGCAAATCCCAAATGCCGATCACCAGACTAAGAAGCGCGAGCGGAAAGACGACGGGCCGGTAATCCGACAGTCGAAAAAATTGTGCGAATGAGATCGATACGCCATAGAGAAAAACGCCGACCTGCAGGAAATGGCCGACAACCCACATCGCCAGAACGATGGATTCCAGATTTTCCCAGAATGAACCGATGCTGATGTAGCGGAAAGCCATCAAAAGCGGATAAATTTTATTACCCAGATCCGGTCCAAGCAAAAATAAGCACATCAGGTTGGCATAAGTCAAAAACAATACGATGCCGCCTAATGAAATGAAGCCCCACTTCCTCCCTTTCTCCGGATCGGTCAGACAGGGCAGGAAGAAGGACATCATGAACAGTTCATTGCACCAGCCCATCATCGAAAAAGAGCCTTTGACGACTGGGACAATCCCATGGCTCAGGATGGGGAATATGTTCTTGATATCCAGATCAGGAATAAGAAGCAGCATAAAAAATACAGGCGCAATAAACATCGGCAAAAAAACGACGGTACTCCTCGCCAGCATTTCTACTCCCCCGCGTACAGCCAGAGCGCAAAGCAGGAGCATGGACGACATGATGATCAGAATAGGGGTTTTGAACAAAAAATTGCCCACTACGAAATCGGCATACTGACGGGTGATGCCCCCAGTAGCGTGCAGGTTGTAGGTGATGCAAATGATGCCTACGAGCTTCCCCGGTATTTTTCCAAGAATATGTTCGCTGTATTGGACGATCGTCTGCTTCGGATAAAGCTCATGCAGGCGAGTCGCCGTATACACGGCAATCAGGCCGATGAGAGCGGCCGGAAAGCTCGTAAACCAAAGATCGTTTTGAGCATATTGAGCGGTAACGGTCGGCAGCACGAGAAAACCGGAGGCCAACACAGTCGGAACCATCATAAGTCCCATTTGAAAAGCTGAAATTTTCCCTTTCTCCAACAAGAACATTCACCACGCTTCGAATTAATCCTCATTCCTTCGCTGCAGCATCCGAAACTACGGTTCAACCAGCCCCCTGAGAGGTTTGAAGATGAACTGAAGAAAAGTGGTAGGACCCCGTGTATGGGGCAGATCCAACATGGATAGGATCAAAATGACGAGCAGCAGGGAAACGAATACAGCGCGATCCCATTTCGGCAGTGCCTTCAATTTTGCCCATTCCAGCCGTACGATCAGCAATGCGGCAAGCGTAACTCCGCAGAAAAAGCCCCACATCATTTCTCCTTGACCTCCTCTTTGGGCATTCCCCCCGGAAAACTGATCGTCCCGGGCCTGAGTATACGAGTTTCGATTTCCGTGGTCACTTCTACTTCAGGGAAGCGACGCTCCCAACGATCTTTCACTTTTTCCCATTGTTCGGGGTATTTCCGGTGGAACACTTTCGCAAAATCAAGAATGTCCGCTTTCCAATGATGTTGGACTTCACGAAGAGCCAGCCGGATGCGTTCCGTCACATCATTCTCGAACGCCTTCTCCATCAAGGCCAGCAATTCGGGATTCATGGGATCCAGGTTGGTGCCGTTCTGAATAATGTCTCCTTCCGATTTTACTTTCACTGTTATCTTCCATGTTTCGCCTTGGATAGACGGAATCAACTTCACGCTTGCTTTCACGGGTTTCAACGATACTTGCCCTTCCGCGTCCTTCATTTTAAAGACAACCGTATATTCTTCAATTTCATTTCGGAGCCACATGACGCCGCGTGTCGTCTTTTCGGAAATTTCTCCGACCATCTTGTCTTCCTTGAAAATAGCGGCTCCTAAAAGATACGGAATGGTTTGAAAAGGCGCTGACGACTCAGTCTTTGGAAGGATGTATACCAATGGAAGCACAGCCGAACGGGCCTCTCCTTTTAACATGACGCCCAACTGCTGCATCGTCACTTGCATCCCGATATGCAAGCCTTCCAATTCCCGCAAAACTTCTGCCGAAGAGCGCTCGATTGGCGGAAACAACTCAAGCGCTTCTGCCGCCTTTCCTTTGCTGACAAACATATAAGCCCGCTCTCTCGTCTGAGGGAAACGAAGCAAGAAGTCGAGATGGTCCCGGATACCTGATTTGGCTACCGATTCGCCGAATATAAAAATTTGGCATTGCCCCCAGAACAGCTTCCGGGGAAACAGCCGCTGGAGCTTGGACAGAGCGTCCGCAGCATCGATGCCGATCTCCGTACGAACGGTAGTCCGTTTGGCCGCTCCGCCTCCGGAAATTCCGCCTCCCATCGCTCCTCCGCCCGCTTGGCTTTGAGGAATGATGACTTGCACAGTCACTCGAACCCGATGATTCTCCGCATGATCGAAAGCTAACGCCGTAATGATCGCCAAGTCATTGAGTTCCGTCCGATCCCAGCAGCCTTCAAGCAAGCCTGACAACAGAAGGAAGACAACTGCTTTTATGAACGGTTTCATCGAGCCATTCATCGTTTCCAATCTCCTTTGCCGGGACGTTCTCGATTAGTCTTCCCCTCCTTGTGCCGGTCCCGGTTTTAGACCGGAGGACTGCCGCCGTTGGTCATACGTCCCCGTAAGTCGCGGACGAGTCTCCATTTTCCACCACGGAGCCCTGACCAGAACGTCTTTCATTTCCGCCATTTTAGGAGTCGCTGCATCCGAGAGATACGGAACGCCGAACGAACGCAAGCTGCACATATGCAGAACGATCGCGATAATCCCCATCATAACGCCGACCAACCCCAGCGTTCCCGCAAGAATGATTAACGGAAATCGGAGCATCCGTACGGCAATCCCGGTAATATAGCGCGGGATCATGAAGGAGGCGATTCCGGTAATGGCCACCACGATGACCATCGGCGCGGACACAAGACCGGCTTGAACCGCCGCCTGACCGATGACGAGCGCACCGACGATGCTAACGGCGGCGCCAACCTGCTTGGGCAACCGCACGCCCGCTTCACGCAGCGCTTCAAAGGAGATTTCCATGATCAGCGCTTCGATCAGAGCCGGAAAAGGTACGGATTCCCGAGAGCTCGCCATGCTGATTAACAAGGAGCCGGGCACCATCTCTTGATGAAAAGTAAGAGTTGCCACATACAAAGATGGAAGAAGAAGTGAAATAGCGATAAAACTGTAACGAAGCCAACGAATAATTGTGGAGACCATAAAACGCTGGTAATAATCTTCCTGAGATTGAATCAATGAAAAAAAAGTGATGGGGGCAACCAATACGAAGGGCGTTCCCTCCGTCAAAATCGCCACTCTTCCTTCCAGCAAACAACCGCAGACCACGTCGGGCCGTTCCGTACCAAGTAATTGCGGGAAAGGAGAATAAGGGTGATCCTCAATCATCTCCTCGATATAACCGCTTTCCAGAATTCCGTCTATCTGAATGCGGTTAAGACGATTTTTGACTTCTTCCACCAGCGTCGGGTCCACGAGTTCTTCGACATAAGCGACAACGACTTTCGTTTGGGTATACGATCCGATTTTCATCGATTCCATTTTGAGGAGAGGGCTCTTGATAATGCGCCGTATTTGGGAAGTATTGGTCCGCAGCGTTTCGGTAAAGCCTTCTCGCGGTCCTCTGATCCCTACTTCGGCTGAAGGTTCTTCAATTCCGCGTTTTTCCCATTTGGCCAACCCCAAAGCAAAACCGATCACCTCGTTGTCGCACAACAGGATCGGGTAACCATTCGAAAGATACTCTACGCATTGTGCAAATGTGGTGAATCCATCCGCTTTCGATACGGATAATTTGCGCTCAATAAGCCGCTCGATACCGTCGTTATTATCGATTCCTTCCGTTATGAGGGGGGCTATGACATGCCGCTCGATCCCTTCAGGGTCGGACAAGCCTTCAATATACATGATGAGCGCTTTCGCCTTTCCTCCGATGAGAAAGGAACGGTAAATCACGTCCGAGCAATTGTCATAAAGTGCGCGAAGTGAGTCTTCATTTTGATCCAAATTCGAATTCAGATTTTGCGGCTGCGGCATTTCGGAACTATTTTGTTGGAAATGATTGCGATTCGGTTCTACTCTCAATCTTTTGAACAGGCTTCTGATCAAGCGGAGTGTCCTCATCGGGATGAAATCCTTTCGATAACATTCTTGTTAAATATATTGTCGAATTTTTCCTAATTTATACGAGGAACCCCCGAGTTCAAATTTAATGGTTTCGGGCAGCTCTGCGCACGCCTAAAATTCTATATATTTATTTAATATATATTATTATAATAATTATTATTGACAAAGGTTTGGAACAGGTTTAGAGTTTGGTTATGAGCAGTGGTCTCATATGGATTACCGGACTTCGTCGAAGCATTAGCGGTTTCCTACAACACTATACGCAAAAAGGAGAGTAACAAAAATGACTATGATTTCAGTGAATTATCCCGAAAATCGGATTACAAAAGAGCAGCGTCGTCTTTTAGCGGAATCTTTGACAGATGCCGTACTTATTCCGGAAGTAGGCCAATTTTGTCCGCCGGCACGCGAAGGTTTTCAAGTGCGCTTTACAGAGCGTCCTGCAGATTACATGGCTATTGGAGGAAAGCTGCTTTCGGACATGCCTGAGCGTGACGTTATTACCGTTAACGTATTAGTGATGGACGGTGATTGGCCTAATGAGGTCCGAAAACAGGTCCTTGAGAATATTATTGCCAGTTTGACTAAAGCTCTTGAAGTTCCGGAGCCATCTCCTGCATGGTGGGTATCCTTCCAAGTCATTGAAGAAGGAAGCTGGGGTTCGCGCGGCGGTGTGCTTTCCATTTTAGATTTGTTGGATTCGGGAGTTTTTACAGAGGAAAAAATAAAGGCAATCCGTCAAAACATTCAGAGATAGGCAGAACAGATGATAGCGGGTTCGACAAATTCCTCGTTGATATCCCATGCAAGCATGAGCAAATGTGGTATCGCGTCTCCTTTTTATGATACAATATGTATCAGAAAATAGAGATTGGAGTGGATAACTGTGCCTTATTATCACTACAAGGAGTTGTGGAGCCCGCTTGCCCTGTTCGGCATTCGATTTTTCCGGGATGAGGAAGGGGGACTGTGGATTAAAGTTCGCGACAATCGCCGCAGAAAGCTCAGATAACCTCGTGGTTACCAATAATATCCATAAACGCAAGCGCAAAATTTCCTCGATAACCTAAAATTGACCTTCGCTCAAAAAAAAGAGGACCAACACCGTTTCCATGTCAGTCCGCTTTCATGTTAACTTGATCCGCTCATCGGCTTACGCTTGAGCCCGTTCCAGCAGTTCTTTAACGGCAACGCTCACCATAATTAATCCGGCTACAGGCGGAACGAATGCATTGCTGGCCGGCGGCATTTGCGCTTTGCGTATTTCCGGCGCATTTTCGGGCACGATCTGCTGGGTGACATCTTCGCGCGGCTTGATCGGCTGCTCGGTTGAGAAGACGACTTTGACCCCTTTTTTGATGCCTTCCTTGCGCAGCTTATGACGAATCACCCGTGCGATCGGGTCCATAGTCGTTTTGGAAATATCGGCAACTTTGAACTGCGACGGATCCATTTTGTTCGCCGCGCCCATGCTGGACACGATCGGGATTTTCCGGTCGAGGCATTGCTTGATCAGATGTATTTTGTAGCTGATCGTATCGCTCGCGTCAAGCACGTAGTCGAGCTTGTATTCAAACAGCTTCTCGTACGTTTCTTCGGTGTAAAACATGCGCAGCGCGATCGCATCGCACTCCGGATTGATCAATTTGATCCGGTCGCGCATCAAATCGGCCTTCGGCTGCCCGACGGTCGTGGTCAGGGCATGGATTTGGCGATTGATATTCGTAATATCGACTACGTCTTTATCGATGAGAATAATTCGGCCGACTCCGGTACGTGCCAGCGCTTCCGCTGCAATCGAGCCTACGCCGCCGATGCCGAGCACGGCCACCGTGCTGTTTTTCATCACTTCCAGGCCTTCCGGCCCGATCGCCAGCTCCGTACGGGAAAATTGATGAAGCATGAGATACGGTCCCCCTTTGGTATGCATGAACCATAAAAAGCGCGGAAAACCGCGTTACAGCTTGGATTTGCACACTTGTCCAGCTGCTGTAACGCGGGCTTTCCGGCTTTTTTGCTATTGATAGAAGCCCCTTCGCTTAAGCTTTAGCCGCAGGCTGCTTCAAAGACACGCGGATCGACAGCTGCTCAAGCTGCTGATCGTCGACTGTCGCCGGCGCGTCCATCAGCAGATCCGTAGCGCTCGCCGTTTTCGGGAACGCGATCGTTTCCCTGAGGTTCGTGCGGCCTGCGATCAGCATGACCAGACGGTCGAAACCGAAGGCGATACCGCCGTGAGGAGGCGTTCCGTATTCGAAAGCTTCCAGCAAATAGCCGAATTTGTCGTAGGCGTCCTCTTTCGAAAAGCCGAGCGCCGCGAACATTTTTTCCTGTACTTCACGCTTGTAAATACGCATCGAGCCGCCGCCTACTTCGTAGCCGTTGAGCACGAGGTCGTACGCCTGCGCGCGGATTTGGCCGGGGTCCGTATCGAAGAAAGGCAGGTCCTCTTCTTTCGGACGCGTGAACGGATGGTGCTCCGCAACGTAGCGTTTTTGTTCCTCATCGTAGCTCAGCAGAGGGAAGTCGATAACCCATGCGAATTTGAAGACGGAATCGTCAATCAGACCGAGGTCGCGGCCGATTTTCAGACGCAGGTTTCCGAGAACGTCGGCAACCACTTTCTTTTTGTCGGCGGAGAAGAGCAGCAAGTCGCCTTCTTCCGCACCCAGACGCTCAGTCAGAGCGGCAATCTCGGCTTCGTTGAAAAATTTCACGATAGGCCCTTTGAACTCGCCGTCTTTTACCTGAATCCAGGCGAGACCTTTGGCCCCGTACCTGGCCGCGAACGGCAGCAAATCGTCGATTTCCTTACGGCTCCATGTACCGCAGCCTTTGGCGTTCAGCGCTTTGACTTGACCGCCGCCTTTGATCACGTTGGCAAACACTTGAACCCCGGACTCGCCGACGATGTCGGAGACGTCCTGCAGTTCCAGCCCGAAGCGCAGGTCAGGCTTATCGGAGCCGTATTTGCCGATCGCGTCGGCATAGCTCAGACGCTGGAACGGACGGGCAATTTCAACGCCTGCGGTAGTTTTCATCAGCTCGGCGACGAGCTCTTCCATCATGTCGAGAAGCTGATCCCGCGTCAGGAACGAAGTCTCAATGTCGACTTGCGTGAATTCCGGCTGGCGGTCTGCGCGGAGATCTTCGTCGCGGAAGCAGCGCGCGATTTGGTAATAGCGCTCAAGGCCGCTCACCATCAGCAGCTGTTTATAAATTTGCGGAGACTGCGGCAGTGCAAAAAATTCGCCCGGATGCACGCGGCTCGGCACCAAATAATCGCGGGCGCCTTCCGGCGAGCTTTTCGTCAAAATCGGTGTTTCAACCTCGATAAAGCCATGATCGTCAAGGAAATTGCGGAATACTTTCGCCGCTTTGGAGCGCAGCATCAACGTTTTTTGCATTTCCGGACGGCGCAGGTCGAGATAGCGGTATTTCAGGCGAACGGCTTCGTCCACGTCAACGCCGTCTTCGATAAAGAACGGAGGCGTCTTCGCCGGGTTCATGATTTCGATTTCCGTAACCTGGATTTCGATTTCGCCGGTTGCGATGTTTTTGTTGACGGTTTCCGGGTCGCGTTCTACGACTTTTCCTTGCACGGCCAGCACGTATTCATTGCGCGCACGGTCGGCTACGGCAAGCGCATCGCCGGAGAAGTCCGGGTTGAAGACGATTTGCACGAGCCCGCTTCTGTCGCGCAGATCGATGAACAGTACGCCCCCCAGGTCGCGTCTTCTTTGCACCCATCCGTTTAATGTAACTATTTGTCCTACTTCAGCTTTCGTCAATTGTCCGCAGTGATGTGTTCTGAGCAACATGGTTGTGCAGCCTCCTAAAATAATTTGTCTGTTATGCAAACAGCGTTTTCGCCGCATTCGCGGTCAAATCCGCCAAGCTGACGGTCATTTGGTCTCCGGTCGCCATCTTTTTCAGCGTAATTTCTCCCCGGGCCAGCTCATCGTCGCCGAGAATCGCGACATACGCCGCGTGAAAACGGTCAGCCGATTTCATCTGCGCCTTGATCTTCCGGCCGAGATAATCTTTCTCCGCGGCAATTCCCTGCTGCCTCAACTGGTAAAGCAGCTTGGCCGCTTCCCGCTCCGCAGCTTCGCCAAGAGCGATCAAATAGACGTCAAGCGGTTCAGGCTTAGGCACCTCGACGCCCTGGCTGGCAAGAACGAGCAAAATCCGTTCCAGGCCGAGCCCAAGGCCTACGCCGGGCTGATCGCTGCCGCCGATTTGCTCCACGAGACCGTTGTAGCGGCCGCCGCCGCCGATCGTATCGATCGCTCCGATCCCCGCAGCCTTGTATTCAAAGGCCGTATGTGTATAGTAATCGAGTCCGCGGACGAGACGGGGATTAATGGTAAAAGGAATGTCCATGCCCTTTAGGTGATCCTGTACGGTCTGGAAGTGCGTCGTACACTCTTCATCAAGAAACTGCAAAATGTCCGGCGCCCCTTCCCCGTACTTTTGATCTATTTTGCAATCGAGAATACGCATCGGGTTGCGGTCGAAACGGGACTGGCAGTCTTTGCACAGCTTATCTTTGACCGGCGCGAAAAACTTTTGAAGCTCTGTCCGGTAAGCGGTTCGCACGGAAGGCGTACCGACCGAATTGATTTCCACGCTCACGTTCTTCAAGCCGATCTCCTTGTAAAACGTAAAGCCCAGCGCGATCACTTCCGCATCGATGCTTGGATCGACGGAGCCGAAAGCCTCGATGCCGAACTGGTGGAACTGCCGGTAGCGTCCTGCCTGCGGCTGCTCGTAGCGGAACATCGGGCCCACATAGTACAGCTTGCTTACGTCAGGCTCCCCGTACAGCTTGTTTTCCACATATGCCCGCACGACTCCGGCCGTGCCTTCGGGACGAAGCGAAATGCTGCGGTCTCCTTTGTCGAGAAACGTATACATTTCTTTTTCCACGATATCCGTCGTTTCGCCGACTCCCCGGGAAAACAGCTCCGTGTGCTCGAAGATCGGGGTGCGAATTTCTTTGTAGTTGAATCTTCGGCACAGCTCCCTGGCTTTGGTCTCCAAATACTGCCACTTCTCCACTTCGCCGGGCAGAAGATCCTGTGTGCCTTTCGGTTTTTGAATGCTCATCGGTTTCAACCTCCTAATTTCAGTTTCCAAGGCGACGCCAAACAAAAAATCTCCCGCCCCGACATTATCTGTCAGGGACGAGAGATTCGATTGCCAAATTCACCCGTGGTACCACCCACATTCAGGACTGCCCTGTCATCAAAAAAGACGAATCACGGCTAAATCCTGCTCTTTGCGGTTAACGCCCGCTATACGCTCGGCAGCTACTTGCACATCGGCTCGATGCGGTTCCCTGCCGGTCCTCGGGGAAGTCTTTCATCCGCTCATCAAAAGGAAGCTTGCAGCCTCGGCTTCCCTCTCTGAATATGTGGGGGCGAATTACTCTGTCCCTTCAACGGATCGTTGAAGTATCCAATTACGTTATTGCTAATTGTAAACATTGGCAGCGTTAAAGTCAAGTAAGCAAATTTAATGTTGGTCCGCCCATTTTTGCAGCTCGTCCATGACGGGCTTGAGCCCTTTTCCCTTTTCTGTCAATTCGTATTCAATACGCACCGGAGTTTCCGGATAAACGTGACGGATTATGATTCCTGCAGCTTCTAGCTCCTTAAATCGTTCCGAAAGCATACGATCGCTCATACTGGGGATGAGTTCGGAAATGTCCTTAAACCGCTTGGGGCCCGTAAGCAGCACGCGAATAATAAGTCCTGTCCAACGTTTGCCAATCAGTTCAAAAGCATTTTCGAATTTGGGACACAGTTGATAGTCTTCCATACGAATCATCTCCTTATAAACAATTTTAACATAGTTGCTTGACAAAAGTAAGTGTTCGTCATAATATACTAACATAAAGTAAGTTGTTAAACAAAAATAATTTATGAAGGAGTTGTTAGTTATGGCATTAGGACTACTTATTATTCGTTTGGTGATCGGACTAACCTTCGCGGCGCACGGCACGCAAAAATTGTTCGGCTGGTTCGGAGGCTACGGCCCCAAAGGAACCGGCGGTTTCTTCGATTCGATCGGCATTAAACCCGGCGTCACAATGGCCGTGCTGGCCGGTCTCGCCGAGCTGGCCGGAGGCCTGCTGTTCGCGGCCGGGCTTTGGACCGTCGCCGGCGCCGCGCTGATCGCGCTCACGATGCTTGTCGCTATCGTAAAAGTGCACGGCCAGAACGGCTACTGGTCCACATCCAACGGTTCGGAGTACAATGTTGCGTTAATTGCCATTGCAATTGGCGTCGCTCTGATCGGCGCAGGCGACTATTCGCTTGACGCTCTTATGTAAAAATAAGCGGCCGCGTATTTATGAAAGCCGCCCGGAGCTGCAGTTTGCGCCCGGGCGGCTTTTCTTGTTTGGCCGGCTGCGACCGGCATTGACTTTCTGCACGGCGCGCAGCTCCCAGCCTGCGGTGTTGCGCTGCATGGCGGCGGTCGATCGACCACTGACTGACTTGGTCTGGCTTGGTCTGGCACCGCCTGGCCTGCCTTAGCCTGACTTCACATGCTCGGCTTGGCATACCTTGGCTTGCCTGGCCTGAATCTACTTGACTTGGCACCGCCTGGCCTGCCTTAACCTGACTTCACATGGCATGGCTTGACTGCCTTGAAATGGCTTGGCCTGGCCTGGCTTGATCTGGCCTGGCTTGATCTGGCTTGGCTTGACCTGACTTAGCCTGCCTTTGCCTGGCTTTCCATGGCTCGGCTTGGCCTAACTATGCAGCGGCAGCGGGCAAAGCCTGCAAAAGTGCAGGCTTTTTCGAAGGAAAGGGCCTGTTTTTGGGAAAAGCCTGCAATTGTGCAGGAATTACCCTCATCTCGGCCTCTTTCTACAGTTTTAGCAGCAAAAGCCTGCTGATTCGCAGGAATTTTCCGTGGCAAGCGATTTAAGGAGCAAAAAGATGCACTTTTGCAGGCTTTCTGAGTTTTTAGAGTGTTGGCTTTACTTTCGCCCAAGAAAATAGCCTGCAGCACAAAGCTGCAGGCCTTCAAGGAATTTATATTTTAAAGGGGGTCGAGTTTTATTATATCCGCCCATGATTAAGAGCGTATGAAAAACAAATTACATTTCGGTTACAAAGCTTTGCGTCGCGCTCCCGGTGCGCGGTGTTGCACTGCATGACTGCGGTCGGTCGACCAAATGCCTGTTTTTCAACAATTTTCATCTTCTGCGCATCGTATATTCAGTCTCTTTACACATATACATGGTATTGCAGGGGAAGGAAGAATCCCCTCGAAAAAAAGAGGAGGCTGATAGCGATGAAAGCACAAAACGAATTGCAAGAACGGCTGCAGGATTTATTGGTGCTCTTCTCCGAAGACGCGGACGAAGTCGGTGCAGTCGAAGAGGAAGCGGATGCTTCGGAAGCTGAAGACGACGCTGTAGAAGAAGCGGACGGCGCGGACGGCGGCGAATCTTCCGAAGAAGACGCTGCTTCCGATGATGAGGCAGTGGACGACGAAGCGGACGAAGATGCGGACGATGGGGAAGCGGATGCTGAAGAGGCGGATGAAGAAGCGGACGATGCTGATGAGGATAGCGGCGAGGAAGCTGCGGAAGAAGCGGATGATTCCCCAGAGGATGCCTCCGACTCCGAGGCGTAACTGTAAGCGCACTCAGCATTCCCATCCACTAACAGGTTAAGAGCCTTATTACCCGTTCTGCGCGGTAATAAGGCTCTTGACTTATAATGCTTTGCCTGTCAAGCCGACCTTCAGGTCCTTGATCAGCATATAGGTGTCTGCATTCGTAAGATTTTGCTGGTCGGATATGAGCTTAACCGACGCATCCGTCAACAGACCGGCGCGGATAAGCTCGCCTTGCGCTTCTGCCGGAGAAGTTTTTATACCGAGTGCCTGCGTAATCGTATAGCTGGCCTGCTCTAATGTCAGCGGGATTTTGTCGGAATTGTCCAGCTTCGCGATCGCTCCCGACGGATCGCCTTTGAATGCGTCCGGCTTCATTTTTTTGGCACCGTTCACGACATTGACCATGCGCTTCGGATTCGCCTTGTCGTCCAGATGGAAGTTGTTGTCATATGCGCCTGTCGCCAGCCCCAGCATGAGCGCCGTTTTCAATCCTTCATACTCTTTATGCTGCATAAACGGTTCCGGCTTCAGCTGGATAGGCTGAATATCTACTCCCTGGCTGCCCAAATCCGCCTGGAGTTTGGCAACCGCCTCTTTCGACGCGGAGAGCTGTCTGAACGTCATGTTATCCTGCCGGGCGATTTTTGCCGCGACGCCCGCCGCTTGGCCTTCGGCGATTCCGGTCGGAATGACGCGCGCACTGCCGTGCGGCAGCGTGTCGTAGCTTGCCGATCTCCCGACGACGAGGAGGCCGTCCACTTTTTGCGGAACGAGGCTGCTGAACGGAATGGCGTATTGCGTCGGATGGCAGACGACATTGCCTGAATCCGTCGGGGACACCCGCTGGATATCGACGGCGTAAGAGCCAAAGCCGATGCGGTCCCACTGATCGTTGTTCGAGCAAACGTCGACGATGCTCAACCGGTATTCGCCCTCCATATGGCGCGTTTCACGCACATACAGCTCCGGAGCCGTACCCGCCAGTTCCAGACCGGCAAACTCCGGGAACGTTTTTTTCATGTATTCCACGACATTCGGCAGTTCTTTTTTCCCGATTTCAAAAGCATCCTGAACCGACTTCGGATCGAACGGGTCCACCCCGAATATTTGCAAAGAGTTGACCAGCACGGTGTTGTCGTTCTCTCTGCCCATGTTCAGGCCGCGCATTTTGGCGCGTTCTTTATTGATCGGCGGATAGCTGCTCATCTCCCCGTAGCCCCAGACGCTTACATCGTCCACGCCCGTGTTCGAATTGTTGTCGCCGTTGAGCCGCTTCGCCATCTGGCTCCATACTTCAGGAGTCACATTAGCCAGGCGGAATACGAGCGTCACCGCCATTTTGGACTTCGGATCGCCCAGATCTTCCCGGCCGGTCGTGAACGGAACGCCCGCCGCAGCGGCAAAATCCCCATCCTGCGTCGCGTCGATAACCGATCCGGCCCTCACCGTCTGCTTGGTGCCGTCCTCCAGAACGATCGCCGCACCTTGTACCTGCGGATTTCCGGATGCGCCCTGAACGGTAACCGGCTCGATCTTTTGAGTTTTCAGCAAAATATCAATGTTCTTCTCATTGCGGACGATATCGTAAAAGGCGTTTGCCGCCGTATTGACGTCGAACGAGCTGCCTTCGACCTTGGCATACCATTCGGTGAAAAAGCCTTTGTTCAGAAATTCGTGTTTGCCGAGCGGATTCGTCTTGGGCGCGTAATTCAAATCCAGCGTATTCAGCCATCCCAAAGTCATGAGACCGCCGAGTATTTCCCGGTTGCGCCCGTCAACGAGCAGCGTCGACAGGCCGTTGCGGGCCGCCGACACAGCCGCGGCGATTCCTTCCGGGTCTGTTCCGACTACGATGACATCGTATGAGTCCTTCGCTTTTTTGAGCGATTTCACCGGCTCCAGCGCCTGCTTGTGGCCTCTTGGCGCGCCGATCGCCAAGTGCTTGTACTGATAATACAGCGATGCGGCGGCAGCCAGCACGGCAAGCAGAATAAGGGCCGCCATCCAGAAAATCCATCCTTTGGACGGAGCATTGTTTGTTCGGGAACGGGTTGACATACGTAATTAGACACCAGCCTTAAGTTTACTGCGTTTCTTGCAGCCTCGCGCCCGAAGGCTTGTAAGCTTCATTCAGCAGCATTATTTTTTTCTCGATATATTCCTTATACGCCTGATTGTAGACACTCGGTTCTTTCGGATTCGGAAAACGTTCGATCCGCTGCGGCTCCTGCTCCGCGGCATCGCGGGGAAATAAAATTTTGCTGACCGCGCCGCAGCCCAGCCCGATAATCGTCTGGCGCTCCTCCATCATGAGGATGTTGTACAAGCTTTCGCGACCTTCAAAGGAGTAGCCCACATTTTCCAAATTGCCCAAAATATTTTTTTGCCTGTACAAGTAGTAAGGGACATATTCGTGCTGCTGCGTCCACTCTATAGCCCGATTCATCATGTCTTCGACCTCATCGCGCCCCGCTACTTCGTATTGATCGCGGTTTTTCGTCATCCGCGAAGCGCGCTTAAAAGACAGCGTATGCACCGTCAGCGACTCGGGCAAAAGCTTTTCCGTCTCGCGCAAGGAATGCTCAAGCTCGTTCATGCCTTCGTTCGGAAGCCCGATAATCAGATCCATGTTGATGTTGTCGAGCCCCATGTCCCGCGCCAGCTTGAACTTCTCCACGGTTTCCTCGACCGTATGATGCCGGCCGATTGCATCCAGCGTCTCCTGCGTAAAGCTTTGCGGATTGATGCTGATGCGGTCGACGTTCCATTTTTTCATGACTTCGATTTTTTCCGGGGTAATCGTATCGGGCCTGCCCGCTTCCACGGTCAGCTCCCGCACCGCGTTCATATCCGGGAACGACTCGTGCATCGTCACGAACAAGGCGTCCATCTCTTCGGCCGTAATGCTTGTCGGAGTGCCGCCTCCCCAATAGATCGTCGTGATGCGCAAGTCCGCGTCCTTCATCCACTGTCCCATGATGCGAAGCTCCTCGTGCAAGCCGTGCAAAAACGAGTTGACCGATCCGTTATTGCCGCGGATATCGTAAGCCGGGAACGTGCAGTAGGCGCATTTCGTCGGGCAAAACGGAATCCCGATATAGACGCTGACCTCGCGGTCCAGGTGGAACAAATCGGGGATGACCTTGAGCTGGCGCTCCGCGATCTCCACAAGCAGCCGCGCCTTCTCCTCGCTGACCAAATACTGCTCCAGCAAAATTTGCAGACAGGCGGCGCGGTCGTGCTTTTGCAGCAAATTGTGCATCAGCTTGGTCGGGCGCACGCCCGTCAGAATTCCCCACGGCTGCGTAAGCCCCGTCATACGCTGCAGCGCCTGCAAAAGCGCCGTGCACACAGCCCGGCGAACAGCAGCTTTGCTTGCCGCCGCGTCTGCAGCATCCGCCGAGCGCTCGTTGCGCGCCGTCCATTCCTCGGCAGCGGCGGCATCGCGGACCCGAACGGAAGCGCAAGCTTTGCCGGGTTCAGCCGTTTCCAGCACAATATCGATCTGGAGCTCGGCATCGCCGGCCTGCAAATAGCTGATCTCCACTTCCTCAAAAAACAGCCGGTTAATATGTAAAATTTCCGTCGTCAGCTCGTGAAAACCGGAACGGGTCACTTGAATTTTCAAACAAAACCCTCCATTGTTTGTATCGCTTTTGCAGATCCTGCCGGTTACGCCACTTGTTAGTTTACCATATTTTCATAGCCGTGAGAAATTTGGCGAAAATCTGACGGGTCAAAGGAGCGATGCCGCCCGGCACGAATAAAGCCCCGGCGCTGCCTAAGATGACGGCAGTGACCGGGGCTTTCGGATCATCGGTATGATTTTTTCGGAACGCTTTTCAGCTTTTCCTGTTCGGAGGTGAACTCCTGGCTCATTTCTACATCGCCCAAAGCGGGCGCCTGGCTGAGTCTTTCTGCAAAAGTCCCGTGCAGCAGTTGCTGCTGCGCCGCCGTCATCGCTTTATGCTTGATCGATTGCCGCATCCTGGTGCCCCTAACTGACTGGTTTGTACACTTAGTGTTGCCAGCCGGCGGGCAATCTAACCCTTGCTGTCGATAATGAGCGTAACGGGTCCCCAGTTGGTAAAGCTTACGTCCATCATTTCGCCGAAAGCGCCGGTCTCGACCCGCAGACCCTGCGCTCTGAGCAGCTCGTTGAACTTCTCGTAGAGCGGCTCCGCGGTCTCCGGCCTGGCCGCCGCCATAAAATTCGGGCGCTTGCCTTTGCGACAGTCCCCGTACAAAGTATACTGGGAAACCGACAAAATTTGCCCTCCCGTATCCGTGACGGACAAATTCATCTTGCCAGTCTCATCTTCGAAGATGCGAAGCCCCGCAACTTTATCGGCCAAATATTTCGCATCCTGTTCCGTATCCTCATGCGTAACGCCGATAAGCAGCATCAAGCCTTGCTCGATTTGTCCGATCGTCTTTCCGTTAACCGCAACAGCGGCCTGCTTGCATCGCTGCACCACTACCCGCATGATCTGCCGACTCTCCTAAGTTTGCATAATTCGCTGGACGGAATAAACGTCCTTGACGCGTTTGATTTTTTCCACGACCGACTGCAGATGGTCGATATTTTTGATCAAAATGGTCATGTGGATCGTCGCCATTTTGTTTTTGTCCGAACGGCCCGATACCGCGGATATCATCGTTTTGCTTTCCGAGACGGCCTGCAGCACTTCGTTGAGGAAACCGCGGCGGTCATGTCCGGTAATCTCGATTTCCACATTAAAATTGGATTCGACGGCCTCGGCCCATTCCACCTCAATGACGCGTTCCTCTTCGCCCATGCTGTTAGGAATGTTCAAGCAATCCTGACGGTGAACGGACACCCCGCGGCCGCGCGTAATATAGCCGATAATGGAATCGCCGGGCACCGGATTGCAGCAGCGCGCGAACCGTACAAGCAGGTTGTCTACGCCTTTGACGCGTACGCCGTTGGTCGGACGCCCTTTGCGCTCGTTTTGCGGCTGCGCCTTCACTTCTTTGACCTCGCCGGTCAGCTGCAGCGACTGCGCTTCCTCGGCTTCCTTGCGCAGCTTCTCCGTCAGCTTCGTGCAAATTTGCGCCGCTGTAATGCCGCCGAAGCCGACTGCCGAAAGCATATCTTCAATGTCGTTAAAATTGTATTTTTTCGCGGCTTCCAGCAGCTTGTCGTCGCTCATGAGCGTCGGAGGATCGATAGCCAAGCGCTTCAGCTCGCGCTCGATCATCTCCTTGCCTTTTTCCACGTTCTCCTCGCGCTTCTCTTTTTTGAACCACTGCTTGATCTTGCTGCGGGCGTGCGAGGATTGAGCGATTTTTATCCAGTCCTGGCTGGGGCCGTACGAATGTTTGGAAGTTAAAATTTCGACAATATCGCCGGTTTTCAGCTTATGGTCCAGCGGTACGATCCGCCCGTTCACCTTGGCCCCGATCGTCCGGTTGCCGACTTCCGTATGGATGCGGTAGGCAAAATCGAGCGGCACCGATCCCGCCGGCAATTCGATGACTTCGCCTTTCGGCGTAAAGACAAAAACAAGGTCGGAGAAGAAATCCATTTTCATGGATTCCATAAATTCCGAAGCGTCGCTCGTCTCCTGCTGCAGCTCAAGAATTTCTCTGAACCAGTTCATCTTGTCTTCGAACGTGCCCGACGGCACCACAGAGCCGCCTTCTTTATATGCCCAGTGCGCGGCGATCCCGAATTCGGACGTTTTGTGCATTTCCCATGTGCGGATCTGCACTTCCAGCGGCTCGCCTTTCGGCCCGATCACCGTCGTATGCAAAGACTGGTACATATTGGGCTTGGGCATCGCGATATAGTCCTTGAAACGGCCCGGCATCGGCTTCCACAACGTATGGATGATGCCGAGCGAGGCGTAGCAATCCTTGATATTATCGACAATGACCCGCAGCGCCATCAGATCGTAAATCTCATTGAACTGCTTGCCGCGGGAGCTCATCTTTTTGTAAATGCTGTACAAATGCTTGGGGCGCCCGGAAATGTCCCCCTGAATGCCCATTTCTTCGAGCTTTTCCTTAATGCTCTGAATAACGTTCTCGATGTACTGCTCCCGCTCCGCGCGCTTCTTCTGCATCAGGTTCACGATCCGGTAATACTGCTGCGGGTTCAAATAACGGAGAGCAATGTCCTCCATCTCCCATTTGATCGTCGAAATCCCGAGCCGGTGCGCAATGGGGCAAAAAATTTCCAGCGTTTCCTCCGCAATGCGCCGCTGACTTTCTTCCGACTGGTACTTGAGTGTGCGCATGTTGTGAAGACGGTCGGCAAGCTTGATCAAAATTACGCGGATGTCCTGCGCCATGGCAACGAACATTTTGCGATAATTTTCGTTCTGTTGCTCTTCCTTCGACTTGAATTTGATTCTCTCCAGTTTGGTCAATCCGTCAACCAGCATTGCGCATGTTTTTCCGAATTTATCGAGAACGGCCTCCAAAGAAACCGTCGTATCTTCTACGACATCATGAAGCAGCGCTGCAATGATGGAGGTCACGTCCATCTGCATGTTGACCAAAATTTCAGCAACAGCCAAAGGATGCAGAATGTAGGGTTCCCCCGATTTGCGCACTTGGCCGTGATGGGCTTCATCGGCAAACTCGTAGGCCTCCCGAATCCGCTGCAAATCATTCTCCTTCAGATAGGTGGCGGCCTTCTCCAGCAGCAGCTCTATACCCATTCATCTACCCATTCCCTTTAGTCGATTTTTATTCATTATGCCTTCAAGGCAGGCTCCGCGTCAACTGCCCGCCGGCTTACTTTCGACAAAACACGGTCTTTTCTCGCAAACCTTTCACATTTCGAATAAGCAAGACAGGGAGTATTTAGAAATTTTACTAGTATCAGCCCGATATACCTAATTTATCAAAGGATAAAGCTTCCGAAGGTGCGGTTTCGCGTTGAGATCGGGGTATCATCTGATTAAGCTCAAGCAGCCGCCATAACTTTTCCGTAATCTCTGCTGCAGAACAGGGCATTGTGTGCATAAACCACCATTCAATCACTCCGGCAACCGCCGAGCTCAAAAATTGCACTAAAATGTCCTTGCTCAGGTCATCCAGATTCAAATGGTTTTTAATTTGTTCCCGTATTCCCTTTTTTATTAATTCTTGCAAATGGTTTGTAAAGGAAGGAACGCCTCTGTTCGTTAAAAAAGTTCTGTAAAAAAGAGCATTCTTCTCCATTTGTTCAAATGTGCGGAGCAATGAATCCTTCGAGAGATAAGTCTCTGTTTCGTCCACCGGCAAGCAGCTTTCGATTAGTTGTCCCAGTTGAGTCTCCAAGCATTTATCCAATAGATCGTATTTATCCGAATAATGCGAATAAACGGTGCCCCGGTTTACATCGGCACGCTCGGCGATTTCGTTAATCGTTATTTTTTCAAAATCTTTTTCCGCCATCAGATGAATGAACGCCTTCATAATGGCTGCTTGGTTTTTTTTTACTCTTCTGTCCATCGAGATACCCCTTTAATTGAACAATGGATTGTAATCTGTTGAAAAACCAACATTACCGATAAGATTAACGATTGAAGCATGTTTGGAAAGCTGATAGTCTGATTATATTGAACAAATGGTTAAAAAACAACAATCGTAAAAAAAGGAGTGCGTATACCTTGAGAATATTAGTTTACGGCGCGGGAGTTTTAGGCAGTTATCTTGCTCATGCCTTGGTACGTGGGAGTAGCAATGAAGTAACGGTGCTCGCCAGAGGGAAGCGAGCTGAGCAGTTGCAAAAAGACGGGCTCGTCATTCGCCATTATTTTCAGCGAAAAACTACTGTCGATGAAGTAAAAGTAATCCAAGCACTTCAACCGGATGATAGTTACGATCTCATTTTTGTTGTTATGAAATACAATGATTTCCCGTCAGTACTGCCGATTTTGGCAAAAAACCAGAGCCGTAATATTGTCCTTGTCGGCAATAATACCGATGCCCGCGAGATGCAAATTTTTCTGCAGGAAAATAGCCTCGTTAACAAACATGTAGTCTTCGGGTTTCAACTTAGCGGAGGAGTCAGAGAAAAGAGCGGTCGCATTATCTGCATACGCGGCGGTGGACATATGGTACTTGGCAGTCTATACGGCGGTATTCCATTTCAACATTTGCTGGAAAATGCTTTCAAGCATGTTAAGTATACATTAACTTATCATGAAGATATGGACGCTTGGCTTAAAAGTCATATCGTTCCTATTGTGCCTTTAAACTCCATTGGCTATCTCTACGACGGTGATCTAAAGCGGGCAGCCAAGGACAAAAAGCTATTAAAGCAAGCTATATCAGCGGTGGACGAAGGGTTTCAGGTGTTGGAAAAATTGGGTTATACGATCACTCCTGCAAGCCAAGTTAAATGGATTCGTAAGCATAAACACGGTGTATATTATGGTTTAAAACTGCTGCATAATTTACCGTTTATGAAATTTGTGGTTGGATCTTTCGGCGAAATTGCGGCTTTGTTTGATTCGTTCAATAAGTTGAAGCTGCAATCAAACATTGCAACTCCCCATTGGGACGAAATTGAAAAACAAGCGGTTTCCAAGTTTAATTTAAATGCGCGGCAGTCCGAGGCTTGATGTTCGTTTCACATCAGACCCGTTGTAACCGGGAATTCCTGCACAAATCGAAGCCTTTCCGTCAAACGAACCGTTTCCCTCGAAAAAGACTGCACAAGCCGGAGAGCATTGAGAAGTTCATCTGCTTAAGCTGACGGATCTACTTGCAGCAACAGGCTGCGGCCGAAAAACCTGCAAAAATACATCTTTTTGCCTGCGGATACGCTTGCAGCGAAAAATTCCTGCAAATCTGCAGGCTTTTTTGCTGCTGCGGTAGGTACAAGTCCATTTTGCTTGAAATTCCTGCATAATTGCAGGCTTTTCCGCCAAACGAGACATTTCCTTGGAAAAAGCCTGTACTTTTGCAGGTTTTTTGGTTAATCGGGGACAGCAGAGGGGCTACCGAGGAGCTGGCGATTACTGCCAAGGATTTCCAAGGACTTTCGAGGGCTGCAGAGAACTGCCAAAGTCTGCCGCCGCCAAAGACTGCCAAGGACTTCCGGAGACTTCCAAGGACCGCCGAGGGCTGCCAAGTCGATCAACAAACCGCCTCCACATTTTCCAAGTCCTGGAACAGAGGCTAAATCTTCGCCGCGCACGGTTCCCGGCGCGCAGTGGGTATTGCATGACGGTCAACCACATGCCCCCTGTTTGGAGCTTGTTCCGGCCTTTGCCTGGTCAACAATTTTAAAGGGGCTGCCCCTAAGGCCATATGTGACCTTTTTGGGACAACCCCTCGTATGATTAATATTGTACCAACGAAACGACGTCGATACCGCCCAGCTTCTCTCTGCCGTCCAGGTAGGACAGCTCGATCAGGAACGCGGCTCCGACGATGTCTCCGCCAAGCTGCTTGATCAAGTTGATCGAAGTTTGAATCGTGCCGCCCGTTGCGAGCAGGTCATCGGCAATAAGCACTTTTTGACCTGGCTTGATAGCGTCCTGGTGCATAGCCAGCTTGTCCTTGCCGTACTCCAGGGCGTAATCCGCCTCAATCGTATTCCCCGGAAGCTTGCCGCTTTTACGGATCGGCACAAAGCCGACGCCCAGCGCGTAAGCCAGCGGAGCACCGACAACAAAACCGCGCGCCTCCGGGCCGGCAATGACGTCGATCTGCTTATCGGCCACCAGTTGTTTTATTTGGTCGATCGCCTCTTTGTAGACGGCTCCGTTTTGCAGCAAGGTGGTAATGTCCTTGAAGCTAATTCCCGGCTGCGGAAAATCCGGAATGACGCGAATATACTCTTTAAAATTCATACGATCTCCTCCACTGCTTGTTTATCATTGTTCAATTGCTCCACGATCCACTGCTCGAGCTCTTTGGTCGAGGAATACAAAATGATCGATTCCACTTCCTGGCGGTGCAATTTGTCCTGGTAAAGCCTGGACGACCCCAGGTCTTTTTTGTCCGGGGACGGCTGCAGCTTTACGATGCCGCCTGTCCGCTCAAGAAAGCCCAGTTCTTCGAATACCGAAAAAATAAATTCGATCATAGCCGGTGAAAGCCCTGTGCGCTTGCTTAACGACTGCATGAAGCGCTGGTCCTGCGCATTCATCGGCCCATGCTTCTGCAAAGTGCCGTACAGCAGCTTGAACATGTCACGCGAAGGCATGGCCCCGCCATGCTGCTGTCCAAGCTCCGCAAAAACGGCGTAGCAGCGCATCATACCCGGGCTTTGCCGCAGTAAACGCTTGAAGCCCGCGATGCTTCGCGGCGCTGAATATAGCACAATATCCTGCATACGGGCAAACTGCAAGCCCGCCGCCTGCTCATTACCCGGCACCACCGTGCCTGAGCGCTGAAGCATCCAGAGAGGGTAATTCCACCCGGCCTGCACGGCCGCAGCAGCCAAGTCGGCTTCGTCAAACAACACTATAGCCGGCGGCACGATGCCGTCGCTCGCCCCGGGCATGTCGGCGAGAGAGCTCGCAAGCGCGGACAGCTTCGATTCCATCTGCTGCGCTCCGCGCCAGTCGAACAGTTGGATATGCGGCACCCGCAAATCCTGCATCACGATCTGCGGCTTGCGCACTCCGTTCCACTCGTTGACGGAAAGCTCGCCCAGCACGTCGATGCGCGAAGTCGGCGCAATAAGGCTGCTCAGGCTTCCTTTGCCGAAGCCGACAGCTTCCACGGACCGGCTGACCTCGTCCTCCGTTTGCGAAAGCGCAAGCTTCAGATGCTGCTTTTCTTTGCCCATCGTGCGGATTTCGCCGAGCGTCAAATCCGTGAAAACGAACCTTGGCGCCGGGTTCCCCATGCCGAACGGCGCCAGCTTGCCAAGCTGCTCGATGCTCGCTATCGGCACGCTTTGCAGGCTGCATTCGCTGTCCGCTTTGAGCAGCGGGATGAAATCCTGCTCCGTGAGCCATTCTCCGGCAAGCTGGTTCAGCTTCCGGGAGAACGCTCCGACGTCGCTGCGGTTCAAGCTCATGCCGGCCGCAGCCTGATGGCCGCCGTAATGGTCAAGCCACTCCCGGCAAGCCGTCAGCGCCTTGTACATATCGAATCCGGCTATGGAGCGCGCCGAACCTTTGGCAATTCCCGTCAGCGGGTCGATGCTGAGAACGAGTGCAGGCCTGTAATGCTTCTCGACGATTTTGGAAGCGACGATTCCCACTACGCCCACGTTCCATTCTTCCTTCGCAACTACAATGACTTTATCCAGCCCTTGGCTGCGCTGCTCCTCCGCCATGGCCATCGCTTCGGCCGTCATGTCCTCTACGATGCGCTGGCGCTCTTTGTTGAGCATGTCCAGTTCAAAGGCGATATGCTCGGCTTCCTGCTCCGCATCGGTCGTCAACAGCTTCACCGCATCGTCCGCGCATTCCAGCCGCCCGCTCGCATTAATGCGCGGCGCCAGGGAAAAGCCGATATGCGAAGCCGTCACTTCCTTCCGCTCGATGCCCGAAACGCCGAGCAGCGCCCGGATGCCGACATAAGCGGAAGCTTGCATGCGTTCGAGCCCCCATTTGACGATCAAACGGTTCTCGCCGGTTAACGGCATCAAATCGGCGACCGTGCCGATAGCCGCAAACTCCAGCAGCTCTTCCGGCAAACGTCCAAGAAGAGCATGAGCTAACTTGAAGGCGACTCCGACGCCGGCCAAATGCTTGTATGGGTACGGACAGTCCGGCTTTTTCGGATTTATAACGGAAAGTGCGTCAGGCAGTACTTCAGGCGGTTCGTGATGATCGGTTACGATAACATCCATGCCAAGCTCCTGAATATACTGTACTTCATCCACGGCGCTAATACCAGTGTCCACCGTAATGATAAGCGAGACGCCCTGCTCCTTGGCTTTGTCGATCGCGCTGCGGTTCAAACCGTAGCCTTCCCGGATGCGGTGGGGAATATATGTATCGAAGCGGGCGCCAAGCCCTCTGAGCAGATGCACCATCAACGAGGTGCTGCTCACTCCGTCGGCGTCGTAATCGCCGTATACACGTATGAATTCACCCCGGGCGAGCGCCCGGTGAATACGATCGACTGCCGGACGCATGCCGTCCAGCAAAAAAGGATCGTGAAAATGTTCTTTGCCGCCGCTTAAAAAAAGTTCGGCCTCTTCCGCGGTTCGTATATCCCGGAGAACAAGAAGCCGGGCGACAAGCGGATCTATGTTCAAATCGCGAATGAAAGTTTCAACAAGAGCTTCCTCCGCTTTGCCGATATTCCATCTCGCCTTTGGCGCTAGCACCGTCGTTCCCTCCCCGTGTGCTTGCTTCGCAAGCGTCAATTCTGTCAATGAATAACATTCGAATGGGCTCCCTGCTCCGATTCCACACTGTTCTTGTAAGGATACCCGGGATCATACGGATTCACATGCACGAACACGTCCGCAACGTGAATAAACCGTTTCATCAATTGCTGCTTGACGTTTCGGGCGATATCGTGTCCTTCCAGAACGGAAATTCGCGGGTTCACGCTGATCTTCGCATCGACCACGACGTAATGGCCATGCTCTCTGGCCCGCAAATCGTCAACGGTGATTACGCCTTTTATACGCTGCACGGCGGCGATCAGATCAGCGGCATCCTCGCGATGCAAAACGCGGTCAACCGTTTTGCGGACAGCCTCGTTCAGCAGTCTGTATCCCATTCTGAGCACCAGCAGGGATATGAACAAGCCTGCCGCCGAATCCAAATAAAACAACGCAGGCAAGGCGATTTGCGATCCCAACACCGCCAGCAGCACGCCAAGAGACGCCGCAAGGGACGAGTATACGCTTGAGCGATGTGTTTCCGCTTGCGCCAACAATGCCCGCGAACCCAGGCTTTTCCCCAGCCTGCGCTTATAATAATACAAAATTTCGTTTACGGCTAATGAAATGACGATAGCGATGAGCGCATACGATTTCGGCGGATGCTCCGCCCCGTTCCACAGCGCCTTAACCGCAGACACCGCAATCTCCGCTCCGACGACAAGAATGAAAACGGAAACGATTACGGACGCAATGGTTTCCGTTTTGTTATGTCCGTAAATATGATTGTCATCGGACCCCGGCCTGGCTGCGCGGAACCCGGCCCGCTCGGCAATGGACCCGGCAGCGCCGGAGGCGGAGTGCGCCGCGTCGGCGATCAGCCCCGAGCTCTGCGCCATAATGCCGACAATGCCTTTTAATACGGCAAGTGCCAGAATGCCCGCGATTCCGCCCCAAGCGGCAAACTCTGCCTTTTCAAAACGCCGGTCAGTCACACCGTGCCACTCCCCTTGAAAAACCTGTTTAGACGGATGCAAAGGCCGCGCAATCGATCACGCGGCCGTTTATTAACGTTATTACGCTGCAGCTTTCTTTTTAGAACCAAGTGAATTTCTTTTAAATAAATACCATAACGAACAAGCGATGAAAATGGAGGAGTAAGCTCCGCTCGCCAGACCGATCAGCTTGGCAAGGGCAAACAGCTTGATCGATACGCTGCCGAAAACATACAGACAGCCTGCTGCGACGAGTACGACGAGCACCGTATTGATGTTCCGCGCCATTGTCTGCCAAATACTGTCGTTGACGAGATTTACCAGATCCTCGTCCGTCTTCAGCTTGGCAAAGCGGAGGTTTTCGCGGATCCGGTCGAAAATAACGATTTTATCGTTGATCGAGTAACCGATCGTCGTCAGCACCGCCGCAAGAAAGGGCAGATTCACTTCCATACGGAAAATGGCGAATACCGCGATAACGATGAGGGCGTCATGGAGAATGGCGATAATCGCCGCAAGCGCGAACCGCCACTCAAATCGGATGCTCACATAGACGCAGATGAGTATGCTCGCAATCCCTATGGCATATCCGGCCTTAATGAGCAGCTCTTTGGCCAACTGCGGGTCAACCGTATTGATTTCCTTGGAAACTTCGCCGCCGTAAGCATTGACAAAGGCGCTATGAATTTTGTTGACCGCATCATCACTGAGCACGTCGTCAAAGCGGATCGATACGCGGTCGTTATTGTTGCCGCCGATTGTCGGTTCGGCATATCTCGACTTTATGTCGCCGCTGGCCGACAGTTGCTTCAAAATTTCGTTCACTTTGGCCTTGTCGACCGTTTTGCCGACGACCAGGTCGATGTTCGTTCCCGCTTTAAAATCGACGCCGAAATTCATTCCCGAAATTAACATAATCACTATACCCGCAATCAGGATTAAAGCCGAAACGGCAAAAAACTTGTTGCGATTTTTAACAAAATCGTATTGTTTCTTAAAGCTCACGTATGTCCGCCTCCTTAACGCCGAAATAGCCCGGCTTCTTGAGCAGGTTGCCTCGAACAATCAGATGCAACAGCCATCTGGAGAGGATAACGTTCGTTGCGATACTGATAATGATACTGATCATGTTAATGACGGCGAATCCGCGGATAGCCCCGTTACCAACATAGTAAAGTACGATTCCGGCAATCAGGTTGGTTACGTTCGCGTCCATAATCGTCCGGAAGGAATGCTTCGAACCCGATTTTAACGATGACAGAACGCTTTTGCCGGAGCGGATTTCTTCCCTGATTCTCTCATATGTAATGATGTTCGCATCGACCGCTATGCCTACCCCGAGCACCAATGCGGCAATACCCGGCAATGTGAGGGTCGCGTTCATAAAGTCGAAAACGGCCAAAAGCACCCATATATAAGTAATCAGTGTAAACGCCGCTACGAGACCCGGAACGCGGTAATAAATGACCATGAAGAGGAAAATCAGCACGGAGGCGATCAAGCCTGCAAGCGCAGTTTGATGCAGCGAAGCTTTCCCTAATGTAGCGTCTACGCGTTGAATGTACTTCTCCGTCAATTTAAGCGGCATTGCGCCCAGGTTGATGATCTTCGCGACTTTGGTCGCTTCCTGGATGTTCGATTGCGTAATGATCGCGGAGTCGCTGTCGATCGGATAATTAACCGACGCGGTGGACTGCAGTGCGTCGTCCAAATAAATGGACAGACTGCTGCCGACCAGCTTGGTGGTAACCTCCTTGAACTTCTCTCTGCTCTTCATCTTGATCTCGACGATCGGCTGTTTCGTGTTCGGATCGAAACTCAATTTGGCCGCATTCTCGACGAAATCGGTGCCGTTCATATAAACCGTTCCGTCCGGACCGCGGAATGTCAGTACGGCCGGTTTGGACATCAGGCTCCTGACCTCGTCCTCATTTTGCACACCGGCTAACCGGACGCGGATACGGTCGGTTCCTTCCGGGTAAACTTCGGGCTCGGCGACGCCGAGACTGTCCGCGCGCTTGGCCAGGCTCTCCGCGGCCTGCGACAGCGTTTCCTTTGTCAAGGGCTGACCTGCAGTCAAAGGCTCCGCTGTGTAGAGGATTTCGAAACCGCCCTTTAAATCCAGTCCAAGCTTGATTCGATCGACTAATGAGGGACTCGTTGCGGCGATAGCGCCGAGCACGATGACCACCGTCAAAAAGAAGATCGAAATTCTTTTCCAATCCAGCATTCTTGCTTGTCTCCCTTCCATACTCAATATTCCTATTATACTCAGGCTCGAAAAACGAGTCAATTTACGTCATTTTGTGTAATTTGCGTAAATTATGATCCGTTCATGCAAAAAAATAAGGCCTCTCGTCACAATTGGGCCCCTTTAAAAACGCTCAACGTCATCCAGTTCATAAACTGCGTGGATTTGAGCGACAGTATGTCGTTTACAATTTGGTAAAGCGGCGGCAATCCTGTTTTGCGGTACTTGTCGCTTACACACTCCCATATATCCTGGCCGGTCACGTGTTCATAGCCAAGCATCCGGAACTCCTCGACTTTGCTCAGGCACAAGCTCTCGATGACCTCGCTCAATTCCTCGTCCGACATCGTATCGGCTTCATCGCCTATCGTATCGTACGCCTCCTCGCCTTCCGCGTCTGCCGGCAATTCGCCGCCGTCAAGATCGGACGGCTCGGCCCGTTCCGTTTCGGAAGCGCTGTCCTCTTCGCTGGCGGTTGGGCTTTCCGGTTCGTTATTGTCCTGTTCCATGGGTATTTCCTCCCCTCGCCTTTGTATTCGATGGCCGACGGCCGTATTCCTGCCCCTCCAGACCCAACATGTCCATAAAATGTTAGCATGAGCTTGGCCGATTCCCGCATATCCATAAGTATGAGTGCAAACAAGCTCATAAGTAATCATGTCGGGGAAGAAGGAATGGCATTGACCAAGCAGTCGTTTATCAAAGGAACGATGATTTTGCTAGCTGCGGGCATCATCAACCGCATACTCGGTTTTGTTCCCCGCATCACGCTCCCGCGAGTAATCGGCGCTGAGGGCGTAGGGCTCTATCAAATGGGGTGGCCGTTCCTTATAGTTGTTTTGACGATCATTACCGGCGGGATTCCGGTTGCCATCGCCAAGCTGATCGCGGAGGCGGAGGCAGAACGCAACGAAACCCGCATTCGCAGCATTTTACGCATTTCCTTGCTGCTGACTACCGGGTTAAGCTTCATTTTTACGGCCATTTGCGTAGTCTGCTCTGCGTGGATTACAACCCATCTCCTGACGGACTCACGCGTTTATTTCACGCTGCTGTGCATGAGCCCGATGATTCCGATCATCGGCGTCGCCTCCGTGTTCCGCGGCTACTTTCAGGGCAGGCAAAACATGATTCCGACGGCCGTCTCGCAAACCTCGGAAACGCTGATCCGCATCGTTATGGTGCTTGTCTGCGCTTACCTAATGCTTCCTTACGGAATCGAATACGCCGCGGCAGGCGCGATGATCGGCGTATTAGCCGGCGAGATCGGCGGGCTGTTCGTACTCGCGATGATGTTCAGAAATAGCCGCAAACACGCCTCACTCCATACTGCCAGAGCGACGATCGGGACTACCAAAACAGGCGGCCGGGTATCCAATCTCAAGCGGATTTTGCGCATATCCGTTCCTGTTACGGGCAGCAAGCTGATCGGTGCGGGGTCTTACCTGCTGGAATCGATCCTCATTGCCCAAAGCCTGGCGCTTGCCGGCGTCACCACAGCGATTGCCACGGCCCAGTACGGCGCCCTGCAGGGGATGATTATTCCGATCATTATGCTGCCGAGCGCGCTTACGATGTCGTTGTCCGTATCGCTGATCCCGTCGCTCAGCGAAGCGGCCGCCCGCAAAGATATGCAGACCATCCACACGCGGCTCCATCAGTCGCTGCGGCTTGCGCTTGTGACCGGCGCTCCTTTTGCCGTTCTCATGTTCGTCCTTGCCGAGCCGATCTGCACCTACATGTACAATCAGCCCGAAGTCGGCGTCATGCTGAAAATGATGGCTCCTATCGCCATTTTCATTTATTTTCAGGCGCCGCTGCAATCGACTTTGCAAGCTTTGAACAGGCCGGGCGCCGCCCTGGTGAACTCCCTGATCGGTTCCGCGATCAAGTTAGCATTGATCTATGTGCTCGCCAGCAAGCCGGAGCTCGGCATACGCGGAGCGATTTTCGCCATCAACGTGAACATTGTTCTCGTTACGCTGCTTCACTGGAACAGCGTCGTGCGACTGCTGAAATTCCGCATGCACGGCGTCGACTTTGCCAAAGTCGTCGGGGCGATGGCGCTCTCGGGGGTTTGCAGCTACGCCGTCATGTATGCGCCCTGGACGCAAACCGATTGGCTGCGTTTTATCGCCTCCTGCCTCATCGGATTCATCATGTATTTGTTCCTGATCGTTCTTTTTCGCCTCGTGAATCAAAGCGATATGCTGCGCATGCTGAAGCTGGGCAAAAAATTTATCCGGTAATTTCCGCCTTACCGCTTCAGATCGAGAAACAGCCTGCCTCTATGGTCAATCGAACAGTAGAACACATCTTTAAAATCGGTCGTCCCTTTTGCCTGCAGCTGATTTTTAAGCCAAAATCTCGTTTTTCCTATTTTATCCAAATTTTCATCCTGCACTTTCCCGTCCATAATGAGCGGGAGAGGCAAACCTTCAAATCTGACTTGGCCTTTGCGTCCGGAATTTGCCGCATCCGGTATTTTCTTCTCTTTTTCAACGACGCTCAGCTTGCCTGACGGTTCGAGAATGGCAAACTCCACATCGGCAACGTTCATAATTTTGTTCTGCCTCAGCTGAAGCATCAGATCGTCCAGATTGTAGCGGTGTTTCCTCATCTCCTCGCGATTGATCGAGCCGTTTTCGATCAAAACGCTCGGCTTCCCGTCGAACATGATGCGGACCGTCCTGTTTTTCAGCGCGATGAACGCAATGGCCACCTGAATCAGCACCAGCGTCGCCATCGGCACCAACCCGTCCAGCAAAGGCTTGCTTGCGTCTTCAAGAACGAATACGGCGATCTCGGCGACCATGATCGAAATGACCAGATCGAACAGCGAAAGCTTCCCGATCTCCCGCTTCCCCATAATGCGGAGCATGAGAAACACGACGAAATAGATCAGCACCGTGCGTAAAAAAATGGTCAGAATATCCATTGCTTGAGCCTCCCTGTTGTAAAGCGAATGCTTTCGAAGCAAGCTTTCCTTCTCACTTCCGGAGTTCAATGGTATTCTGACCGCTGATGTGCCGCGTCATGCAAAATTTGCGTATTCAATTGTTGGCAATTAAAGCAAAAACAGCCCGATGTACCCTGTGGCGATAATCATCAATATCAAAGTAAGCGGCGCCGCGATTTTCAAATAATCCCACTGCTTAAAACCGCTGCCGTCCCGCATCGCGAGCCCTGCGGCCAGCATGCCTGTGACGGAGCCGGCAATCGTTCCGCTGCTGCCGATGGCTGCGCCCAGCGCCAAAGACCACCATAACGGCGCAATCGTGCTTCCCTCAACGGTCTGCGCGAGCGCCCCTATTTCATGAAGCACTTGCCGGACCCCCGCCAAATACGGAATATGGTCGACCATAGCGGAACCGATGCCGGTCAGCCAAAAAATCAGCATGGACAAGAACGGGATGCTTCCATGGCTCAGCTCCATGGCGCGAAGGGCGAGCAGGCCGCTGATCCCCGCGTGCGTCAAACCGCCAGCCATGACAAACAGGCCGAAAAAATACAAAATTTGCGAGTCCAGAACACCTTGCCAAAGCGCCCGATAGCCTTTGTTTGTGACGATGCCGGCAACCGCTTTGTAATCCAGCGCCGTGATCAGCACTGCTCCGGCGAGAGCGGTATAAGAGGCCTTCCACCCGAGCAGTCCTTGAAGCAGCAAAGCCGCAATGAAAAGGAAAAAAATCGCGCTCCCGCCGATGACAAACGCTTTGTCCGCCAGATGCGAAGCAGGCTGCAGGCTTAGCAGCTCGCGTTTTTGCGACTCCGGAACGATCATTTTCTTGCCGTACAGCAGCCACATAGCGGCGTAAACGATGAGCAGCGAAACGATGACCAGCGGCCCCATTTTTACAACAAATTGCCACAGATTGAAATCCGCCGCCGTCCCGATCATCCGGTTCGTTACGCTCCCGGTCAACGTGGCCGCGCCGCCCAAATTGGCCGACATGACAGCCGCTATCAAAAATGGCACGGGAGACTGCTTGAGAACCCGCGCAGTGCTGAGCATAACGGGAACGATTACGGCGATGGCCATAAGGCTGTCCATAAACGCCGACGAAACGGCCGTCAGGACAGACAATCCCAGCAAAATAAATAAAGGCTTTAACCGGTATTTGCGAATAAGTGCAGCTGCCAAATAGGAGACAATTCCCGTCTTTTGAAAACCTGAAGCCAGCACAAAAAGGCTTGTTAAAAGGATGAGCGTATCCCAATCCGCGTATGTAGAAAAAGCTTTTCCGAGCGGCACAATTCCGAGCAGCAGCATCAAAAGAGCGCCGCCAAGCGCAATATACGACCTGTTCCAGCGTTCGATCAATATGCCTGCAAAAGCGGCCGCGAAAATAAGAAAAGCAGCTATGGACTGCCATAGCGCAGGTCCATGAGAAAATTCGTTCATGCACTCACTTCCTTTCTGCAAGTATGTACTAATTCTATGTGCTTGGCCATACAATGATGTTAACTAAACATCGAATATAATGAGAGGAATGGTGCATATGAACCCTATGCGAAACGTCAGCCAGGTTCGAATTACATCTCCTTTATTTTCCGGGTTAGTGTATTCATTAATTATGATGACGATCGGCACAATCGTAACATCACTGCTGCTGTTTCTTACCAGCACGCAGGAGAGCGCCCTGCATACTTTGACGACAATCATTCACGGCGTCTCCCTGTTTATCGGCGGCTGGGTGTCCGGCAAAAGAGCCGGCAACAAAGGCTGGTATTACGGAGGCATGCTCGGTCTCATCTACTTCCTGATCATTTTTCTGGTAGGATTTCTTGCGTTCGACGCCGGATTGAACTTGCAATCGCTGCAGCTGCTCGGCATATTTTTCGCGTCCGGAGCGCTTGGCGGCATGCTTGGCGTCAATACCCGCAAATAGCCCATAAGAAAAATGAAATACAGATAAATGCCATAGAAAAAGCGAGAGCCTGAGATAGGATCTCGCTTTTTTTTCACTATTCCTTCGCTGCACTCGATACGACGGAGTTGATAGCGGAACGGTCGAACGTCATCTTCGTGGCGTCGTTGACGCGCAGTACGCAAATGTCGTCCGTAATTTCCATAATCGTTCCGTGCAGACCGCCGATGGTGACGACCTTGTCCCCTTTTTTCAATGCCCCGAGCATCATGTTGCGAGTTTTTTGCCTCTTCTGCTGAGGGCGGATAAGTAAGAAATAAAGCACGACGAACATGAGCACCAGCGGCCCGTATGTATACAAGTACCCCATCGCACCGGCATCGGCTGCAGGTGCGGTTTCAGCCAACAAGAACATAGGAAACCTCCTTTCTTAAAATCCTCTTTCATTATCATTCAGCCCATACGATTCGAAAAATGCGTCGCGGAAATCGAGCAGACGATCTTCCATAATCGCTTGTCTTACATCGCGCATGAGCTGTAATAGAAAGTGAAGGTTATGATAGGTCGTGAGCCTGATGCCGAATGTCTCGTCCGCTTTGATCAAATGGCGAATGTACGCTCTGCTGTAATTAGAGCATGTGTAGCACGAGCAGTTCGGGTCGAGCGGACCGAAATCTTCGGCATACGCAGCGTTTCTCACTACGAGTCTGCCTGAGCTGGTCATGCAGGTGCCGTTGCGCGCGATGCGCGTCGGAAGCACGCAGTCGAACATGTCGATGCCGCGGATAGCGCCTTCGATCAAGGCGTCAGGCGAGCCTACGCCCATTAAATAGCGCGGTTTATTCGCCGGAAGCAGCGGAGTCGTGTAGTTCAGCACCTCGTACATCAGATGCTTGGGCTCCCCTACGCTCAATCCACCAATAGCATACCCCGGGAAATCCATGGAAGTCAACTGCTCCGCGCTCTGCCGCCGCAAATCTTCATGCATGCCGCCCTGTACGATAGCGAACAGCCCCTGGTCTTCCGGTCTGGCATGGCTTTGCAGGCAGCGCTCCGCCCAACGGGTCGTCCGTTCCAGCGATTTTTTGATGTAATCGTACTCGGCCGGATAAGGCGGGCATTCGTCAAACGCCATCATAATGTCGGAGCCTAGCGCATTCTGGATTTCCATCGCTTTCTCCGGCGAGAGGAACAGCTTGTCCCCGTTCAGGTGCGACTTGAACTGGACGCCTTCTTCCGTAATTTTGCGGATGTCGCTCAAGCTGAACACCTGAAAACCGCCGCTGTCCGTCAGGATCGGCCTGTCCCAGTTCATGAATTTGTGCAGTCCGCCTGCCGCTTTCACAAGCTCGTGCCCGGGACGCAAAAACAGATGGTACGTGTTGCTCAAAATTATGTGAGCGTCCATCGCCTTCAATTCCTCGGGGCTCATCGTTTTCACCGTAGCCTGCGTGCCGACCGGCATAAACGCTGGCGTCTCGATGACGCCATGCGGCGTATGCACGCGCCCGAGCCTGGCGCCGGATTGCTTGCAAGTTTTGATATGTTCGTATGTCACTGCTGCCAATACTACCACTTCCTATCTTAAGTAAACATCATCTAGGAGTCTGTCCGACGGAGCTACTATTGTGCAGCCCTTTACGCGGTTCATCGGACAGACTCCTTAGTATATAAACATTGCGTCTCCGAAGCTGAAAAACCGGTACTGTTCTCTGACCGCCTCTTCATAAGCGCGCATCACATGTTCCCGCCCTGCCAATGCGCTGATCAACATGAGAAGCGTCGATTTGGGCAAATGGAAATTGGTCAGCAGCGCATCGACGGCTTGAAACTTGTAGCCGGGATAAATAAAAATGCTGGTCCAGCCGCTCGACGGCTCGATGGCCGTATGCCCGCTGCCAAGCCCGCTTGACTGAGCCGCGGTTTCAAGCGTGCGCGCCGAAGTTGTACCTACGGCAATAATACGTTTGCCATTCGATTTCGTTTCATTAATAAGCGCAGCCGTTTCGGCGGACAGCTCATAATATTCCGCATGCATCTGATGCTCTTCGATACGGTCTACCGAAACGGGGCGGAAAGTGCCCAATCCTACATGCAGCGTTACAAAAGCGGTCCGGATTCCTTTGGCGCGAAGCAAATCCAAATAAGCCGCCGTAAAATGAAGCCCCGCTGTCGGCGCGGCGGCCGAGCCTTCGTGCTTCGCATAAACCGTCTGATACCGTTCCTTCTCGGGCAGCTGCTCCTTGATATAAGGCGGCAGAGGCATCTGTCCAAGTTTATCCAATATTTCGTTAAAAATGCCCTGGTAGCGAAATTGCAGCACTCTTGCCCCCATTTCACCTTCTTCCAAAACTTCCGCGGTAAGCAAAGGCTCGTCCCCCGAGGCGAATTCTACGCCAAAATCGATGATAGCCCCCGTCTTGACCCTTTTCCCGGGCTTCACCAGAGCTTCCCAGCGGTCCTCCCCTAGAGCCTTGAGCAGCAAAATCTCGGCCTTGGCGCCCGTATCCCTCTTCACGCCAAAAAGCCGGGCTGGAATGACTCGCGTATCGTTCATCACGAGCAAATCCCCGGCTTCCAAATAGTCCGCTAGCTGTTCAAATGTGTTATGCGCGATGTTTCCCGTCGCTTTGTCGAGCGCAAGCAGCCTGGACGCCGTCCGGTTTGCAAGCGGCGTCTGGGCGATTAAAGATTCGGGCAGTTCAAAATCAAAAGCTTGTACATCCATATGTTCGCATTCATTCCTTAGTTATGGTGACTCCAATGTAGTAGGTCTGGAGTATTTGTTTATAGTCATATCCGAGCTCAGCGTAACCTTTGGCTCCCCATTGCGACATGCCAAGTCCATGCCCGTAACCGGTCCCCCAGAACATAAATTGGCTGCCTTTCACAGGTCCCGATGTGGAAAAGGATCCATTCGCCGCCGGTTGGCCCGCTCCAGCGGAAGGTGCCGGCGCCGCTTGCCCCGATGCCCCGATTGCGATAATATCGGACTTGCTCACCTCGGCAGGCTTCGTCTGTCCGCCCGAAAGCACAAAAATAGAGCTTGAAGCTTTGTCGCCGCCATTGTCCGTACTGCTCGCTCCGGCTATCGATACGCTTGCCGAAGACGGGGTCCGGGCCGATGGAACGGCCGGAGGAACAATTGAAGTATTACCAGTATAACTTCCCGGTAATCCAATTTCAAACCGCGTGCTCGGAAGTCCGCCCAAAGCGTTTCTGAGCGCATCGGGATAAGCCACTTTTACTACTTGGCCGTTCGCCTTCAGCTCGGTCACCCGCCCGGAAGGCCCGCGCTTGGAAATTTCCAAAGACTGGAGAGGACCGTCGATCGCAACTCCCACAGCCGCCAGTTTGCTTTTGAGTGTCTCCGCGTCATACGGTCCGCGCACCCAGGAATAGGCGTTGGATTCCGTCTGCCGGCCCACGACCGCCACTTTTTCCTTGGTGTCAAGCTGATCGATCGAAGGATTGGCCGTATTGTCTACATACGGAGCTAATCTTACATTGACAGCCGATTCGGTTGCTTCGTAGACAGCTGCGCCTTCCGCATTTTTTTGCCCCGTATCCTTCAAATACTTCGAGTGCACGTATCCGGTTTTACCGCTTGCCAGCTTCACCCGATACCACACCGCTTTGCCGCTGGCCGCCCCGTCGTCAGGACTCGGCACGCTGCGCAAATATGGAACGGGGTTGCCCCATACTTCCGAAGGGTCCGCCGTCATTCCCCCAGCATTGGATGAAAATACAGGAGTGATAAGGTTGTGCTTGTCGTCAACAAGCACCTCATCCTTGGTCGCATCGACAGCCTGCAGAGCTCCGGGAAACTCGCGATCCATGCCATAATAAGCCTGATCCATTGTGGAATCGCTCACTTGGGCGATCTCGTACTTGGCGCCCTGCTTGATTGCAAATGTACGCGCAGCTACAGCCTGCGCCTTCAAAGCTTCGGCCGGCCAGCTCGAATTCAGCTCCGTGCCGACGACGGAGTACAGGTACTGTTCGAGCGGCAGCTCGTTAATCACGGCCAGCTTGTCATGGTAGGCGCTCAGCTCCATATCTCCGCGGTAGCTTCGGCCTGCCCGCTCTTTGACGGTGATTCCCGCTTCTTTGGGATGAATCAGCGTTTTTTGCCCTCCTGCACCGGCTGCAAAATGAGGTACCGCTTGCACGCCGGACGAGGCAACTGTCACGTCCGATCTGCGGAGCAAATACGCGGCATTCGTATTCGCGTTCTGGAGCGGAACGCCCGGCACGGCTTGAAGCGCTTGCTGCTTCACGGCCTCCAACTGCTCAGCCGTCGCTTCGCCGCCCAGCCAGACGCCATACTGGACCTTGCCCGCTGCATCTTCCTGCAGGGCAAGGTCCGCAGTGAGCCCCGCCTGCCAATAGGCGGCCGCCTGCCCAAGAGCCGCCGCTTCCGTAGGGTACGTCCCGGCGCTCAGATGCAGCGGGCCGGTGAGCGCAGGCTGCGCAGCCTGCGTCAATGCACCGACGCCTGCATCTTTCAGCGCCTTCAGCTTGGCTCCTTCAGCCTCTTCTTTGGAGGCGTAGCTGCCGAGGAAAACCTGAAAAACGGTTTTCCCTTGTTTTGACCTGCTGAGGGTGTAAGCGTCCTCCTTCATCGCCAGCAATTTCGCTTGCAGCGCCCCAGCCGCAGCAAAATCGGGCGTTTCCAGCATTTTCACGCTGTACTGATCCAAGGAAGCGCGAATTTCCGCCTGATTGGGCAGCGCAACCCAAGTGTGCGTTCCGCCGCCGCTGCGGATTCCGATTTCCAACCCGCTATCGGCCGACAAAGTAACGACCGGCTCAAGCACTCTGTACTTAGCCGCATCAATGAACAGCGCAACGCGGATCGTATCCAGATGGTTTACACCAGCCGCCGCGGCCGTATTTTGAAAAACAGGAGCTGTCCCTACGGTCAGCACCGTTGAAGCAATCGCAATCATCGTTGGACGGAATAGTGCTTTTCCCCACTTCATTCGACAAATGTTCCTTTCTTTCGCTCGTATTCTAGTAAGTTAGACTCTATGAAGGCGCAGAAGTTTTGTAGACGGCAAAAAAATGCCCGTTTCCGCATCTTCACGCGAGGGACGGGCATTATTGTGCAACGCCTCGAGGTTCTGTCCGAAGAACTCAGTTGAAGGTACATGCTTCGTTGCCGGAGATTCCCGCTGCGGATTCAATAGTCTACTGGACAGGCTACGAGCAGAAAGAGGACGAATTTACGAAACGATCTGCCAGGAGTCTGTCCGAAAAATTTAGTAGAAGGTATGTGTATGTGAAATGGCAGTTATGATGCAGCGTGAGCTACAGTATTTGCTTGTCATGACTCTTTGGGTTTGCACAAAAGTAACTCCGTCGGACAGACCCCTAGCAAGCTTTGTCCTTCACATATCTCGGAAGTCATCGCCGGGCTGGTAATACGTAGAAAGCCGGGGAACGGGCGACTGTTGGATGGATTCTCAGGCTGTAGCTGGTGCATCTACTTGGCAGATACATAGTGAGCCGGCGAACGGGCGACTGTTGGATGTACTCGTATGCTTGAGCTGATGCATCTACTTGCCGGGTACGTAGAGAGCCGGTGAATGTGCGACTGTTGGATGCATTCGAATGCTGAAACTGGCACATCTACTTGGCAGATACATAGTGAGCCGACGAACGGGCGACTGTTGGATGTGCTCGCATGCTGTAGCTGGTGCATCTACTTGGCAGATACATAGTGAGCTGGCGAACGGGCGACTGTTGCATGCATTCGCAGGCTGTAGCTGGTGCATCTACTTGGCAGATACATAGTGAGCTGGCGAACGGGCGACTGTTGCATGCATTCGCAGGCTGTAGCTGGTGCATCTACTTGGCAATAAGTAAAAAGCCTGCAAAAGTGCAGGCTTTTTTGTTCTTTCACACGATTGTAACGAAATTCCTGCAAATGTGCAGGTTTTCACGACAATACCTGGGGCACAAGCCGTTTTGAAAAGAAATTCCTGCACAATTGCAGGCTTTTTCCGAAAATGAACCGTTTCGGATGAAAAAAACTGTATTTTAGCAGGTTTTTTCTAAATTCGTTCGTTCTTTCTTGTTATGTTGGCTTTATCTTATTTTATTTGGATTTTTATCCATTTATTTCATGCGCATGTCTCCGCATGGGTTTGTATTTGTTCTGCATGATTTTGCATGGGTTTTGCACGGTCTTGCCTTGTTTGGCTTTATCTTGACTTGTTGCTCTTATCTTGTTTTGTTGCTCTTATCTTGTTGCTCTTGTCTTGTCTTTTTCGGTCTTATCTTGCCTTGTTTGGCCTTGTCTTATTACTTTTGTTGTGCCTTGTCTTGTATGGCTCTATCTTGCCTTGTTTGCTCTTATCTTGTTTGGTTTGCTCTTGTCTTTCTCCTCGCGTTACCGTCTGCCAAGCCGCTTGACAAAATGTTTGCGCTGTGTTTAACGGCAAATGAGCGCAGACTTTCGCCGTGGGCTCTTGCCGCCGGCTCCCGCGTGCAGCTATCGCTGTTCCGGCATCGGCAGCCCCATGTGCGAGTACGCCTGCGGCGTTACGGTGCGGCCGCGCGGGGTGCGCTGCAGGAAGCCGATCTGCAGCAAATACGGCTCGTAGACGTCTTCGATCGTCTGCCCCTCTTCTCCGATCGTCGCTGCGATCGTCTCCAGGCCGACAGGGCCGCCCTGGAAGTTTTGGATGATCGCCCGCAGCATTTTGTGGTCGATCTCATCGAGGCCCAGGTCGTCCACCTGGATCAGCTTCAGGGCCGTACGCGCGATGTCGAGCGTGATGATGCCGTCGCCCTTCACCTGCGCGAAATCGCGTACCCGCTTGAGCAAGCGGTTGGCGATGCGCGGCGTGCCGCGCGAGCGCATGCCGATCTCGCGCGCGGCTTCGCCGACGATCTGCACCTGCAGGATGTCGGCGGTGCGGCTGACGATGTAGGTGAGCTCCTCCACCGTATAAAATTCCAGCCTGCTCACGACGCCGAAGCGATCGCGCAGCGGCGCAGACAGCAGGCCAACGCGCGTCGTCGCGCCGACCAGCGTAAACGCCGGCAAGTCCAAACGCACCGAGCGCGCGCTCGGTCCCTTGCCGATAATAATGTCAAGGGCATAATCCTCCATCGCCGGATACAGCACTTCCTCCACCGTGCGGTGGAGGCGGTGGATCTCGTCGATGAACAGTACGTCGCCCTCCTGCAAATTCGTCAGGATGGCCGCAAGATCCCCCGGCCGCTCGATAGCGGGGCCGGAGGTCGTTCGAATATTGACGCCAAGCTCATTGGCGATAATGTTGGACAGCGTCGTTTTGCCGAGCCCGGGAGGTCCGTACAGCAGCACGTGGTCGAGCGCTTCTTTGCGCATTTTGGCCGCTTCGATGTAAATCTTCAAGTTCTCCTTGGCCTGCTTCTGGCCGATGTATTCCGCCAGGTACCGGGGGCGCAAACTGTATTCGATCGCCTGATCCTCCATCATCAAATGAGCGGAAATGATCCGGTCATTATCCACGGGGTATCCTCCTACTATTTTTCAATCCAGAATAGAGCGGTTGTTCCGCCTTTACATCGTATACAACGCTTGCAGCGCAAGCTTCATTATGACGTCCACGGAATCCGACTCTTTCGCTTTCGGCTTGATTTTTGCCCATGCCCGGTCCGTCTCCCCTTCCGTATAGCCCAGGGCCATAAGCGCTTCCTTCGCTTCCGACCAGGAGCCCCCGCCTTCGCCGGAACCCTGATTATGCGGCAATCCGAGGCCGATGGATGTCTCCAGGCTGTCGGAAAGCGAAACCTGGCCGAGCTTATCTTTCAAATCGAGAATAATCCGCTGCGCCGTCTTCTTGCCGATGCCCGGCAGCTTCGTCAAAAACGCCAGATTTTCCTGGCTGATCGCCGCAATGACGGTTTCCGGCCTGCCGCCGCCGGCCAGTATGCCCAGCGCGACTTTCGGGCCGATCCCTGTAACCTCAAGCAGCAGACGGAACAACGACTGCTCTTCGCGGGAAGTAAAGCCGAATAACAGATGGGCATCTTCGCGCACATGATAGTGGGTGTACAATGTGACGTCCTCGCCGTCTTTGTGCGGCAGCGCGTACGGATTCGGGCAAAATACCCGGTAGCCGACGCCATGCACGTCAACGACCGCATAATCGCTTTCGCGATGCGCTATTTTTCCTCTTAAAAAATCGATCATCGTTTCACGACCTTATTATTTATCATCGTCTGCATGGTGGAAGAATGAGCATGGCAGATGGCGACGGCCAACGCATCCGCAACATCGTCCGGCTTAGGGACAGCCTGGAGCTTCAGAAACATTTTGACCATTTCCTGCACTTGATGCTTTTCCGCCTTGCCGTATCCGACCACAGCCTGTTTGACCTGAAGCGGCGTATATTCCGCGATTGCCAGCTCCGCCTGAACGCCTGCGAGAATCATGACGCCCCGCGCCTGTCCGACTGTAAACGCCGTCGTCACGTTGCGGTTAAAAAACAATTTCTCAATCGCCATTGCATCCGGCTTGTATTTCTCGATCAGCTGCCTCGTCGCATCATAGACATCCTTGAGCCTGAGCGCAGGGTCCGTGTGGGCTTCCGTCTGAATGGAGCCGTACTGCACCGGGACGAGCTTGCTGCCGATTTTATCGATAAATCCGAAACCTACGATTGCGATCCCCGGATCGATACCCAGAATGCGCACAATATTGTCTCTCCCATCCCAAAAAAGCGAACATATGTATCATTCCCCATTATAGCAGATAACAAAAAAAAGAGATAGACTCGGGCCGATGCGCCCTTGCCTACCTCGTCTACTCGTCCGTTATTGATTGAACATCGCTCTCTCGCTTTCCTCCACCGCATAATCGCTGAAAGTCGACAGCACGCTGTTGTATTCCTCCATGTCTGTAATCCGGATTCCGTCGTGCAGCTGCTTGACTGTTTCCTGCGGAAGACTGCTCTCCAGTTGGCGGATGTTCAGCTGAAAAAAGGTCCTGATGACGTTCTCCTTGCTCGGCGTTCCCTGAAACAGGGACAGATTGCCGCTTTCGTCGACACTGAAAACCGCTTTCTGCTTGCATTCGGGAGACAGATCGTCGATCTGCTCGGTGAACGTCACTTCTCCTTTCGCATTCAAGCTGAACGTCCAGTTCGGGTTCTTCATTAATTCCGTCACCAGTTGATCCGATGTGCGCAAGCCGAGCTTCTGCAGTTCTTCCCCGCAGACGTAGGATTTGAGCAAATACGTTTCCCTGCTGTCCGTAATTCCTCTCAGCTTCGCGATCGCTTCCTTAAGTTTGGCGTCCTCTTCTTCCTGATTCGCCGGCGCCAAAGTCATGCGCGCCACGGTGCCGCCGCCCGCTTCCGGCCACAGCCCTGCGGCATGGATCATATATCCGGCCGTGCAGAGCGCGATCAGCATTCCCAGAGCGATCCAGCCTCGTTTCCAGCGCAGCTTGCGTTTCAAATGTTTTAAGAAGCTTTGTACATTCACCCAAATCCCCTTCATTCTCGTTTTTCTGGTATTGTTTCCATTTGCATCGGGGGCTATACATCATTTACCATAGTAAGAAAGAGCGGGACAACGGTCTCGTTCCCGACATCTTTGAAGGAAAATTATCCTAACTATTCCCAAAATATCGGAAATCAGGCCGTTTGCGTTAACAGATATTTGACTGTAGCCGTAGAAATGATATAGTCAGATGTAGGTAAACTTTTTTCATACAAACTGAATGAAATCGATATATATTGGAAAAGAGCTGAGGAGGGGAACAGCATGAATGTGGCAGAACTTCAACTAATACAATTATCGCGGACCGGCGATAGAAACGCTTTTGTAGAATTGGTGGAATTGTACCGTACCAAAATTCAAAAGCTTGCTTATCGTATGCTGCACAACAAACCTGATTCCGAGGATATCGTACAGGAGACTTTTATCCGGGTATATTTGAATTTGAATCATTACGACGAAAGCCAAAAGTTTTCCACCTGGATTTACCGGATTGGCAAAAATGTGTGCATCGACCTGCTGCGCAAGAAAAAGCCCGTTCAATCCCTCGATGCCGAACTGAATGATCAGGACGACGACTACAGCTATTACAGCAAGCTGGCGAGCCAAGACCAGTCTCCGGAGCACGCCGTCCTGCAGACGGAAATTCAGGAGCACGTTCACAGGTCCATTAACAAGCTGGCCGACAAATACAAAAGCATCATTATACTCTATTATTTGGAAGAACTTTCCTTGCAGGAAATTAGCGAAAAGCTCAATCTTCCGGTGACGACCGTCAAAACAAGATTGCACCGCGGACGCGAGCTTCTGCGTAAAAAGTGGGGCATGAATTTCGTTGTCGGACTTATGGTATTTTTCACGATCGGGATGCTCGCCTGAGCAAAATAATGAAAAAAGCAGGTATAGCGGCTCTTGCCGCCGTATCCTGCTTTTTTTTGATGCCGGTAAAAGCACGGAAAACCCCCGTCCATCAAGGACGAGAGTCTAGTGCCTGCTATACGTTAATCCAGGGCAAGTTAGGTTTGGACTCCGGCTTTTCCGCTCGCCGCTGCTGTTTTTTCAAAAACGTTTGAACGGATCGGATGCCGGACGTTTTGGCTTTTCTCATGCTGCCTGCGCCGGAGCCGGATTTTCCCGTTTTGCCGCTTCTTTTGCTTGACCGGTAATCCAATTCGACGGTGTCCTCCATGCCTTTTTCTTCCGGTAATACATGCGTATGAACTTGCGGAAGAATCGGAGCCTCATAAGGCGTCTCGTAAGGCGCCTCATACGGACTCTCATACGGAGCATGGTAAGGCATACCATAAGCAGGCATTACGCCGTGCGGATGCATATGCGGGTGCATATGCGGGTGCATATGCGGGTGCATGTGCGGATGCAAATTGTCTTCGCCGCCGTAAGGAAAGCCCTCCGCCGGGTACATATCGTAAGGAGCGGCAATCGGCATGGCCGCCGTCGGATGGTAGGACGGTGCTGCCGCCGGATAAGTCTGCCAGGGCTCTGCTCCAGGCTGCCCTTCCCCGCAGCCGCAGCCTCCATGGCTGACAGGAAGCTGCGCGGCATGCACCTGCGAAGGAAAAGCGCCCCAAGGAGCCTGATGCCCGTCAGTCCATGGCGCTCCCTGCGTTCCTTCCCACGACGCCGGCTGCACTGCCTCCCATGGTGCTTGGGGTACGCCGCCTGCGCATGGGGATTCTTGAGCCCCTTCCCATGGCGCTTGCTGCCCTCCGCTCAACGGTGCTGCCTGCTCTCCTTCCCATGGCGCTTGCTGGCCTCCGCTCCATGGCGCTGCCTGCTCTCCTTCCCACGGCGCTTGCTGGCCTCCGCTCCATGGCGCCGCCTGCTCTCCTTCCCATGGCGCTTGCTGGCCTCCGCTCCACGGCGCCGCCTGAGCCCCTTCCCATGGCGCTTGCTGGCCTCCGCTCCATGGCGCTGCCTGCTCTCCTTCCCACGGCGCTTGCTGGCCTCCGCTCCATGGCGCCGCCTGTGTTCCTTCCCACGGCGTTTGGTGCGCTCCGATCCACGTCGCTGCCTGCTCTCCTTCCCATGGCATATGGTGCGCCCCGATCCACGGCGCCGGATGAGCGCCTTCCCACGGCGCTTCGTGCGCTCCGCCCCATGGCGCGTGATGAGCGCCTTCCCACGGCATGACCGGCGCTTCGTATTCAGGCGCTTGCGGATATTCGGACGAATCCGGGTAGCCCGAAGCTTCCACAGCTGCGGAACCGGGATTGGCAAACACTTCCGTGGCCTCGATATGGTACTGATGGAATGGATGAACCGATGGCGTATAAGGTTCGTGCAGGCCGAGCTCGCTCTCCGTGTGCAGCGGACCTTCTTTGGTAGAAGTCATCGGATAATTTTCGGAAGCCAATTGTTTCTGGACGGCTTCGGTTTTGGTTTTGCTTTCGGTGGGCTGGATAACCGGCTCTTTGGCTGCCGGGCTCACTATTAGCGGACTCTCTTTTACCGGCAGCTGAGGTGCAACCTCCTGTTTGATCGGAGCCTGGGCCACCGGCTGCTGATTGATAGGCGGCTGATAAATCGGCAGCTGGTTGATAGGCAGCTTCGCCTCGGGAAGCTTGTTGACCTGCGGCTGAACAATAGGCTCGGTGCTTGGTTTCGTGCTCGGTTTGTTAATCGGTTCAGTGCTGGGCTTGGCGATCGGTTCGGTGCTTGGCTTCGTGCTCGGCTTGTTGATCGGTTCGGTGTTCGGCTTGGTGCTCGGCTTGCCGGAGTACCCCCCTGAATGATGGTGCTCCCCGTGGTGATGTCCCCCATGATGGTGCGCCATCTTCGGAATGAACACGGTTTCTCCCGTCATAAGGACATTCGGGTTTTTGAGCTGCGGATTGGCGTTGATCATGTCGTTCAGCGGCACATCCCAAGCTTTTCCAAGCTTCCAAAGCGTATCTCCCTGCTGCACGACGTGCTTATACACATGTTCGACCTGCGGCTGGATCGGCTGCGGTTTGGACGGAATTTTCACTTTCATCCCTACGTCGATTTTGTCCGGATCTGTGATTTGCGGATTCAACGCGATGATCTGATCCAGCTCGACATGATATTTGTTTGCCAGCTCGTACAGGGTATCGCCTTTTTTGACAATATGGATTTTCAAGTCCACTACCTCCTTAAAGTTTTCTTAGAAGACTTGCATCGAGAGCTTGATCTTCAATGATTCCTTTCCGGCTGCTCTTCACAATGACATTACAGTTTATGCACATGTCTAGGCTTTTGACCTTCTTTCGGACAAAAAAAATCCCTCTCGCACGATTTTACGTACGAAAGGGATGCGAATATGACAATCGTGAAAAAAAGTTAATCCAGCACTTTGACGCCGTCAATTTCTACAATGCCGCGGAATTGTTGAAGCAGCGCAGTCGTGATCGGTCCTGCCTTCCCTTCGCCGATAATGCGGGCGTCGACTTCGCGCACAGGGATAACCTCAGCCGCCGTGCCCGTGAAGAAAACTTCGTCCGCCACATACACGTCATGCAGCGTAAAAGGCTCCTCCTTGAGCGGAATTCCCGACTTGACGCACAATTCCATGATCGCCGCCCGCGTAATTCCCTCCAAAGCGCCGCAATAGCAAGGCGGAGTATACACGATGCCGCGTTTGACGATGAAAATGTTGTCCGACGATCCTTCCGCTACATACCCCTGCGAGTTCAGCATAATCGCTTCCCCCACACCGGCCAGGTTGGCTTGAATTTTCACCAAAATGTTGTTCAAGTAATTCAAAGATTTGATTTTCGGATTCAAAGCGTCCGGCACATTGCGTCTGGTAGATACGGACACGGTTTTCAAACCGTACTCGTAAGCTTCCTGCGGATAAATCGAAAGCTGTTCCACGATAATAAGCACGCTTGCTTTCGGGGAACGGCGGGGATCGAGGCCAAGGTCGCCGGTGCCGCGCGATACGACAAGCCGTATGTATCCGGCGCGAAGCCCATTGCGGCGAACCGTCTCGGTCAGCGCATCCTGCATTTCGCTATAGGTGAGCGGTATGTTCAACATGATGGATTTTGCGGAATCGTAAAGTCGGTCCAGATGCTCTTTGCATTTGAAAATATTCCCATTGTAAATGCGGATTCCCTCGAAAATGCCGTCACCGTACAAAAAGCCATGGTCATACACAGATACTTTTGCATCTTCCTTGCTTACAAAATTGCCGTCCAAATAAATCCATTGCGCCATGATGAAACTTACACCTCCGAAAGATAGGTTTCATAAGAATAGCTGGGGTAGCTCCCCAATATACGCACCTGGCAGCCGATCGCCTCCAGCTCCTGAATGGCGCCGGGCAGCAGCACGGAATCCATAGAGCCTTCGATATCGATGTAAAAATAGTAACTGCCCAGCTGTTTCTTCGTCGGTCTGGACTCAATCTTGGAGAGATTGATCCGCCTCCAGGCAAACGCCGACAGCACCTGGTGCAGAGCCCCCGGGTAGTCTTCGGGCAGCGTAACCAGAATCGTCGTCTTCATTCGCTCCGACGCCTTGAGCTCCGGAGTCTCCGAACCGACAAGCAGGAAGCGTGTCTTGTTGTTTTTGTGGTCCTGAATTTCCCGCTGCAGGATAGGAATGTCATAATTGACTGCGGCCACAGCCGGACCGATTGCGGCAACGTGCGGATCATGTGCCGAAGCTGCGAGCCGGACCCCTTCGGCCGTACTGCTGACAATTTCGAATTCGGCCCCGCTCAAATAAGTTTTGAGAAAGTTTCGGCACTGCGCAGGCACCACATGATGCGACATCACCTTGCGGATATGCGCGTACGGATTCGAAGAATCAGGCGTCTCCCCAGGCAGCGGATAGCCGATTAAATTCATGTCGATCGGAAACACATACTCCGCGCGAATCGGCAGTTCCACTTCGTGAACGAGCCAGTCCACATGCATATGCACGGAACCTTCCAGCGTGTTCTCGATGGGGATGACGGCCAAATCCGTTTCGCCTGCCGCCGTCGCCATAAATACATCGGAAATGAGCTTGAAAGGCACGTATTCGAATTCTTTCGATCCGAGAAAATGGCGGGTGGCTTCCTCCGAAAACGTGTTCGGCCCCAGGAGGGCGATTTTTTTCACGATCTTACCTCCTTATGAATCAACTCCTGCAGCTCGGGTTCGCCGGCAGCCGTGAATGTGGCGGTTACGCCTTCGCGGCTCGGCTTCAGCCAGAGCGTCTCGGCTTCAATACCTTCGGCTTTCAGCGTCTGTTTCAAAAACGTCTCCAGTTCCTGTTTGCGCCCGCTGCGGGCATCGACCAGCGTGAGAATCGTCGGCCCCGCGCCGCTCAGCGCCGCGCCCAGTGCGCCGTGCCGATCGGCCTGCTCCAAAATCGTCGTCATGCCGGGAATCAGCGGCGCACGGTAAGGCTGATGCAGCGCATCCTTCATGGCGTGCCGGATCATTTCCAGGTTGCCGGTGCTGAGCGCGGCAACCAGCAGCGAGGAATGGCTGAGGTTGAACACCGCATCCTGCATCGCAACCTGCTGCGGCATGATGCTTCTCGCCTTCTCGGTGGCAAGCTGGAACGCCGGTATGGCTACCAGCACTTCCAAATTCGCATCGGGCTCCAGCCGAATATATTCGGCCCGCTGCCCGTCCCAAAAAGCGACCACAATCCCGCCGAACAAACTCGCCCCCACATTGTCGGGGTGCTTCTCCAGGCGGGTTGCGATCTGGAACAGCTCGTCGCTTGAGAGCTTGTTCCCAATCAGCGCATTGGCGCCGGCAAGCGCGCCGACGATAGCCGACGCGCTGCTGCCGAGGCCGCGCGTCAGCGGAATATCGCTGTACATCGCAATTTCCAGCTCCGGATGAGAGACGCCGGCCTGCTTGAACACCATTTGCGCCACTTCGTAAATCAAGTTCGTTTTATCTGTCGGGACGCCCGCCATCTGATCTCCGATCAACTGAAAAGACGTCTTTTCCGCGATCGCCATATCGATCCAGGCATACAAATTCAAAGCCATTCCGAGCGAGTCGAATCCCGGGCCCAGGTTCGCCGTGCTCGCCGGCACCTTAACCCGCACTTTTTGCTTGTTCACGAACATTCACCCCTCTACGCGGTACACGCTTTTGATGGAATGAATGACGTCCATGGATTCAAACTGCTTCAATACATTTTTCATGCTTGCCTGATTGGCGTCATGCGTAATAATGATAATTTCCGCCTTCGGATTGCTCACGTTCGGATGCTGGAACACGGACTCAAGGCTCACTTCGTGCTGGGCGAAAATTTGCGTGATTTGCGCAAGCACACCGGCTTTATCCTCCACATGGAGCAGGATAAAGTTTTTCGATGCGATCTGTTCGTCGGTTTTCAGCTTCTTCTCTTTGTACGGCCCTGGAACTGTGCGCCCGTTCACGCCAAGCTTCAAATTCCGCACGACCGCCACCAAATCGGCTACGACCGAAGTCGCTGTCGGCAGTTCGCCTGCACCCGGACCGTAAAACATCGTCTCGCCGACAGCCTCGCCGTACACGTACACGGCATTGAAAACGCCGTTTACAGAAGCAAGCGGATGGGAGCTTTTCACCATCGTCGGCTGTACGCTGACCGAAATATGGCCGTCGTGATTTTCGGCAATGCCGAGCAGCTTCACTTCGTAACCGAGCTTTTTCCCGTAAAGAATGTCCTCTTTGCTGACCTGCGAGATGCCTTTCACTTCAACGTCGCTCAAAGCGACATTCGCATGGAAGCCAAGCGTCGACAAAATCGTCATTTTGCGCGCGGCGTCCAGACCTTCCACGTCGGAAGTCGGGTCCGCCTCGGCGTAACCGAGCTGTTGAGCTTCTTTCAGGACATCACCGTAAGCGGCGCCTTCCTGGCTCATTTTCGTTAAAATATAGTTGGTCGTCCCGTTCACGATCCCCATGATTTTGGTGATGCGGTCGGACGAGAAGCCTTCCACCAGCGTGCGGATAATCGGTATTCCTCCGGCAACGCTCGCTTCGTAGAGTACGTCACAGCCCTTGTCGGCCGCTTTGGCCAGTATTTCGGCGCCGTGCATCGCCATCAAATCTTTGTTCGCGGTTACGATATGCTTGCCGTTGTCCAGCGCCGTTAAAATGTGCTCTTTCGTCGAGCTTACGCCGCCCATGACTTCTACGATAATGTCGATTTCGGGATCGTTAATAACGTCCCAGGCGTTTTCCGTCAGCTTGTCCGGATCGACCGGAATGCTGCGGATTTTACTTTTATTTTGCACGAGAATTTTCGCAATTTCAATCGGAGAGCCCGTTTGACGCAGCAAATCCTCCTGATGGCCTTCAACAATGCGGACTACGCCTGTCCCTACAGTGCCCAGTCCAAGCAAACCTACTTTGATCGGTTTCATTCCAAATACCTCCCGAGTAATTTCTTCTGTCTTTAACTGCCCTGACCGATGATCACGGCGCGCTTGACACCTTCCTGAGCCTGAAGCCGGTCAAGCAGCCGATTCGTGTCTTCGCCCATCGAAGAAGTTTCGACGGAAATGACCACGTTCGCCATGCCCTGAAGAGGGATCGTCTGATGGATCGTCAGCACATTGCCCTCCAAATGAGCAATAAGCGCAAGCACCCTCGATAAAATTCCCGAGCGATGCTCCAGATCCATAGAAATCGTAATGATGCGCTCCCGCTCCAGCTTGCTCAAAGCATGGATGCCATCCTTATATTTGTAAAAAGCGCTGCGGCTGAGGCCTACCTGCTCGACGGCGTCGTGAATCGTCTTCACTTCTCCACGAGCGAGCAATTCTTTCGCCTGTACAGTCTTGAGCACACCTTCGGGCAAAATATCTTCCCGGATTAAATAGTACCGTTCCCGCCCGGTTGGCTTCATCGGATCGAATAGTTCCTTGCTTTCCGGCGTCAAATGAATCGTCCTCTCTAGAAAGACTGATGTTCCCTTCTAGTGGACATTATATCGAATTGCAGCACGTGAAGCAATAGGCAAAATGATTGGTATTCCTTGTCCGTTGCTGGCCCCCTCTTCCATATGGTAAGCTGAATTGAAAATACTTTTCAAATCCTGCCGTTTTATTATAAAGGAGGCCCTGCTTGTGATCACATTAAGAATGATATCTACGGCGCTCCTCTGGAATAGTCGTAACGAGCTGTTGATGATGAAACGCTCCTTAACCCGGACGCTATCCCCGGGGCTGTGGGCCGCTGTCGGCGGACATTTGGAGCCTGCGGAAATCAACGATCCGCAAGCCGCTTGCTTGCGCGAGATTTATGAAGAAACCGGCATTGAATTCGACGAAATCGATGACCTGCATCTGCAGTACGTGCTGGTTCGCCTGAACGGACAGGAAATCCGCCAGCAGTTCTTCTACGTAGGCCATACTGACGTAAGCCCGCGGATTATTACGCAGGAAGGAGAACTGTTCTGGATACCGCGGGAGGAAGTTCTCCAGCGTCCCATGCCCTTTATTTTCCGCTGTCTGCTCGAGCACTATTTTGCCGAAGGAAATACGCCTTTTCCGTGGATCGGCTCTGCCGGCCTTGACGGAGAAACCGCTGAACCTACCGTACACTGGAAGCCGCTGCTGGATCCGGTACAAATATGAAGCGCAAATAAAAAGGACAGGTCCCCGATCTTATCGAGGCCTGTCCTTTTTGTTTTCGTTACATTGCACTGCCGCCGAAGAGGAACCGGTATTCCCAGTGCTTGCCCGCGATCGAATCGATCCTCACGCCGCCGCTCGCAACGGAATACGTATGCAAAATTTTGCCGTCGCCCAAATATATGCCGACATGAGAAATCCTTGCCGTGGATTTATCGATCCCGGAATAACTCGAAGCGCTCGTCCCTTTATAATCCATGAAAAACATCAGATCCCCCGGCTGCAAATCGCGCCAGTTCGTCTTTATGTTCCCTTTTGCTTTCACGTAGCTGCCTTGGCCCCGGGAATCGCTTGGCAGCGTCAAGCCGATACCGTCGATAAACGCCTGGCGCACAAAATCGGAGCAGTCAAACGTACTCGTATTGGAACGGCTGGAGCCGAATTCATAAGGAGTGCCGAGATACTTTTCGCCGGCTGCAATCACTTTTTGCGCTTTGGCGCTGGCGGATGCGCTGCTGGAGCTAGAGCTAGAGCCTGTGCTGGGGCTGGAGCTTGAGCCCGAGCTGGAACTAGAGCCTGAGCCAGTGCCTGAGCTAGTACTAGAGCCGGTGCCGGTGCCTGAGCTGGAACTAGAGCCCGAACTCGCGCCAGACCCCGCCGTCACCACAGAACCCAAGGTCTGTATGTATTTCAAATTGGTGCTGATATAACCGACGCGTCCGTTCTGATCCTGAACCTTGTACCACCAATTATTAACCTTTTCCAAAATCGTAACCTTCTCGCCCGACTTCAAATACCGGATACGGGTGGAATTCACGTCAGGACTTTGTCTGAAGCTGACGCTGCTTACAATTTGTCCTGCAGTCGTTGCATGAGCCTGCTGAGGCAGCGGAATCGAAACGGCTCCAAACGCAATAGCCGGAACAAGCGCAAAGGTCAAAAGTTGTTTTTTCATGATGAAAGCCTCCCAAGTTCGTTTTTCGAAGAAAAATTTTCTTCGCAAGCGGTTCTATGGTGTTTTCAGACGGTCTTTGCTGCAAAAGCGATGCATAAACGATGCATAAACGACAACAACAAATCTGGCAGTCTAGGAGTCTCGCCGATGAATGAAGTAGAAGGTAAATTTATGCGAAATGACGGATTCTATGCAGTGTTAGCGGCATAGATGCGGTCACGATCCTCCCCGACACGGCACTTAAGCAACTCCGCCCGCCAGACTCCTAACATCAAACTCTCTATTACATGGTAACATACCCAGTTGAAATACTTTAGCTGTAATATATTCCAATTGAAAGAGCCAGTGAAGTTGATTGGAGGAAAACCGAGATCGAGGAATTTGGTTGCCTTTACATATCCCGTCCATTTTAGTTGAATGATATTCACAAATTATTCATATTTTGTATTGTTATTTACTGGTATAATCGGTTTTATTTCATTTTTTGCCCATATCTATGAAACTCTAGCCTTAGTGCAGTAGCAGGCTGTCCGGTAACTCACACCCCAGAGTTGATCGAACATTCTGCCTGGCTGCGCATCGAAACACCGCGTGCTGGGAGTTGCACGCGGTGCAAGCGAAGAAAGCCTGCAAAAGTGCAGTTTTTTACTCGTTGAAGCGGCCGGCAACGAAATTTTCCTGCAATTGTGCAGGCTTTTCGCCGACTGCAGGGGGCTCAGGTTCATTTTCAACGAAAATTCCTGCACTATCGCAGGCTTTTCGCCAAAATGAACCACCTTCACGCAAAAAACTGCACTTTTGCAGGTTTTTGCGGGTTGCAAGCACGGGAGCCCCCCTCTCGCTGAGCAGCGCCGCAAACTGTGCGGGGGAAGAGGCGCGCGGGGGAGGTGTGTGAGAGAGGCGAGCTGGTTATGGCACGCGCTGGGAGCTGCACGCGGTAGCGAGCGAAGAAAGCCTGCAAAAGTGCAGTTTTTTGCTCGTTGAAGCAGCCGGCAACGAAATATTCCTGCAATTGTGCAGGCTTTTCGCCGACTGCAGGGGGCCCAGGTTCATTTTCAACGAAAATTCCTGCACAATCGCAGGCTTTTCGCCAAAATGAACCACCTTCACGCAAAAAACCTGCACTTTTGCAGGTTTTTGCGGGATGCGAGCACGGGAGCCTTCCTCTCGCTGAGCAGCGCCGCAAACTGTGCGGGGGAAGAGGTGCAGGAGAGTGTGCGCAGGAGATACAAGCAAGGCGCAGCGCTTATCGGGAAAGACCGGACGCACAACAGGATTAAGCACTCCCTCTCGCACCAAGGTGCGCGGGAGAGGCACGCACGGTGCCGCGCGGGATGGGAAAGACCGGACGCACAACAGGATTAAGCACTCCCTCTCGCACCAAGGTGCGCGGGAGAGGCACGCACGGTGCCGCGCGGGATGGGAAAGACCGGACGCACAACAGGATTAAGCGCTCCCTCCCGAGAGAAGTGCGTGTCAGAGGCAAACGCAGGTAACAGCGCTTATCGGGGAAGACCGAACGCACACCGATTAGGCGTCCCCTCTGCTCTTCCGGGAGCCTGTCCGACAGATCATACACACAAAACGTTTCGTCGGACAGATTCCTGGCCCGGGACTTCTTAACAAAGGGTACGCTGCTCCAATGTGCGGGTTTTCTCTCTTATTTCGTCCGGATTCTATATTCCGGGGGAAATAGGTTTATATAGATACTTTTTAGGTAGAGGAGGACCGCAAAAGCTTCAAATCATTATCAATACTAACCATTTTGGAGAGGTGAGCTATGAAATTGCTCCACGTTTTTCGCGTGCTTTTGTTTGCTTGTTTATTGTGTTACCCAGCTTCCGCTTTGGCCGATGAATATGAGTATGACGAGCTGAATCGGTTGATTTCCGCAACGATGGACTCAGGGGAACGGGTAACGTACAGTTATGATGCTTCCGGAAATATAACGAGTGTCCGGCAAGTGCAGGCTCCCCGTGCTATGGCGATTTCACAACCGATGGCTGCTGCCGGCGCTGCATATGGATGGGAAACTTATTCTTCGCCGGGGGTATCGGCCGAGTACGAATCGGTCGCGAGTTCCGTATACGGAGACGGAGTGCGCATCAAAGCCTTTGCCCAATCTCCGGGTGAGGTATCCATCTCCCAAACGGCAACCGTAACAGGAAATACCTACTACCAGCTTCAGGGGGAAATAGATGCGTTGTCCCTGAATGATGCAAGCATTCAAGTTACCGTTCAATTTTCAAACGATACCGGTCAGCCGGTTGGTGAGTCAAACGCGACTTATGATGCGCAGGGGAAGATTGGACAAGCGCTGTCGATCGGAGTGACCGCTCCTTCAGATGCCGTTACAGCGAAAATTCAGTTCACCATACGTCTGGGTTCCGAAGTCTCGTCAGCGGATGTAACCGTCAGCGGAATTCGCTTGCTTCAGGCTGGAGGTAATCCGTGATTAAACAACGTTTGATTGTCTCGCTCCTTTTCATGCTGCTGATGATGTCCGTCTGGGCGGTAACGGCAAGCGCCGCCGATAATTACTCGTACAATCTGAGTCCCGGCGCTACGGCGGAATTAATGCCAAGAACTTCAAACAGTTCTTGGGTGATAGGGATCAAGGTAAGCGGAGCGCATGAATATGCGGAGTATTATTCGGACGGCGGGTTGTATATGTACGGTAAAAAAACTGCCGCCTCCTCATACAGCATCAATCATACGGAAAAGCTCGTCATTACCAATACGTCCAATGCGACATTAACTCTTTCCAGCGCTTTTGACTTTGACATCAGCTATGTTTCCACCCCCGCGCTTGTGCATAGGTTCCTGTCGCCGGGAGAAAGCATCGATGCCACTTACACCGGCAGCGGAAGCAAATCGATCACGATCGACGGAGTTCACGATTACGCAAAGTATGACGAGAACGGCGATTTGTCCTCTTTTGCCAAGGGAAGCCCCAAAGGGGCGAAGGCGCTCTTGTCCATGAACAGAATCGCGATCACGAATCGGGATACCAAGACGATTGACGTCTACGGAGCTAACGGCTTATGGACGATAACGTATCGGGTAAACCCGGCCGTCTTTTACAAGACATTGTCTCCCGGACAAAGCATGGAGGCTACGAATACCAGCAGCAGAAGTTTCAGCTTGTCTATGAGCGGTGTGTTCGACTATGCCAATTATGAGCCGGACGGCAGCATATCCGCTTATGGGCGCAAACGCGCAGCGACCAGTCAGGCCGTCACTAAATCGGAGCGGCTCTCGATTACGAATTCGGATACGAAGATCATTAACGTATCGGGACCGTACGACGGGTTTGTATTTGCCGACCGGACCAATCCGACTTCCTTCGTCAAAACGTTGTCCGTCGGACAAAGCATGCAGGCGACAAATAAGACACCCAGGCTTTTCACCCTTACATTAAACGGCACCTATGATTACGCCGAATACGACGCAACGGGAAAAGTCATCAGTTATGGAAGAAATCAAAAAACGGCAACCAACGCCATTTCGTCAGCCGATCGTCTGGATGTGACGAATAGGGGAACTTCCGCGATGGAGGTCGCCGGGCCCTATGACGGATTTCAAGTAGACAATCGCACGAATCCGGCTTTGTACATCAAAACTTTATCATTGGGCGAAAGCCTGGAAGCTGTGAATCGAACCGCAGGAAGCGTTACGGTTGCGGTCGGAGGAACGTATGATTATGCGCTTTATCATGTGCCGGGAGACATTTACTCCTATACCCGCCAAGGAGCGCAGACAGGGGTCCTTCTTCCCGCTTCCAAGAAATTGGCAATAACCAATTCAGGCAGCAGCGTATTCGATGTTGCGGCGCCTTACGATGCAATTTCGTTTGCCGGGCGGAGCAATCCGGTTTCTTTTACGAAGATTTTATCTGCCGGACAAAGTATGGATGCCGTAAATACCTCTGCGACCAACTTTAATTTGTCCCTGAGCAGCGCCTTTGACTTTGCCGAATATGCGGACGATGGCACGGTTGCGGAATATAAAAGAAGCCAAGACGTCCGCTCGAATCTGGTGCCGGCCTCCCATCGCTTGGCCGTTACCAATCCGGGAAACGGCGCTTTGACGGTAACCGGGCCTTTTGATGCGTTTCAAGTAAGCAATCGGACGAATCCGGCCTTATTCATCCGCAATATGTCTCCTGGCTCCAGTCTGGATGTTACCAACCGGACAGCCCGTTCGATTGCCCTTTACGCTTCAGGCAATTTTGATTATGCCAAATACGGCAGCACGGACGATGTGGGCAGTTTCGGGCGGAATGTATCAGGCGGTTCCATATCGGCGGACGCGTCCAAACGACTCGCGGTTACGAATGCAGGGGCTGGCTTCATGGAGTTTTACGGGCCTTACGATGCATTTCAGGTCGCCCCGCGGTCGAACCCGGCTTTATTCATTAAGACGCTGGCGCCGCAGCAAAGCATGGAAGCGGTCAATATATCCTCGCTCCCCTATTATGTTCATGTCACCGGAGTGTACGATAGCGCTATATATGCAAGCACCGACAAGCTGGAGTCCTATAGAGGCGACAACATCGCAGGAATTGTGCTGGTATCGTCAGCCAAGCGCCTTGCCGTTATGAATACGGACAGCGCCGCATTGGAAGTATGGGGTCCCTATGACGCTTTTACCGTTCAAAATCGGGCAACCCCGGTCTCCTTTATCAAAAATCTTGCTCCCGGATCTACGCTTCAGACGCTCAATACATCCGACTCCGCATTTCCAATCCGGATATCCGGCAAGTATGATCTCGCCAACTACAAGAAGAGCGGCGATCTGGATACTTCAAGCCGGATGCGAATTCCCGGAATATTGAGCATTAGCACCGGCGAGCGGACGGTTGTCACGAATGCCGACAGCGGAACCGTTCAGGTTGCAGGTCCTTATGATGCATTTACAGTAACGGATCGTCAGAACCCGGCTTTGTTTATCCAGAGCTTGTCTCCCGGACAAAGCATGGAGGCAGCAAATACAAGTACGACTCCCCTCGCTGAGCTCCATATAAAAGGGACGTATGATTACGCAACTTACGATGCCTCCGGGGAGCCTGACTATTACCTTCCGGATGTCACTTCAAATTTCAAGCAGCTGAATCCGGGGAAGCGACTGGCGGTCACGAACTCGGGAACGGCAATCACGGAAGTATCGGGCGCTTTTGACATATTCCAGGCCAAAAGCCGCCAAACGCCGGTTACGTTTGTAAAGAATCTGGCAAGCGGTCAAACGCTTCAGGCCGCCAATCACACGAAAATGGGCTTTTCCGTGAGGAACAGCGGCGGCGTTTACGACTATGCCTCCTACGGAAGCACAGGACAAGTGCGGGGCTTAGACAAACTGACGGGCACGGGAAGCAATAGCGTCAGCGCAGGCGATCGGATCGTTATTACGAATCGCGGGACGGGGACTCTTACTGTGAAAGGTTCGTTCGATGCATTTACAGTCACGGACCGTACCGATCCCGCTTTGATGATCAAGACCTTGAATCCCGCTCAAACGGCATCGGTTCTTAACACCTCGTCATCCGCTTATTGGCCGCAACTCGACGGCGCGTTCGATTACACGCTATTCGACTCTCTGGGCAAAACTGCAGGCACAGGAACCAAGCATCCTGCCGGCATTATTTTGCTAAGATCTTATTATCGCCTTGTGGTTGTCAATGCGGACGCCAAACCACTGGAAATTGCGGCTCCGTTCGATAAGGTCGTGATGGATGACGGTACGGCGGCGAGCGTGTTTACCCGTTCTCTGGCTCCCGGACAGAGCATGGAAGCGCAAAATAACGCTTCACTGGACATGCCGCTGAATGTGACCGGCTCCGTAGATGTTGTGATTAGCGACAGTGCGGGCATTGCCGCGGAATATAGGCAAAAAGCGGCTCCCGGCGAAATGACCGTCCCGAGCTCCGGGCGCATCGTCATTACCAACCGCAGCAGCGGCACGATTACTGTAACGGGCGCCAAAAACGCTTTTACCGTCACGGATCGGGTGGCTCCGGCGCTGCTGGCGAAAACTCTCGCCTCCGGCAAAAGCATCCTGGTGACCAACAAGGCCGGCGGCCCGCAATTGTTGACACTTGGCGGATCATTCAGCTATGCCGGCTCCGATGGGGGAACGCCTCAGCAGGGTCAAGGCTCGTTGACGATTGCAGCCGGGCAGAAGCTCAGAATTACCAACACTGGTTCCGCCGCTTACGATGTGTTCGGACCTTTCGACTCCTTCCTGTTCGAGGATGCGCCGGATGCCGGAACCGCAACGGATATCAGCAAGCTTGATCCTGCAAGCTACGATGTCCAATCGATGCACGCCGATCCGGTCGATACTTCGACTGGCGCGCAATGGATCAGCCGGACTTTGCTGACGGTTCACGGTGCGGTAGAAGTGCCGTTCCAGCTCCAATATTACTCTTTGCTGCTTAATAAAGGCGACGTTGGACCTGGCTGGGGACATCTCTATGAGATCAGCCTGAAAGACACAGGACAAGGCGGCGTTCAGGTTTATTGGAATGCGAACCGCCACAACGATTTTACAAGCATAGGCAGCGGCAGCTACACGTCTTCGGACGAAGCAACCAAGCAGGACAAACTTGTTAAAAAAGCAGACGGCTCCTACCTGCTGGAGCGGAAAGAAGGAACCAGCTATGAGTTCTCTTCGGCAGGCAAACTGACCAAACTGCAAAACAAGAATGGAATCGGACTGCTTTTTGCTTACAACCAGGCAGGGAAATTGGCTTCCGCAAACGAACCGCTATCGGGTAAAAGCCTGACCTTCGCGTATGGGGCGAACGGCTTGCTGGCTTCGGTCCAGGACAACATGTCCAGACAGGTGCGGTTAACTTATGATAAGAATAATCACTTGACCGGGATTACGGATGCAAACGGGAGTACGAGCGAATATACGTATGATGCATCGGGACGCATTTTGACAGGCACCGAGCAGGGAACGCTCCGTTTCGCCAATACGTACGATAGCCGAGGCCGCATAATCGCTCAACAGGACGCCGTAGCCGACCATGCGCCGACAACGTTCAAGTACGAAGAAAACGGCGGCACCCTGACCACCACGATAACCGACCGCACGGGTAACAAGCGGATTTTGAAACATAACGGCAATCGTTTGATCGAAGTTCAGGATGAGCTGGGAGCAAGCACGACTTACACGTACAATGCGAACGGAAACCGGACTTCCGTTACGGATGCGCTCGGCCAAAGCAATACGTTTGCTTACGATGCCGCAGGAAATATGACAAGTGCGACGGACTCATCCGGCAAGACGGTTGCAATGGCGTATGATGCGAACAACAATCAGATCAGCGTGACGAACATTGCAGGAGATCAGCTTCTCAGCACGTATGATGGGGCCAACAATCTGACCGGCCTGACGACTCCGGACGGCGGTACGACTCGTTATACGTATGACGTCAACGGCTTGCTGCTTAGCGCGACAGACGGCGCGGGAAGAACGATGACCTTTAGCTATGCGGGCGGTGTCCTGGAATCTGTATCCAACGCTGAGGGCAATGCCGTGCACTATGGTTACGATGCGGCGGGACGCGTCATAAGCTTGGCGGGCAACGACGGCAAAAAGCTGTCCTTGACCTACAACAACAAGGATCAGATCCTGACATCCACAGACCCGCTGGGCAATCAGGTTTCGTATTCCTATGACCCGAGAGGCAATTTGCTTGCCGAAACCGACGCATTGGGCAACTCGACGACGTACGATTACGATGCGAATGACAATCTGGCCAGCGTTACCAATGCGCTTGGGCATACAACACGCTTTTTCTACGATGCGGAAGACAGACTTGTTAAGGAAACCGATGCGCGCGGCAACTCGACGACGTACGGCTACGATCCCAAAGGACGGCTGACCCAGATCACCAACGCACTCGGCCAAACGATCCGTTACGAATACGATGCCGTTGACAGAACTGTTGCTGCCTTCGATGCGCTCGGGAATCGAGTGTATGCCGTTGATTATGACACCATGGGCAACCCAGCTTCAATCAAGGATGCGCTCAATCACAAGCTCACCCAACAGTACGATTCGCTGAATCGTCTTACGCAAATAACGGACGCCAAAGGGCGCCAAACGAAATACGCGTATGACAAAATGAACCGAATCACGCAGGCGACCGATGCCAAGAACGGTGTCAGCGGTCAGACTTATGATGCAGCCGACCAACTCGCCTCCTACTATGACCCGAATCGTAACGAAACGGCTTACACATATGATCGGGCCGGACGCCTCTTGAGCGAAACTAACGCGGCAGGCGCGGCGATCCGCTATTTGTACGATGCGAACGGACGCTTGCAGCAGGAAACGAACGGACGCGGCCAGAACACCTCCTATCAATACGACGATGCAGGAAGACTCGCGGGCTTCACCGACCCGGCAGGCTCCGTCGCCTACACGTATGATAAGAACGGCAGCATAACGGCAGTCACCGACGAAAAAGGAGCCGCGCTATTGCGCACCTACGATGCGCTGGGCAGAGTATCGACCTATACCGATGCCGACGGCAACACGCTTCGCTATGAATATGATGCGAACGGCAACTTGACGGGCCTGACCTATCCGGACGGCAAAAAAGTAACCTACACATATGACGCCGTGAATAGGCTCAAAGAAGTGTCCGACTGGGCGAGCCGCAAAACCGCGTACGGCTACGATGCCGTTGGGCGGCTTACGACCACAACCCGTCCTGACGGATCGGTCGAGACGAGAGCCTATGACGCGAACGGCCAATTAACCGGATTGACGGACCAAGCGGCAAGCGGAGAATGGATCAGCCGGTATGCGTACACGTATGATGAGACAGGCAACGTTCTGACTGAGAAGAACAATGCGCCGACCGTGACTTCCAGCACCTACGGTGCAACAAAAATGCCTGTCGCTTACGGCACCATGACCTATTCGGCCGACAATAGGCTGGCTACCTTTAACGGCATGAATGCCGCCTACGATCAGGATGGGAACATGATTACAGGCCCGCTTGGCGGCCAGCTTCAGGGGTACCAGTACGACACTAGAAATCGCTTGATCTCTGCAGGCGGAGTCAGCTACGCTTATAACAGCGAGAACATCCGCGTCGGCATGACAGTGAACGGCGTTACGACCAAATATGTCGTCAACCCGAACGCCATGCTTTCGCAGATCTTGATGGAAAAAGACGCAAACGGCAATACCCAAGCCTACTATGTCTACGGTCTCGGCTTGATCGGCCGGGAAAATAGCTCGGGCGATTATCGGGCCTACCACTACGACCGCAGGGGCAGCACAATAGCACTGACCGACATTAGCGGTCAAGTCACTGACAAGTACACGTACGCACCGTACGGCGAGCTGCTTTCCGAGGAGGGCACTACGCCGAATCCGTTCCGCTACAACGGGCGCGACGGCGTGATGACCGACCCGAACGGCCTTTACTACATGAGGGCGCGTTATTACAACCCGGAAATCCGCCGTTTCGTAAACCGCGATGTAGTAACGGGAACGATCAGCGCGGCGCAATCGCTGAACCGTTATGCATACGTAAACGGAAACCCTGTTTCGTACGTCGATCCTTTCGGCCTCAGCCGCGACGGCGATACGTCGTACCTGGCGCAAGGCGGCAGCTTCCTGCTCGACATCATTCCATGGGTCGGCACGGTTAAAGGCTTCCAGCAGGCGTTCACCGGCACGAATCTGATCACCGGCCAACAGCTATCTGCTGCGGACCGCTGGAGCGAAGGCATCGGAGCCACGCTCGGCATCATCCCTATCCCCGGCCTGAAAGTCGGCGGCAAGTATCTCACCAAGGGTGTTATAGCCGCTGAGCAGAAGCTGGAAGGGCTTTTGGTCAGAAGAGCAGGGAAACTCGATGGCCCCGTTGCGGGGGATAATATGGGAAGTATGCTTCGCTCCGGGGGTGCGGGTGAAGTTGCAAATATCCCTAAACTAGTTTATAAAAGAATTAATGTGCGTAACGGTGATGCTAATGTGAAAGGTTCTGGTCTGAATTATGCACTAGGAAAGCATGGTGGAGTAGATAGACCTAACAAATCACAATTCTCTATCTCTCGGGATGAATTAAAGAAATTATTACAATCAAAACAAGTTGTGAATTCACCAGTAAATATTTCACCGACTTCGGGAGATTTTGTTCGCCAGGTTGATGTTGGTTACCCAGTTGGTAATTTACCGATCAATAGGAGCGGTGCACCAACGAATACGATAACAGTGATTACTGATAAAAAAGGTAACCTAGTAAATACTTTTCCAGGTGGATTAGGGTTTGGAGAGTGATAATATGTTTAAAATTATATTAGAATCAGTTAACGGTCAGCAACTGGATAAAGTGTTTGAGAAAAACAATGTAGACTATCTGCAACAAGATGAAGATAAGTTTGAAATGTTAGGAGAGTTGTCTACTTGTAGTTACGATGTATTCTCAAGTAAAGACATGGATAATTTATTACTTGAACTTGAGAGATTAAAAGATATGCTAGTTGATTCCAACGCAAAAAAACATGTTGAAGAAATTATTTTATTAGCTGAAAAATGCAAAAAAATAACCGATAGCCGATTAATCTTTACCCCTTTTTAAGCAAGTAAATTTAGTTCAATAACCTTGATTAGCCTCGGCTTTTCAAGGTTTCTTTTTGGATGGGGGCTACCCAACGCCGAATGAGTTCCATACGCACTTAATATTCACGCAAGTAAAATAAAGGAGAATACATTCAGTGTTTAGAATGTGCTTACAGCATAAAAACAACTTTGATAAAATGACAATTGAAGAAAAAGAATATGATGATGAGCTCGATGATGAAACTAGTGTAATATCTGACATTTGTAGATATCTACATCAAACTGGAAATATTGATTTTATTATTTCAGGTTTTGGAAGTGAACGATGGCCTGTAGATTGTAATTTCGACCTTCCATTGATTATTGAGGAATTACCAGAAATAATTCAAAATATCAATAAAAATGAATACAACTTCTGCTTAGGTTTTTATGAGCAAGGTGTGTTGAGGGAAATAGTGTTTAGTGAAAAAGACGGTGGCGAGTTACAGTTAGAATGCAAAAGTTTAATGCATGGATGGTCACCTTCACCATCATGTATTATAATGGAAAAGTCGACTGTAAAAAAAATGATTGAAGAGTTGTTTGGAAATTTTATTGCCTATGGCCAAAAGGTATGTCCAGAACTATTGAGTGAAAAACTTTTTAGTGATTGGATATCTATGTACAATATTTCTCATATATTAAAATATGATGCATGAGTGATTGAGTACCCTAGAGCAAGTTAAAATTCACAATGGTTTTAAGGAATATATAGAAGAATAAATACCATGGACCTTGATTGGCTTTGTGCCTTTCAAGGTTTCTTTTTTCGAGGGGTGAGTGACGAATGAACCCATTATTACAACCAATAACACATATAATTCATGTAAATAACTATATAAAGATTCATCCATTTCATTTGGAGAACACAAATAATAAAGGGAGGGAGGTGTACTGGCATGAATCTGGAACAATTTAGTTACATCTGGACAACTAATAGAAACGAATATGCTCTTGTCAAAATGAAAGATGGCGATTTCTCAATATTTAACAAGATGGATAAGTCGGCATTGATTATTGAGGATAATGACATCTATGAATCAGTAATCAAAGAAATGCTAAAGAATAAATGTGAAATAGTGCATAGCATTTAGTTTTTACAATCGTGAAATAGTAAAATAATCTTGAGCGGCCAACTTGCCTATCAAGGTCTTTTCTTTGTTCGTACAAACCTATTTTGTGGCCCGGCTAATGCCCAAAGAGTATATGAATACGATGTTGATGGTAAGAAAAGATACATCATTGAGCATCGGAATGATCCATTTGGTAGAGGGCCGCATTTTCATGGTGCAAAACAGAAATATCTCGGCCAAGATTTATTTAAGCCAGATGAGAGATATAGACGGATACCAGGAACACAAGGTCATTATCCAGAAGATTTTGGAGGATTCAGAGGAAATGGAAGATAGGAAAGAAAAACGAGAAAGGCTTATGTCCCCGAACAAAATGAAACAGTCTAGAGAAACGGTAGTTCATAAATTTATTGAGAAAACAGGCATAGCCTTATCCGATGCTCAATTTCTGAACCATGATGACACAGCAATTCTCAGAGCAATGGCGTACAAAATAGTTAGTAATGGCAAACCAAAGCAGCTAAATAACCTTAATGAAGTAATTGACGAATTAAAGAAAATCCTTGAATTAACTTGGCATCTAAAAGAAGAAAAGGTAATACTATTACATTATCGAGATGCCGAGTCGGGGGCAATTATTATCACTTATGAAGAGTTTTCAAAGCTGTTCCTGGAAATTATTTACTTCCTTGAAGGACAAGACATAATTATTATTCAAAATGAAGGTAAATTCGGTATTTGTTTTGAAGCAGAAGAGCATAATTACCTAAAAACAATTTGGGGAATTTAATGCGTATCGCCTTGGAGGGCTTAATGCCATTCAAGGCTTCTTTTTTGAGAGCTCTGTCCCGTGCTACCTCCTATCTCTATGATGGCACAGAAGGCGCGCGGGTTTCTATGATCCGACGATACCCTCGCCTGCACGTATGATAAGAACGGAAGTCACCAGCAATGTGCATGGCCTTCTATATTAAAATATATCAACTAAAAGGAGATTTTTATGGAGGATAAAGTACACAAAATAAACTCTTTATTTAAATATTTAACTCATAGTAGTGAAGGTTCTCCAGAATTTGAAACATTTATGGCCTTCTTACGCGGCTTGAAGGATTATTCAACCTTATTAGATTTTTATGATGTTGAATTTACCAGTCACCTCTTAGAAGAAGTGTTGCCGAAAATAAATGAAAAGTATAATAAGGCGTTAGTGATTGAGACCATTGTGGAAGCGACTTACGGTAATGCTGAGAAGAGCATGATAGAAAAGCTTTTTAGTGAGTACATTCCTCTATTGGCACAGTATGCTACTACGCTGGAAAATGCGGCCAGATGTTTGAGAGGGTTTATTGAATCGGGGATCAGCAGTAATGAAATATTCGTCAGGATCGCTATGTTTAAAGACAAACAACAAGCTATTTCATTGTTGACATATATAAACATTCATTCATTGGGAGATTTGCCCCCTGAATCATCCACGCTTCAAGCCGAAGTGAAGGATGCGCAAAAGGTCAGGGAGCGTACTTATATTTTTGCGCAATTTTTGGTTATTTTGCATCCTCACGTAAGTAAATACCAAAGGGTGAGCTCCATTGATTTTGTGTTTGATTATGAAGGAGCGCATGTCGATTGGCCGTTTAGTCGAGAGGGCAGTTCTCTAAGGCTGGTTAAACAAAATATCATCGATGAGAGAGAAGGAGCTATATTTGAAGAACTGGGTAAGCTCATCCATGATGAAGCCATAGATCTGCAATCATCAAGAGTCCTAAACCTGTATCAAACACTTTTTAGCGGGAGAGATCCGCTGGATGTTATTTTTACACTGCCTGATGGGCGATAGGAAAGTAGATATTATTTTATGCAGGGATGATGCATTTGTCGATTAGTAAGGACGTAGGCGAGAAGTATATTGAATTTGAATTAATTAACCAATACTCAAAACTAATGGAAGCGCAATTGGAGAGGGATATGTTTGTTGTCCTAATTGTAACAAAGATTTTTGGAAAGAGGAAAAGGTTTGACAGTAGTAACAAAACCAGATGGTGAATGGGTTACACTACTTGAACAAGGTAAGGCGATGGATTTGAATATAATGTTTATTCCATAAAAATGGAGGTCTAGGAGATGTTGAAGGAGATTAAAGAACTCATAAGTAATAATATAGATGAGATTCATTTACCTGGTGTTGTACACATAGAGGAAAATGGAATTGCTGAATTCATTTCTAATACAAATTTTTTATATTTGGAGTTTGGTGGTCAATTCATCCAGTTTGAGACAATAGACGGTTACGGGAAGCTCCGTATTACAATTCTGGATTCTCTTAGATATGAGAATGATATTGAAGATGTGATTCCTTGCAGAGCTAAGATTGGTGAATTTATTTTTACCAATCCTTTAGCAGAAAATCGCGTGGACAGTATAGTTTTTTTTAACTTAGAGGATTTGGAAAATGCGCTGATATGTGATGTTTTACATATCAAATTAATAAACGGGCAGGATTTATTTATAGATCCCCAATTTACGGGAATTAATATAGGTGGTTTAGAACAAAAACAATTTTGGGAAGAGAACTTTGTGGAAAGGGTGTTACCAAGGATCGGGAAGTATCCAGTAGAAACTCAAATTAAAAATATTTGCAGTAAATAGGAACTACATTCTTCTTTACGATCGTGAGGTAGTAAGAAAAACCGTCAAGGAAATTTGCCCTGACGGTCCTTTTAAGTTTGAGGAACACCAGTTATCTTGTACCTGAGGTCTTTTTTTTACCCCTCACTAGTGCCGAATGAATCGGGTGGAACGCCCTGAAAGAACTTAACCCTCATCCGCCCCATTTATTATTTTCCTGATAAGACGGTACATACAAGTGAGATTGTCAATTATCCCCTATGTAATGCAATTCCGTTTCGTGTAACAGATCACTTATAGGTTTCTTTTTTTGGAGGGCGAGAAATAGTAAAATGGTGGGATTAGAACTGCTTTCCTATATAGTAGCGCCCCCGTCAGGTGTAGGAAAATAATTTAAGAAGGAGAAATAAAAAATGGGATATATATCTCCTAAGTATGTTACTAAAAGTGCTATTGAAGGTCTTGTAAAGAAAATCAATCTACCTGCGCCCGATGAATTTTCACAAGATTGGGAGTACGAAGTTTCAGATTCCTCGAGAGTAGCTGAATTCTTATTGGCTTATGAAAAAGTTGAATTAGATGTAGACGAAAAGTTTACTTTAATGGTTATTATTATTTCATCATATAATGATGCTATAACAGTAAGAAAGGATGAGGAGAGTTGGGCTAGTTCCATCAGGTATCATATCCTTCAAGATATTAGTATTCATAAAAATACTGTTTTTTATTGGGCTTTGTTGGATGAGGATGATTTGGAAAATTGTCATGCTGTAACACCTTTCATAAGAGAGATCCTTAACATCGCCAAGCTAGATGATCAAGATAAAAATTAGCTGTACTTCAAACAGCGTGCCTGTACCAATTAATAAAAATGTATTGCTGATTTATCATACGCATCCGGCAGGAACCCCTTTCTCGAGTCGTGCAGATCGTAGAGTTCTAGAACTTCTAGAACTTTAAGAACTATCGGGGTTCACCCCCCCGGATTCCATTAGTTTATACGATCGCGAAATAATAAAATAACCTTGATCGGCCAACTTGCCGATCAAGGTCTTTTCTTTGTTCGTACAAACCTATTTTGTGTCGTGAACCACGATATAGTGACGAGATCAATCAGCGCGGCGCAGACGCTGAATCGTTATGCATACCCTCTATTGTATCAATTTGAGCTGGCTGGTAATAACCCCGAGGTGAATGGCTTCATGCATCAGAGCGAAGTTGAATAATTCGCCGGCGGTAATGAATTGGAATGGGCCCATTTCAAAGGGGGATTGCAATTTCTGGTCCAGCAATTCGGGCTTCAGCTCGGAGAGACGGGAAAGTTGTGCCGCTAACAATTGTGTCAGCTCTTCTTTCGACGGAGGGGCTGCCGTCCAATTCGAAGGTTTCGTCCCGGAGCCAAACAGTGTTTCATACTGTGACGGAATCGCGGACGGACATCCAAAGGCCAGCGTGGAATATTTATCCATCCAATAAACCATGTGACCGACATTCCAGCGAATTGTATTATTGAAGCCTTCTGGTTGAATGTCGAATTGAGCCTCCGAAACGCCTTGAAGCTGTCCGATAACGATCTGACGCAGAACTTTTCCCGTATTAATGATCGATTGTGCCATTTGAAACGCCTCCCGATAAATTGTTGTGTGTGTTTTGCTTTCACATCTAAAGTGTAGTCTTTCTATCCCGAAGCAACAATCACGAGATTCCGATGCAATTGATCGGTTTTAGTAATGATCGGATAGAAAATATTGGGATATATCGGATTGTCAGCTATAATAGTACGAGGGAGATCGCTATAGAAAGGGGTTCTGGGGAATGGAACTAAGACAGCTTGAATATTTTGCAGCCGTATGTAAGGAAATGCATTTCTCAAGGGCGGCCGAAAACCTCTGCACCACACAATCGAATCTGAGTCAGCAGATTAAGTTTCTGGAGAACGAGCTCGGGCTTCCTCTATTCGATCGCATGGGCAAACGGATCGCTCTAACGGATGCGGGGAAGATTTTATTGGAGCAATGTCATATCATCTTCGGACGCATCGACTACATAAAAGGGGCGATAACGGATCTTAAGCGAATGGAAAGCGGCAGGCTGGATATTGGGATTCTGCCAGGCGATGGGGACTTGCTTTTTGATGCACTGTTGATCGATTTCCACCTTGCATATCCCAAGCTCTCCATAAGTGTTACGGAGACTGTTGATGTGTATGAACAGATTGTCGACGGTACAAGAGATCTTGGAGTTACCACAGCGCCTCCGAATCCGGATGATCGGATTTCTATCATCCCTTTGTTCCACGAGGAGTTTGCTTTAGCCATCCAATCGGATCACCCCGTTGCGAAGTCAAAGTCGATTCCCTTTGAGCAGTTGCAGCAGCTTAAGATGGTGATGTTCGGTCCTGAGCACCAGATTACGAGGGTCATCCATTCTTGCTGCCAAGAAAAAGGGATTTCAATAGAAAATCCGATTGTAACCTCTACGTTATCGACGCTTCTGTCCTTAGTCGAACAAGGGATAGGAGCCTCCATTCTTCCACGAATGCTGCTTGATTATCTGAACCGCGATAACATCGCAGTGGTAACATTGCTCAATCCTACACCAAGCCAGGATATCTGCATCATACATCGGAAGGACAAGTTTATGGGGCAGGCAGCAAAGTTATTCATAGGCAAATTGCAGTCTTTCATTCAAAACGTAACGGAGCATTCCAATAGGTCGTTGGGATAACCGCTCACTAAAATTTGATGTGCTTCGGGTGCACAACACAACACAACACAACACAGCACATCACAGCCACCCAACGAACGGCTCCGCCGCCTTCGGCAAATAGTCGCCTGAGCGGCAGGTCCGCGTGCTTCCGGCAGCTTAAGCGGCGGCCTTTTATCCGGTTCGCTCGGAAGGATCGGGATCGCCGCCGTCGCGCATCTGCATCTGCTTCTGCTGCTCCCGGTAACGGTTGCTGTGCTCGATCCAGCGGCGCATCACCTTTTGCGCCTCTTTCCTTTGCAGCAAATTTTCCGCCAGTTGGAATCCTTCCTCATAGCTTCCTACTTTATCAAACCACATCAGCCGCAAGCCGGCGTTAAAAATCGTATGGTCCCGCTCCCGCTTCAGCTCCGGCGCATCGTCGCCGGCAATGATGCGCTGCACCAGCGACATCTGCTCCTCTTTTCCGATCGGAACGAGCGGGTCACTGTGGAAACCGAACTTCTGCGGCTCCACCAGGCGGGATTCGTCGCCCCACGGAGTCACGATGCGGATCGTGCTCTTTTGATAAATCGGCAAATCCTCCGAGCCTTCTATCCCTTGAATGATGTATACGTTTTGAAATCCCGAACGAATCGAGATCGGAATTAAGGGTTCCATGGCGGCGCCCGGCTGAACGCCAATCACCATATTGGCCGCGCGCATCGGATTCATAACTTTCTCCACCGTGTTCAAAATCGTCCGCAGCCCCAACTGTTCGCGTACAGGCTTCAGCCTGCCGATAGGAGGGCAGAGCCGATCAGTCCACATAAATCCCATATGCAGCCGAAAAAAAATCGTCTCCCACGCCTCAATCGGAAGCTCAAGCGCAACGCCAAAGTCTTCCAGCATTTCTTTCAGCGAAGTCCCCTGCTTGGGAGGAAGCGCATCGCCGCCTTGCAGCACCTGGGGAAAACCGACCGAGGCAAGCAGCAGGCTGACGGGTAATGTGACTGGAAATAACTGTCTGCCTTCGGAAGGCCCCGCACAAATGAGCGAGTCGGCGAACGTATGATGGGCCAGCGAATAGCTGCGAAATACATCGATAAAAGCGGTCAGTTCATCGCTGGCTTCGCCCTTCATGCGGAGCGCCATCAGGAAAGCGGCACATTGCGCATCGGTGGAATCTCCTCTGGCCATCTGATGCGCAGCCTGCACCGCTTCGTCGTAGGTAAGATCGCGCACATCCGTTCGTCCCCCGCCGATCGCTTGTATCCATTCCTTCAACCAAAACCCTCCTCCTCCCCTGCTTCCTTACTACGATTTATGAACAAAAATAATGTCAATTATTTTTACATAAAAATAACAGATTTAATAAAATGTTATTATGTTTCAATTGTTATGTCAAGTTTAGTTACATATATTTATCATTTTTAAACAAAAAAACACTCACCCTCGAAAGAGTGAGCATCCTATGTTATTCTTTCTCCACAAATTCAAATTCAAAATCCCCGATTCGGATCGTCTGACCGTCTACCGCTCCGCGGCTGCGCAGTTCCTTATCGATCCCCATATTGCGCAAAATCCGGGCAAACCGCATGACACCGTCATGCGTGCTGAAGTTCGTTCGCTTGATCAAGCGCTCGATCGACGGGCTTTCCACCACGAACACGTCGTTGTCCCGGCGAATCGTAAAATCCTGCTCGTCCCGTTTCTCGAAGCGGTACACCTTGCGCTCCTCGACCTCGGCGATTTCTTCCACTTCCGGCACGTCCGGAATGCTCTCCAGGACGTCGGCGATTTTGTACAGCAACTCCTGCACGCCGCCGCGCGCTATCGCCGAGATCTGATAAATCTCCGCTTCCCGGCCGTCTTCGGCAAGCTGCTCCTTGAACAACACAAGATTGTCCTCCGCCTCCGGCATGTCCATCTTGTTGGCCACGACGATTTGCGGGCGGTGCTCCAGCTTCGCATTGTACAGCTTGATTTCCTCATTGATTTTGAGGAAATCTTCATAAGGATCCCGGCCGTCGCTCGCCGCCATGTCGACGACGTGCACGATCACCCGCGTCCGCTCTACGTGACGCAGGAACTCGTGACCGAGCCCCACGCCCTCGTGGGCTCCTTCGATCAACCCCGGCAGGTCCGCCATCACGAAGCTGCGGCCATCGCCCACATCCACGACCCCGAGGTTCGGGGTGAGGGTCGTAAAATGATAGGCCGCGATCTTCGGCTTCGCGGCCGATACGACCGAGAGCAGCGTGGATTTGCCCACGCTGGGAAAGCCTACGAGGCCTACGTCGGCCATCACCTTCAGCTCCAGCACAACCCAGCGCTCGACGCCATCCTCGCCGTTCTCGGCGATCTCGGGCGCCGTGTTGTGCGCCGTCGCGAAGCGCATGTTGCCCCGGCCCCCCCGGCCTCCGCGCGCTACAACCACTTCCTGCCCGTGACGGGTCAGGTCGGCAATGATCTCCTGCGTATCGTCGTCAACGACGACCGTGCCGGGCGGGACGCGCACAATCATGTCGTCGGCGTTCGCGCCATGCTGCGCTTTGTTGCGTCCCTTCTCTCCGCGGGCCGCCTTAAAATGCTTCTGATAGCGGAAATCCATCAGCGTGCGAAGCCCCTCGTCGACGCGAAAAATAACGTCGCCGCCATTGCCCCCGTCGCCGCCGGCCGGCCCGCCTTCCGGCACATATTTTTCACGCCTGAACGCGACGAGACCGTCGCCGCCGTCGCCACCTTTTACGAATACTTTTGCCTTATCAACAAACATCGCTACACCTCATTTACGAAACGGCAGCCGCAAAGCGATGACCGCTTCTTCCTCTTGCAATTCCTGCTGCACGATTGAATATTCGGCCGACGTGCGCTGCAGCTGCGCATCGATAGCCTGCTTCAACCCTTCAGCGTCGTACGGCCCTTGATACACGAAATCAAGCAGTAAATGATCTTCCTGAACGTCAAATTCCAAACTGATGACGCCGGTCTCGTCCGTACCTGTGGCAGCGTATTGCCGGAACAGCTCCACCGCTCTCGGGACCAATTCCTCGATCAGACTGCCGCGAAGGGGAAGCTGCTGCAAATTTACTTCCTGATCGAGACCGACTTCAAGCTGCAGCGATTTGGACTGAACGCGAAACATCATTAAATATGTAATAAGAGCGGGTATGCCCAGCTTCGACAAATTGCTTTCCTGCTGCATGCTCGTCTTTATTTTTTCCATGTACGGCCCTAAATTATCAAATTTCTTCAATTGAATGTAGCCGAACAATATTTGAATGTCATTCATCCAATCATGCCGCAGCCGGTTGACGATTTGCAGCACGTTGGCTTGATACTGCCGTTCCTGAGCCAACTGCTCGCCGAACGCTCTTTCCTGCAATCTGCTGGATTCCAGCCTGAAGGCCGCGTACCCGCAAATAACCGTTATCAACAATAGGGCTCCCCGGATTATCCATGGCTCCAGCAGCAATAAACCCGTTAATCCGATGAACGTTAGTGCCATCAAGTAGATCTGCGCGCTGCTTGCTCGATTCATGCCGCTTCGCTCCGTTCTCAACCGCTTTGTAACCGTTCCTCCAGTATATCATGCCAGCTGGAAAAGTTCACCATTCCCGTCCTGCCGTTCTTCATGCAAATAAAAATCCCCAGCGAACTTATCGCTCGCCGGGGATCGTTATTACACTTCTACAGCAGCAGCTACAGGAGCCGCATCAACCGGGTATACGCTCACTTTTTTGCGATCGCGCCCCCAGCGCTCGAACTTCACAACGCCTTGCACTAAAGCAAACAGCGTATCGTCCGAACCGATTCCCACGTTGTTGCCCGGGTGAATTTTCGTTCCGCGTTGACGAACAAGAATGCTGCCCGCAGTTACCGTCTGGCCGTCCGCACGCTTCACGCCAAGGCGTTTTGCGATGCTGTCGCGACCGTTCTTGGTCGAGCCCACTCCCTTTTTGGAAGCGAAAAACTGAAGATTTAATTGCAACATGGTGTCATCCTCCTTTGCGATAGGTTGTTTCAATCGTTATATAGTCACCGTAATTTTGCTCAATCGTTCTTAACATGACGACCATCGATTCCAAGATCAGCTGAATCTGATCCCGCTTCGCCAGATCGGATTCGGGAATGTCCGGAATGGTTACATCCAGCAGCCCGTGCTCCATCTCGTGAATCGGAATAACTCCGGTCAGCGCTTCTATGGAATTGTAAGTACCGAACGTTACCGCCGATACTGCGGCACAGACCAGGTCTTTGCCGGGCACGTCATACTCAGCATGGCCTTCCACCACGAAAGATGCGATCTGAGGGGAAGCTTGCGATGTCCGTTCTATGGTCACATAGATCATAGGACAGCCTCTTAAGCTTGAATTTTCTCAACAACCACTTTCGTGTACGGTTGACGATGGCCTTGTTTTTTATGGTAGTTCTTTTTCGGTTTGTATTTATACACGATGATTTTTGCGCCTTTGCCGTGTTTTTCCACTTTCGCGGATACTGCAGCTCCGGAAACCAATGGTGCACCTACAACCAGACCGTCTTCTTTGGATACCGCAAGGACACGGTCAAAAGAAACCACTTCACCTTCAGCCGCGTTCAATTTCTCGATGTAAAGTACATCGCCTTCTTGAACTTTGTACTGTTTGCCGCCTGTTTCAATAATTGCGTACATTTCACTTTACCTCCTCATGTCTCAGACTCGCCTTGTCCAGGTGACGGAAAAGCAGCTGCCTTTCATCGTGCTTCGACCCGACTCGAGCGGTTACAGCATGCCCTAAAACAACACACTTTGAACATTATAGCACATGTGCAGCTCATCGTGCAACGAATTATTTGCGCTTTCGGGTCATTTCCAGCAAACCCAGCTTCGTCCATCCGACGAGGACGGTTTTGGAACGGTCCTTGCGCACTTCCTGCGTCATAATGTCCATCACCGCCATGCGGTTGACTTCCGAATTCATATCGATAAAATCTACGATAATAATGCCGCGAATGTTGCGCAGCCGGAGCAATCGGGGAATTTCGCTCGCAGCTTCCCGGTTAATATCGAATACCGTCTGCTCCAAATTGACCGATCCGGTGTAGCGTCCCGTGTTGACGTCGACGACCGTCAAAGCCTCCGTCTGATCGATGACGAGGTATCCGCCGCTCGGCAGCCAGATTTTGCGCCGGAACCCGCGGTTCAGCTCCTCGGTCACGCCAAACTGGTCGAACAAGGGGACCTTTCTGTCATAAAAGGCTACGCGCCCCCGCCATGCGGAATTTTGCCTGCGAAGCAGCTGCTTCATTTCTTCATACGTTTTGTGCTCGTTAATCCACACTTCTTTGACATCGTCACCAATCACGTCCCGGGCAAGCCGAGGCAGCAGGTCCAGATCCTGGTAAAGCTGCGCGGGAGCGTGAACCTCTCCGGCCTTGGCGGAGACGGCGTTCCACAGATCCCGGAGATTTTGCAGATCGCCGCGGATGTCCTCTTCGCTTTGGCCGACGGCTCCGGTGCGGACTATGACGCCCTCGCCGGGGATCAGCATCCCTTCGGCAAGCTGTTTCAGGCGCTGGCGTTCCGCGTCCGTGTCGATTTTGCGGGAAATGGCAATATAATCGGCACCCGGCATATACACGATCCATCGTCCCGGAATCGAGATATGGGTCGTCACTCTGGCCCCTTTGGTCCCCTGCGGGTCTTTCGTCACTTGCACCATGAAGGTTTGTCCGGCGGTTGCGAGTTCGGTAATGGAAGGCTTCGTTTTGGGCTGTTTGTCCAAGTGGACGGGGAGCAGATCATCTATATACAAGAACGCGTTCTTCGACAGACCGATATCTACAAATGCAGCCTGCATGCCTGGAAGCACATTGACGATGCGGCCCATATAAATGCTGCCCGCCCTTTGGGAGTCAAGCGGATACTGCGTGTCGTACTCTGCCAGACGGCCTTCTTCCAGCAATGCCGCTTGGGTGAGTTCGGGTGCGCAATGGATAATGAGCTGCTTCATGCTTTCACCTCAACAGTTATTTTACATGAAAAGCTCGGAAACTGCACTCCCCGGTTTTTTGCCGTCCAAATAACTGTTCACAAGCTGCTGTTCAGGCAGCACCGCCTGGATGCGCCCTTTTTCATTGATGACATAGATCAAATGGTATTTTTCCCGCATAAACAATTTCAGCGTATCCGCCATCGTTCTTTGCCGCGTCACGACGATCGGCTGTGCCAGCGTCCCCTTGTTCAGCAGCAACCCGATGCGGCTGCCCCGCCCCACCAGAAACCGGATAAAATGGTACGGAAGCCGGCGGTACGACATCCAGTTCGAGACCAGCAAAAAAATGCCGATGACGAGCAAATTCAGATGCAATTGCCCGTGTACAAGCTGAGCCGCGGATACGCCGATAATCCCCAGGCTGAGCACGATGCTGATCCATGTGGAATAAAGGATCGTATTGTGGTAGGACATGACGTAACCGAGCATGCACTGCATCACCTTCCCGCCGTCCAGGGGCAGCACAGGCAGCAGATTAAACAAGCCGATCATCAGATTCGCCTCTATAAAATAATTCCACCAGACGGCGGAACCGATTCCGAAACTTTTGAACAGCAGCGCCAGCAAAATCATCCACACATGCTGCAAGGGGCCTGCCAATGCGACAATAAGTTCCTCTCGGGCAGGAGGCGTGCCGAGCTCATCCACGATAACCACTCCGCCAAAGGGCAGCAGCTGCACCTCCTTAACGCGCCAGCCAAAGCCGCTCGCAGCCGCCAAATGACCGAGTTCGTGGATCAGAACGATGCCGAACAAAGTAAGGGCCTCCAGCAAAAATCCGGTAACTGCCGAGGAGAGCAATACGAGCGTAAACAACGGATGAAAGCGGTATGTGATACCGGCAAATTTAATCAAACGAAATCACATCCGCCGGATTGACAGGATGCCCGTCTTTCGTAAGGGCAAAATATAACGTTCCCTTGGACGGATCCGCCTTCGATGTTTTGCCAACCGCCTCACCGCCCTTGACCCAGTCATTGACCTCGACGTGAGCCTCGCCGATGGAGCCGTAGAGCGATTGCAGCCCCCCGGGATGGCGGATGATGATCGTGAGGCCCGTATCTTCTTTGACCCCAGCAAATATGATTTGTCCGGTGTCGAGCGCATATACGGGAGCGGCATCCTGCGTACGGAGCGTTACCCCCAGACGGGTAGTGCCGTCGTACGGAGTAACTATGCTTCCGCGGGTCGGCGCAAACAGCGTCCGCTTCGACGCGTTGACTTTGACCGCCTCTTCCTGGGCGCTGCCGCGGAAGCTTGGAATGAACGAAGGATAGCCGCCCAAACGCTCTTCATACCAGGCCGACAGCGCGGCAAAATCATACGACTCCGTCAGCGATGCAGTGACGAACTGCCTCCCTTGCGCCGCCCATGGCTGCTGCAGTTGAAACATGCCCCATATCGCGGCAAAAATGATCCCGCTTACGATCAGCTTCACCGCAATGGAGCGGCTGGAAGGCGGAGCAAACAGGCCGCTGTCTTCCTCTGCGTAATCCCTGCCGCTCAAGGCGGGGTCCATTTTGAATTTGTGCCTCCATGCGTACTCCGGATCCTCCATCCGCCGCTTCCATTCCGGGTCCGGATAAGGCGGAGGCTCCGGGTTAGGGCGCTGCGGCCCGCCGGTGCGCGATGGCTGCATCCTGTGTTCCCGGCCGTAGTTCGCCTCCGTCGTTTCCTGCAAGCTGCGAAGCCGCTGCTGGCGGCGCTGCTTCACTTTATTTTTGACTTCCATGGAAGTACCCCTTTCCTATTCGAAAGCTTGCCATAGGAGTCTGGCGGGCGGAGCTGCTTTTGTGCATACCCGCTACGGAATTGTCCCGTCAGACTCCTTAGTACAACCTATGAACAGAGGAACGGGATTATGAGGCCGCGCAAAAGAAAAAGCCCTTCAGTTCCCTAGTAGGGGAGCGTTCAGGCTTTATCGAGGGCTTTATGTTAAAACAATTCCGGTTCCCGGTCCTGATGCAGCTTGACGCTCATCACCATGCCGAGTGAAAGCATGTTGATCACCAGCGATGTCCCGCCATAGCTTATAAAAGGAAGCGTGATACCGGTTAACGGCATGATGCCAATCATCATCCCGACATTTTCGAATATTTGGAAAACGAACATGGATACTACGCCGACAACGATGTAGGCTCCGCTCCGGTTCGTGCTTTGAATGGAAATGAGAATCATCCGGTAAATCAGCAAAAAGTACAGCAGCAGCAGCATGGCCGCGCCCCGGAAGCCGAACTCCTCGCCGACGACAACAAAGATCGAATCCGAATAGGCGAAAGGAATAAAGTTGCTGTGCACCGAGCTTCCCAGCATATAGCCCTCCCCCGTCATGCCGCCGGAACCGATCGCTCTGATCGCATTGCGCACCTGGTAGCTGTTGTCTTGGGTTACTTCGGTCGGATACAAGTACGTGTCGATCCGGTTCATCCAGTGGCTGAAATGAAATTGTTCCAAGAGCGTGTAAAGCTTATCGTGATAATGGGTGTACAAAGTAAACAGCAGAAATCCCATGCCAACGATAATGGCGAGACCGATCAGCACATGCGTATATTTAATATTACCGATCCACAGCATGCCGGTCAAAATAATGACGAAAATAATTGCATTCCCCAGATCGGGTTGAATCAAAACGAGGACGAAAGGCAAAAAAACGAGAAATCCGACCGGGATCACATCTCTTTTTATTTCAAGAGCGTCCCCCCCGCGTCTGGCTAACAGCGCAGTAACGGCAATAATCAGAATCAGCTTGACGAGCTCGGCAGGCTGAAAAGTCATATTGCCCGGCAGCTTGAACCAGCCCTTGGCGCCATTGATTTCGATGCCGAAAAAGTATACGAGAATGAGCGAAAACACACCGGTGCCGTACAAATACGGCGCTATTCTAACGAGCACGCGGTAATCGAACAGGCTGATGGCCAAAAACGAAAGCAAGCCTACGGCATACAAGCCAAGAATTTTGGGAATGCCGATTGAAATTTTATCGTTCGAGGCGCTGTATATTAACATCGTGCTCATAACCATGAAAACGAGCAATATTAAAACAATCCAAATATCAAATTTTTTCAGTTTGGCAAGCAAGGAGGATCATCCTATCCCGATAAACTTTTTCATTCGCTTCAGGAACCCTGTCTTGTCGTCAAGCGGCATCAGCGGAACGGTATCTCCCAGAATGCGTCTGGCAATATTGCGGTAAGCGATCGCTGCGCGCGATGTCGGATTCATGACAGTAGGTTCACCGGAGTTGGCGGCTTTGATCACATGCTCGTCGTCGGGCACGATGCCGAGCAGATCGATCGCCAGCACCGAGCATATTTCGTCGATATCCAGCATTTCGCCTTTTTTCACCATGTTCGGGCGGATGCGGTTAATGACCAGCTTGGGCGACGAAATCTTTTCGTTCTCCAGCAGCCCGATAATGCGGTCTGCGTCACGGACGGCGGCATTTTCAGGCGTCGTTACGACGATAGCTTTATCCGCTCCGGCTACCGCGTTTTTGAAGCCTTGCTCAATGCCTGCGGGACAATCGATAATGACAAAATCGAAATCTTTCTTCAGGTCCAGAACGATGGCCTTGACGTCCTCCGGCGATACGGCATGCTTGTCTTTGGTCTGAGCGGCGGGCAGCAAATACAGCTCATCGAACCGCTTGTCCTTGATCAGCGCCTGCGGCAGCCGGCATCGGCCTTCCACAACGTCGACCAGATCGTAAATAATCCGGTTCTCCAGCCCCATCACTACGTCCAGATTGCGAAGCCCGATATCGGTGTCGACCATGCAAACTTTTTTGCCTTGAAGCGCCAGCGCCGTGCCCAAATTAGCCGAAGTCGTCGTTTTGCCGACGCCGCCTTTCCCCGAAGTGACTACGATTGCCTCTCCCATATATTCTCACTCCCACAATCAATTTTCCGCGTAAAAGTTGTTACCCTGAAATCAGATCCGGCCATACCCGATGAATTTGGTGCAGCTTATCGATTTCCATCTTGCCGTCCTTGATGTAGGCAAATTCCATAAAAGCTTCCTCGATTCCCCATTCGTCGGGCGGACGGCTAATAATGCCGGCGATTCTGAGCTGTGTCGGGCGCATGTGGGAAGCGGCGATGATCGCTTTTTCGTTTCCATCCACGCCGGCATGCGCCATTCCGCGGAGGGAACCCATAATGTAAATATTTCCTGTGCACACAATCGTTCCGCCAGGATTGACATCCCCGAGAAAGAGCAAATTGCCGTCGTGCTCGAGGATTTGACCGGAACGGACCATGCCGTTTAACATTTTGATCGAAGCTGCCGGCGGTTCCGTTTCCTGCTGGATCGGCAGATCGCTATCTATCGATTGGATAAGCAAATTTCCTTTTTGCCGGATAATCGAACGAATTTCATCTTTTTGTTCTTCCGTCGTTTCGCGATTTCCCAATTTGACATGTACGTGAATGATCGGACCCGTCAATATTTGCTGGTGAGTCTTTTCCAGCTTGTGCTGGAGCTCCTTGAGCAGGACCTCCCATTCGCAAGCATCGCTTAGCAGAAAAACAAGGCCGTCTTTGACCCCTTTTATCGTCACATGATGTTTGATTGCAGTCATAAGCGCGTTCCGACCCCCCAACCTATACATTTCGGTTCGCGTTCTGGAATTTCCTGCCTCACCGTGACATTATTAATCATCTGTCCCGCTCGGCGGAGCGATCATGGATTCCAGCAGCTTGCGCATGGGGACATAGAAAATCAGGGCTAACAGCAAATTAAACAGGACGCTGGGGAGCATATAGTGGGTAAGGGCGAACTCGAAATCGATGTCGGCCAATTTGAACAACCGGTTGATTCCGTAGTTGATCAATTCGAAGAGAAGCAGACCTACTCCCGTAATAAGCAAATTGTAAAAAATCAGATTGGGCTGCCTTCTCTGGACGAGACCTACCAGGTAAGCGGTCAGGCCCATGCCGAAGGAATAAATGCCCAGCATCGAAACGTAATAATTGAAGTCCTGCAAAAGACCGAACACTAATCCGTAAACCAGCGCGGAGTGGCGATGATGAAAAAGTCCGATAAACATAACGAACACTAGAGTAAGATGAGGCGCCACAAATACTTGTCCCTGCCACGATGAAGGGATCAGCAGCGGTACGATGGAGCCCTGCAGAATGAACAAGCCGAATAGTACAATCCAAAGCAAGTGCCGCGTAAACATGCTGCCGCCCCCTTACTTCACTTCGGGAACTTCGACGACAAACACTTCGCGGATATGGCTGAATGAAGCTTTCGGCTTCACCATAACTTTCTGTGTAATCCCGAATTCCCCGGGCCCGATAGAAGCGATCGTACCTACTTCAATCCCTTTGGGAAATACTTGCCCGAGCCCTGAAGTCATGACCGTATCGCCGACTTTGATCTGATCGCCCTGATCGACCTTGTTCATAACCAGTTCGTCCGTTTTGTTGTCGTAAGACTCGATCATGCCGAAAACTTCATCGTTACCCTTAATCGTAACGGCGATCGCCTTGGAGTTATTGTCCGTATCGCTAATCTCTTTCAATAGCTGCACATTGGAATGAAAGCCGAACACTTTGCTGACTCTGCCGACGAGACCGTCTACCGTCATAACGGCCATATTCTCCTTGATGCCGTCCGAATCTCCCAGATTAATCGTAGTCGCGCTGTTGTAGGGATCCGTAGAGGCCGTGACGACCTCGGCAATGCGGTAAGTGTAATTGTTGGATTGGCGCTGGCGCTCCGTAAAGCCGAGAGCTTCCATCAGCTCCTTATTTTTCGTTTCCAACTCGTTAAGACGCTGCGTATCCCGCGCATATTGGGTCAACGTCAGCTTGAGCGTCTTGTTTTCCTCGTAAATGATTCGCAGCTGGCGAATGTCCTCAAAGAAACCCGCTATAGCGGCAGCGGGCTTGTAGAAGAGACCTTGCGTCCATGAAACCGAATCTTTGACGAACTTTTCCGGCCACGTCATGGGCGCCCGGTTGCCGAGCGTAAGTCCCATCAAAATAAAAAAGCAGATCAGGCCGAACATCAGGAAGATCAGCCTCTTGTTCCCCATAAATTTAAACAATTCGAACACCTTCTAGGCTTTTTAACGGATGCTTTCCGCTCGTTTTATTTTCTGTACTTGGAGGTTGGCCCTGACCTTGTTTTAAACAAATGAATATTTTCGAGTGCCCGGCCTGTACCGATAGCTACGCAATCAAGCGGATTTTCCGCGACGAGCACCGGCATGCCTGTCTCTCTGGCGAGCAGACGGTCAAGATTGCGCAGCAAGCCGCCGCCGCCCGTGAGCACAATGCCGCGGTCCATAATATCGGCCGACAGCTCCGGCGGGCATTTTTCAAGCGTTACCTTGACGGCGTCGACGATCGCCCCCACCGTGTCCTGAAGCGCATCCGTAATCTCGTCGGAGGAAACGCTGAGCGTCTTCGGCAGTCCCGATACAAGATCGCGGCCGCGGATTTCAATCGATTCCGGCTGTTCCATCTGCAGCGCCGAGCCGATTTCCATCTTCAGCAGCTCCGACGTGCGCTCCCCGATCATCAAATTATAAGTCCGCTTAATATATTGGATGATGGCATCGTCCATTTCATCGCCGGCAATGCGGATCGAACGGCTCGTCACGATGCCGCCGAGCGAGATTACCGCCACCTCCGTCGTTCCTCCGCCGATGTCGACAACCATGCTGCCCGTCGGTTCCCATACCGGCAGGTCCGCCCCGATCGCCGCAGCGAAAGGCTCCTCGATCGTGTAAGCGTCCCGCGCCCCGGCCTGCTTGGTCGCATCTTCTACGGCCCGCTTCTCAACGGCCGTAATGCCCGAAGGCACGCACACCATCACGTTCGGATGGCGCTGGAAAAGCCAGCGCTGCTTCTGCGCCTGCCTCAGAAAGTAGCGGATCATCGTCGAAGTCGTATCGAAATCGGCGATGACGCCGTCTTTCATCGGACGGATCGCACGGATGTTCCCCGGCGTGCGGCCGATCATTTTTTTCGCTGCGTCTCCGACAGCTTCTATCGTTTTTGTATCCGTACGCAAGGCCACCACGGAAGGCTCCCTCACGATAATTCCTCTGCCTTTTACATAAACCAAAGTATTCGCCGTGCCTAAATCAATCCCCAAATCTTTTGTAAAACCACCGAACATGGTTGTTACTCCTTTCCTGTTGTGTCTGACAATGAGCATAATTATTATTATATTACATATAGCCTTCTTCCTTCAAACTTACGAATCTTTGGTCTCCGATAATGATATGATCGAGCACCTCGATGCCGATAATCGAGCCGGCCTCCATAAGCCGCTGCGTAATCCCGATATCTTCCGGGCTCGGCGTCGGATCACCGCTCGGATGGTTATGTACGCAAACAATCGATGCGCAGCCGCGCTTGATCGCGGCGCGAAACACTTCGCGCGGATGCACGATGGAAGCGTTGAGGCTGCCCATAGACAACGTCTCCTGGGCGATCACATGGTTCTTCGTGTTGAGAAACAAGCAAACAAAATGCTCTTTTTGCAAGTAGCGCAGCTCTTCGCTGAGCAAATCGGCGACATCCTTCGGCGAGCGGATCGTCACGGTATCGGACAGCCTGCTTCGGGCCAGCCTGCGGCCAAGCTCAATGCCTGCCTGAATTTGCAGCGCCTTCGCGTCGCCGATTCCTTTGATCTGCGTCAGCTGCTCCCTGCTCATATCCACCAGGCTGCGCAGCCCGCCGCACTCGCTCAAAATCCGCTGCGCGAGCCCGACGGCCGACTCCGAGTATGTGCCCGTTCTCAGCAAAATCGCCAGCAGCTCCGCATTGCTGAGCGCCTCCGCCCCATGCTGCAGCATTCGCTCTCTGGGCCTTTCCCCCAGCGGCACTTCCCGCAAAGTCAAGTTGATTGCTCCCATGAATTCCCCTCTTCCATCTTCTAGATTATGTCACTGCGCTGCATCCCATTCATTATACCACCCTCTCAACCGCTCGACACCTTTTGATGCCAGCATAGACTTATTCGACATGTAAAGGGAATAAAAGGGCGTACGCAAAAAATAAAACCCCCGGATTGTAATAATCCGAGGGCTTCTAGGATAATTGTTGCGATTGATTCGGTTTTGAGCAATCAAATTCGTGCAAACGTTCGAGCATGCTGCCGATCGTGTGTTTTTCGAAACAAGCTTCCATCTGCTTCTCCGCATCCGCAAACACATATCCCATCAGCTTATCCATCTTGGAGGAAATCATGCAGGACTTACTCTCATCCCCCGAGCACCAGCTCGGCTTGAGCGAACCGTGGCTCGTCAGCCGGTAAATCTCACCCAGCGTGACTTCGTTCGGGTCGCGTTTCAAAATAAACCCGCCGCCGATCCCTTCCTTCGTCCCGACATATCCCGCTTTGCGGAGGCAGCCCATTACTTTGCGAATTCGAGCGGAGTGCGTGGAAACATTCGCTGCAATCTCTTCGCTGGTTGCCATACGGTCAGGCAAATGAGCCAGCAAAACGAGGCTGTGCACGGCTATCGTAAATTCGCTGTTCATGACAGCTTCCCTCCCGATACAAAATGAAGTGATGTCGTATACTGTCATTGTAACCGTTACAGATTATCCAGTCAATCCGAGATGCATCACAGCACCCGAATGTCAAAATGAGCGAGCAGATCGCTGAGCAGCGATAGCGGCAATCCGACAACGTTAAAATAGTCCCCGTCAATCGAATCGACAATCGTCGCTCCCAAGCCTTGGATCCCGTAAGAACCCGCTTTGTCTTTCGGCTCGCCTGTCGCGATGTATCTCCGGATTTGCTCGTCCGTGAGCGGCTTCATCCGCACATGCGTAACCCGATGGGCCACGGCGTGCTCGCCCGACTGCGCGTCCAGACAGGCCACTCCGCTGTACACTTCGTGAGTCGCGCCTTGCAAAGCTTTGAGCATGCGAAACGCGTCCTGCTCGTCAACAGGCTTGCCCAGAACCTCGCCCCCGAACGCCACAACCGTATCCGAACCAACGATTACGCCTTGCCGCTCCTCCGCTTGCAGCATTTCCCGCACAGTCGACGCCTTGCGCAAAGAGAGTACTTCCACCATCTTCGCGGGCGTTGTTCCGGGGTCTACGGACTCATCCGCATCGCTGACCCGAATAATATAAGGGAGTCCGAGCGTTTGGATCAGCTCCTGCCTGCGCGGCGAAGAAGACGCAAGAATGAGAGTGGGATGACTCGTTGCTTTCAAAATAAACCATCTCCTATCACAATGTATTCAGTAAAATGGCCCTGGAGTCCGGAGAGCGGAGCTGCTTTTGTGCTTGCCCGGTAAATGAATGACTGCGCATATATACCGCTCACGCCGCATGAAATTCGTCGTTTCGCATCTACATGAGTTCATCGGACAGACTCCATGCTCTTGCTACAGTTTGCGGAACAGGTAAAACCCGCCCGCCAACCCGAGTATGCTGCATAAATTTAGTTTCACCAGAAGGTGCAGCTCATATTTCACAACTTGCAAATCGGCTTTAGGCTCCCAGCTGATTGGCACCGTATTGGTCAGGAACGACAACGCCGATACCGGCGTGAGCAGTTGGCCGACAATAACTCCAGTGACCAGTCCGATGATTAAAAATATGATGAGCGTCAAGATGTTTTTTTTCATCGCCAGCATCCTCTCCGGTATGTACATGCCTATTATACTTGCAAGTTCTTCAAATGATCAACGAAAACGATGAACCCGGTGCCGTATCTTACCTTTTTACACAGAGAGCTGATCCTAGTAAGATAAGGAGTGGAGGGACTGCCGCACAATGAATTTACGTAAAAAACTCCTGGTCTTGTCTGGCTTATTATCGATTTCGTTTCCTTATCAAGCCTTCGCTTACAAAGTTGTCGTCGATCCCGGACACGGCGGATACGATTCCGGAGCCACCGGCAATGGGCTGCAGGAAAAAGCCGTGACTCTGGATATCGCCCTGAGGCTGCGGGATGAACTGCTGCGCAGCGGGTATGAAGTGGCCATGACCCGCACGGACAACCGGTACTTGTCGCTGGCCGAAAGAGTAGAGTTTACAGGCAAGCAACAAGCGGACTTGTTCGTCTCGGTTCATGCCAACTCGACCAACAGTTCGAAAGTAAACGGGTCCATGGTGCTTTACTATGACAAAGATTTCCCGCAAGATGACTATCCGGCCAGCGAGAGCATGACAGCTCTGACGCCCTACAGCAAGGATCTGGCGCAGCATGTGCTCGATTCCCTGGTGAACGCGGCGGGCACCGCCAATCTCGGTCTCGTTCCGAGCGCGGTGTACGTGACTCGCATGGGGGCGATTCCCAGCATTTTGGTAGAGACCGCTTTTTTGAGCAACGCCTCTGACGCAGCGCTGTTGTCCACCGATTCCGTGCGCACTGCAATGGCCAAAGGAATCGAAAAAGGCATTGAAGCGTATGCGCCGCCTTTATTTACCGACACGCTGAACCATTGGGCAAGAGAAGCGATTTTGCGAATGAAAAATAAAGGGCTGATCGAGGGCATCGGCAACCGCTTCGAACCGCAGCGCGCGTTGACGAGAGCGGAATTTTTGACCGTGATGGACCGGGCGTTCAATTTCGGCGGCATGCAGACGGCTTGCGCCGGAAGCAGTACCGTTACAAGCGCCGTATACGGCTGCAAGCCGGCTTCCGGCGGTGCCGGTAGTGGTGGCGGGATAAGCAGCGCCGTTTATAAAGATCTGCCTGCCAAACATTGGGCTAGCCCCGTGTTTGCAAAAGCGCAAAATCTGAACCTGCTGCAAGGCTATGCGGACGGTACGATCCGGCCGGACAAGCCCATTACGCGGGGAGAAGTCGCCGTCCTTTTCCAAAGGCTGCTTCAAGCCGGTAAACCCGCAGCAGGCGGCAAAGCGGACGCAAGAGTTTCCGCCTTCGCCGATGTTCCCGCTGATCTATGGAGCGCCGGTGCGATCTACTCGTTGAAAAAGCAAGGTATTATCGACGGCGTAACCGATACGGAATTCAGACCCGACCAGTCCATTTCCCGGGCCGAAATGGCCGTGATGATGGACCGTTACGTCAGCAACAAAGCAGCCAAATGAGATAAACCTCTATCGAGGTCTTTCGAAGAAGAGCACCTGCGCGCAGCGCCCTGCGCGCGGTGTTGCGCTGCATGACGGCGGTCGGTCGACCAACGCGCTTTAGCGCTGTAAAGAACTTTAAACGCAAAAAGGCGCCCCGCAGCCGGAAATGACCGGTTCGGGGTGCCTTTTTTTGCTTCAGGAAACCAAGACTTCCCTCAGCAGCGCTTTTTGCGCGATAATGTACTGCATCATCGACGTCTGCGCCTGCCAAAGCATTGCCGTTGAAGGCGTTTTTTTGTATTCCTCCATCGATTGGACCGAGCTGTTCAGCGCAGTCGTCATCTTTTGTACGATGGCTTTGACTTGGTCGTCAAGACCTTCGTTCATCGAGGCCGACAATGCGGTCAATGCTTGATGGCTTGTGCGGACCGCCTGCACGGACGTATCGCTTAAAGCGGTCGGCTTCGCTTCTTCCAGATGCACGACGGTCAGGCCGCTGATCATCCGGATCAGCTTGTCGCCCTCGGTAAGGAATGAAACCGCCGCTTCCGGCTTGGAGCCGCTCCAGCGAATGCCGGTCACGGCCGGGAGATCCATATTTTTAACGTACACTTCCACCTGTTTGTCCCGCGCCTGCAGCTGCTGGCTTAAGGCAAGAGCATCGTCGCGGTTCAGCGCAAATCCGGCGAAGACGGTAATCTTGTCGCTTTCGTCCAAAGCGGAAGCGAGGCCTTTCTTTTTCAAGCTGTCCTGCGCCGCTTCGGCGCTTTGTTTGGTGCTGAATACGCCGTTTTGCAAAAAGGCGTAGGATTTGGCCGGAATTTGCACAGGCGTGACGGCAATTCCCGCCGATGCCGGAACGGCCGCCGCTCCTCCGGCAGCGTTTGTCTTGGCCGCATCCGTGCTTGAAGCGGTTGCGGCGGGTTTGCTCTGCGACGCGGCCGGAGCGCTTGGGGAAGCGATGGAGGCCTGCTTGACCGGATTTTCCGCCCCCGTGTTCCCCGTATTCCCCGAGTTCGAAAACATCGAAAGCACAAAAAATCCGAAAGCCACACCCGTAACGACAGCCCCTGCAACGGACGTGGCAATCCTGATCCACGGCGCCCCTGACGACTTGGCGTACCTGGTGCCCATCTCCTGCTCGATCCACGGCTCTCTTCTCGTCCAAGAGGACCAATCGTCCATATTTCCCGCAGGACGCTGAGAAGCTTCGCCCTCCTCGTTCAGCCGGTCCTTTTGGGATTCGCGGATCAGCCGCTCCACCCGGTCGCTCTCCGTTTCAAGCGGGCTGCCCCAGTTGCCGAGATCCGTCGTTAATGCGTTCAGAGCATGCGTTTCAAAAAAACTTTCCGCCTGCTGCCGTTCCGCTTTATCCGTGTGCGATACGGGTTCCACGGTTTCGGGCATGGATGAATCTATAACCTCAAACTCCTCTTCATAGAGGGGGATTACTTTTTTGTCCCTGTTTTCCTTAAGCGGCTGCGGCGTTCCGTCTTGAGCCTGCTGCTCATTTTGACCGAAGCGATATGTTATTCTTGCTTTATTCATATCCCATTCTCTCCTTGTCCCAATCTTCTGCTACTAGATTATGTTTGAGAGAATAGAAATATGATAAAAAAACGCCACAAAAAGCGAAGAATCTAAATCAAAAGCCTCCCGATTCCACAAGCAACAGAAAAAGGAGCACGCCAAAAAAACGCGCCATCCAACACACACCGGCATTACAGCGCAAGTTGATGTGTAGGGGGTGTCGATGAACTCGCACGCTTGCGCTGACGCATCTACTTGGCAACGCGCGGAAAGTCTGCAAAAAGCCCGGCTGCTGATAAACCGCACGCTTGCGCTAACGCACCTACTTGGCAACGCGCGGAAAGCCTGCAAAAAGCCTGGCTGCTGATAAACCGCATGCTTGCGCTAACGCACGGAAAGCCTGCAAAAATACATCTTTTTGCTCCCTGATGCGCTTGTCTCGACAAATTCCTGCAAATCTGCAGGTTTTTCCGCCCAAACTCCCGCTCTGGCCTATCTTGACCGAAAATTCCTGCATTATCGCAGGCTTTTCCCTAAAACGAACTGTTTCCACCGAAAAAAACTGTACTTTTGCAGGTTTTGCCTGATCCTGGGCCGCCGCCTAACGATCCGGTGCCAGCTAACACGACATTGCCACACCACTGCACAAATTGACCTGCAAAAGTGGAACTACCGATCAACCTGCACACTTGCGCTAACAACATCTACTCGGCAACGCACGGAAAGCCTGCTAAAATACATCTTTTTGCTCCCTGACGCGCTTGTCTCGACAAATTCCTGCAATTCTGCAGGTTTTTCCGCCCAAACCTCCCGCTCTAGCCCATCTTGACCGAAAATTCCTGCATAATCGCAGGCTTTTTCCTAAAACGAACCGTTTCCACCGAAAAAAACTGCACTTTTGCAGGTTTTGACGTGCCGCACATCCTGCAGCCTCGCACGCCGCTTCTCTCGCTACTCCGCACACCGCTCTTTCGCAGCCTCGCACGTCGCTTCTCTCGCCGCTCCGCGCACCGCTCTCCCGCTGCTCCGCACGTCGCTTCTCTCGCCGCTCTCTCGCCGCTCTGCCAAGCCGCTCTCGCAGCCTCTCGCGCCGCTTTCTCGCTGCTTCGCGGGCTGTCAGGCTGCGCCGTCTTGTGTGGCGGCAAAACGAAAAATCGCCGCAAGCGCTGGAGCCTGCGGCGATTCCGGATGGTTATGATTTGGGTTCGTACTTGCTGCGCAGTACTTTGGCCAAGCCGTCGGCAGCTTTCCAAATGTCTCCTGCGCCCATTGTCAATACGAGGTCACCCTGACGAACGTGGCCGATCAAATATTCGAGCACTTCATCCCTCGTCGGAATATGCTGAACGTTAGGGTTGCTGTTGCTTCGAATGAGTTCCACCAGCTTTGCGGAATCGACGCCTTCAATCCGCTTTTCGCCGGCTGGTGAGTAGATATCGGTGATAATCACCTCATCAGCATCTTCAAATGAGCGGCTGAACTGCTCGAATAAATAATAGGTTCGCGTGTACCTCTGCGGCTGAAAAACGGCGACAATCCGTTTGCCGGTCGCTTTGGCCGCGCTGATCGTCGCTTGAATTTCCGTAGGATGATGCGCGTAATCGTCGATGACCAGAATGTCCTGTACTTCTCCCAGCACCTGAAATCTCCGTTTGGCGCCGCGGAATTCCTGAATCGCCTCGGCGATCTGCGGAAAGGATAGCCCTGCTTCCAGACAAGTAATCAGCGTCGCCAGCGCGTTGTACACGTTATGCTTACCGGGAACGGACAAAGCAAGCTGGCCCAATTCCTGGCCGTGGTGATTGACTGTAAAAGTCACCTTGCGGTCTCCCAAAGTGATGTCCGAAGCGGTATAGTCGGCGTCGTAGTGGATGCCGTAGGTAATAACCTCGCTTTGAATTTGCGGGATCATTTCCCTCACAAATTTGTCGTCCTTGCAGACGACCGCTTTGCCGCCCGGCCTAACTTGACTGAGAAATTGCGCATAGGCATTTTTCAAATTTTCAAAGTCGCCGTTGTAATTTTCCAAATGATCCGCTTCAATATTATTGACAAGCGCCAAAGTCGGGTGATACTGCAGGAAAGTGCCGTCGCTTTCATCGGCTTCCGCCACAACGAACTCGCCTTTCCCCGCCTTCGCGTTGCTGCCTACATTCATAATCTCTCCGCCTATAATATAGGTCGGGTCAAGTCCGGTAGTTTCCATGACAAGCGCAATCATGGATGACGTCGTCGTCTTGCCGTGCGCGCCCGCAACGGCGATCCCTTTGCGCTCGTTCATCAGCCTTGCGAGCATTTGCGAACGATGTATGATCGGAATTTTCAGCTCTTCGGCCGCCTGCATTTCTACGTTGTCTTTGCCGAGCGCCGTAGAATAAACGACCAAATCGGCACCCGACACATTTTGCGCCTCATGACCGATGAATACTTGAGCCCCTTTGGCTTTCAGCTTTTCCGTAAGATCCTGCTCGGCCAAATCAGAACCCGATATGCGGTATCCCATTTCAAGCATGACCTTGGCAATGGCACTCATTCCGTATCCGCCGATGCCGATAAAATGTACGTGTTCAGCTTGACTCACGCCGTTCTCACCATCCTTTTTCAGAATCGGTTTGATTGGTAATCCAAGAACGAACATCGGAGATTAAATACAGCGTGCCGGATACGACCGCCAGATCATCCTGCTCGGTTCTGCTAGTCAGGGTTTTCAAAGCCCGCTTCCAATCGCGTTCCACAACGATATCCACTTTGCGGTTCATCTCGCGCAGCAGCTCTTGAGCCAGTTCCGCGAGTATGGAGGCGTCCCCTTTTTTATGAAAATCTGGTTCGGTAAGGATGAGAGTATCCACCAATGGTAGTATATGCCTCAGATAGCCTGTATGATTCTTCGTCGAAAGCATTCCGATCATAAAATGAAGCTTCTTATAGCGATATACGCCGCGCAGCGCCGCCGCCAGCGTCTCGGCTCCCTCCGGATTGTGCGCCCCGTCCAGCAAAACGCGCGGATGGCTCGAAACCATCTCCAGCCTGCCGGGCCAACGGGTTTCCTGAAGGCCTTTGTACAGATCCTCATCCTCTACGATAACTGCATAATACTGCCTTAATACTTCCAGCGTCATCAGCGCGACAGCGGCGTTCGTCAGCTGGTGGCTGCCGTTCAGCGAGACGGGAACTTCCCGCAGGCTGCGGAATGGACCTTCAAAATCGAAAGTTTGATGATCCAGTTCGCTGGTGACCGCGGTGTAGCGGAATTGCCGGTCCAGCGAGTAAAGCGTCGCTTTTTTGGCCTTGGCGGCTTGTTCAACGACACTCCATGCCTCGGGCTGCCGGACTGCTGTAATGACGGGAACGCCGGATTTAATAATTCCGGCTTTCTCCGACGCTACCAGCTCAAGCGTATCGCCCAAAATTTCCATATGATCATGACCGACATTGGTAATGATCGAAACGAGCGGCGTAACGATATTGGTGCAGTCCAGCCTTCCGCCAAGCCCCGTTTCCCAAACTACATAGTCAGGGTAGGCCACTTTGGCAAAATACAAAATCGCCAGCGCCGTCGAGATTTCAAACATAGACGGAGCCCCCAGCTCCGTCTCCCCGATTTCGTCAACAATCGGCTTCATTTCATTAACCAATTGCAGCAGTGACGCGTCGTCGATATCTGTGCCGTTCACTTGAATGCGGTTCGTGTACTTCTCCAAATACGGAGAAGTGAACGTCCCTACATCGTAACCGCATGTCCGCAGCACCGACGATAAGTATGCGCACGTCGAGCCCTTGCCGTTCGTTCCGGCGACATGAATGAACTGCAGCCTGCGTTCCGGGTGGCCGAGTTTTTCCATCATCAGCTGCATGCGGGCAAGTCCCGGTTTTATTCCCAGCTTTTCCATTCTGCCGACGATCCAATCAATCGCTTCCTTGGCTGTCCGGAATGCCGCCGAGCTTGAGTCTTTGATTTCATTCATTGATCTCATCCTCATTTACTATATGAATCACTATGTCGGAGCAACTAGGCGATAGCTCTAATTTCCACGATTACCCTTTTAATTCCGCTAATCGAGCTATCACTTTGTCCCTCTTGTCTGCGTAATCGGCAAGTTTGGCTTTTTCTTCTTCGATGACTTTGGCCGGAGCTTTGGCAACGAAGCCGGCATTGGCGAGCTTTTTCTCGATTCGTTCCACTTCGCCGTGGAGCGTTTGAAGCTCTTTGTCCAGACGCGCCAGCTCCTGGGCGATGTCAATCAGCCCGGCAAGCGGCAGGAACAATTCCGCACCGGTCACGATAGCCGTCATAGCTTTTTCCGGAGCCGTCAGATCCGATTCAATCTCCAGCCGCGACGTATTGCAAAAACGGCGCAAATACTCTTCGTTGCTGCGCAAAATCGCCTGCGTTTCATCGGAGGCCGGCTTCACCAGAAGCTCGATTTTTTTGCTCATCGGCACATTGACTTCCGCACGGATGTTGCGGACTGCTCGGATGGCGTCCATCAACAGCTCCATCTCGCGGATCGCATCCGGCGCTTCGAACGCCGGGTTCACAGTCGGCCATGCCGCCAGCGTAATCGTTTCTCCTTCATGCGGCAAATGCTGCCAAATTTCTTCGCTGATGAAAGGCATGAACGGATGAATGAGCCGCTGCGTCTGATCGAGCACATAGGCAAGCACCGATTGCGTCGTTTTCTTCGCCGCAGGGTCTGCGCCGTACAAGCTCAGCTTGCTGAACTCGATGTACCAGTCGCAAAGATCGTCCCATATAAAATTGTAAAGCAAGCGTCCGGTCTCGCCGAATTCATAGCTGTCAATGAGCCGGGTTACATCGCGGACCGTTTCGTTCAAACGGTGCAAAATCCAGCGGTCAGCCGTGCCCAAAGACCCTGTCAAATCAATGTCGGCCGCGGTTACGCCTTCCAGATTCATCAACGCAAAGCGCGAAGCGTTCCAAATCTTGTTGGCAAAATTGCGCGCCTGCTCGACGCGTTCCCAGCGGAAACGAAGATCCTGCCCCGGCGTGCTGCTGGTCGAAATCATATAGCGCATCGCATCGGCGCCGTATTTCTCGATCACCTCAAGCGGGTCGACGCCGTTACCGAGCGATTTGGACATTTTGCGCCCTTCGGAATCGCGGACGAGACCGTGCATCAGCACATCTTTAAACGGAATTTGCCCGGTAAATTCGAGAGCGGTGAAAATCATCCGCGCCACCCAGAAATAAATAATATCGTAACCCGTAACGAGAACGTCCGTCGGGTAATAACGTTTCAAATCTTCCGTATCGCCAGGCCAGCCCAGCGTAGAGAACGGCCATAAGCCCGAGCTGAACCAAGTGTCCAGGACATCCTCGTCCTGAATGATATTGCCGCTTTGGCAGTGCGAGCACACTTCGGCGTCCTGCCGCGTTACCGTCGTGTGGCCGCAATCGGCGCAATGCCACGCCGGAATGCGGTGGCCCCACCACAGCTGGCGGGAAATGCACCAGTCGCGCACATTTTCGATCCAGTGCAGGTAAATTTTTTCAAAACGGTCAGGGACGAAGTTGACGCCCTTGCCGGATTTTTGCGCTTCGATCGCTGCCTCTGCGAGCGGCTGCATTTTTACGAACCATTGTGTGGACAAATACGGCTCGACAACCGCGCCGCTGCGCTCGCTGTGGCCGACTTGATGCACATGCTCCTCGATTTTGACCAGTACGCCCTGCTCCTTCAGATCGGCGACGATCTGCTTGCGGCACTCGAAGCGGTCTTTGCCCTGATAAGGGCCGGCATTGGCATTCATCGTACCGGTTTCGTCCATCACAAGAATTTGCGGCAGATCGTGGCGCTTGCCCACTTCAAAGTCGTTCGGATCGTGCGCAGGCGTAATTTTGACCGCGCCGCTTCCGAACTCTTTTTCCACGTACTCGTCGGCAATAACCGGAATCTCGCGACCGACGATCGGAAGAAGCAGCTTTTTGCCGATCAGATGCTGATAGCGCTCATCGTCCGGATGAACCGCAACGGCCGTATCTCCGAGCATCGTCTCGGGACGCGTCGTAGCTACGACGATCGAGCCTGTGCCGTCCGTCGTTTTGTATTCCAAATGATAAAGGTTCCCTTGAACTTCCTTATACTCGACTTCAATGTCGGAAAGCGCTGTCCGCGCGGCCGGATCCCAGTTGATAATATAGTTGCCGCGATAGATCAAGCCCTTTTCATAAAGACTGACGAACACCTCGCGAACCGCCTGCGACAGCCCTTCGTCAAGGGTAAACCGCTCCCGGGAGTAGTCGAGCGAAAAACCCATTTTCGCCCACTGCTCGTGAATCGTGTTCGCGTAATGGTCCTTCCACTCCCATACTTTCTCCAAAAACTTTTCCCGCCCCAGATCGTAACGGGTCTGGCCTTCCTCGCGCAGCTTCTGCTCCACTTTGGTCTGCGTAGATATGCCCGCGTGGTCGCAGCCGGGAAGCCACAACGCGTCAAAGCCCTGCATCCGCTTCGTGCGGATCATGATATCCTGCAGCGTAAAATCGAGCGCATGCCCGATATGCAGCATCCCCGTCACATTCGGCGGCGGAATAACGATCGTGTATGTCTCGGCGTCGGAACGGGTTCCCGCTTTGAAAAATTCGTTTTTAATCCAGTAGTCGTACCATTTGCGCTCGGCTTCCTTCGGATCGTATGTCGTAGGCATTTGCAATTGCTGAGCCGTTTGATTCGTTTCGCTCATATAGTTACCTCCATGTCATTATTTGCATTGAAGTTTGTTCGCTAATTTTTGCGGCCTCGTTCTCAGGGCGATCCGCCTCTGTTGGCTTCGTTCCCGTCAGGGAACGGGCGATCCGTTTTCCGTAAGGAAAACTTCCATTTCCCTCACGCTAACGTCCAAGCGTGTCCGAAGACGAGAGTTTCACCGAAACTCGTATGAAAGACGAAAGCGCTCCCTCTACCTGCTCATCGCCAAAAACGCCTATCCCCGCTCCCTGCTGCAATCGCTCGTTGTCCAGGGGGCGAAACCTCAGAGTTTTGCGGAGCAAAACTGGCTTCGAAAGCATACGCTGGGGCCCTCCTTGTAGGAGGGTTTGGGAGGTAAAGAAACACAAATAAAGCCTCCCGCCGCAAAGGACGAAAGGCTTGCTTCCGTGGTACCACCTTTATTCCACGCCCTGTCCCGCCAGGGAAAGGCATGGCTCTCAAACAGATAACGGCTGCGGCCGGCAAACGCTGCGGAACCGATGGCAACTTGCGCGCATTGTTCTATCACGTTTGCAACTCCAGGGCGACTTCGATCGGCTGCGACCTATGGAACCTTTCAGCGCTGCAGTTCCACTCTCTGAAGGACATACCGGCTACTACTCCCCATCAACGTTTCCAAGTATTGCTCAAAATGATTTACACCATATGATAGCGAACATTTTCATCAGAGTCAATATACTGCCGTGCAGATTGTGTCGATTTGTAATTTTCATTATAACCGTTTTTCCATATTTTATGCTTAGACCCATTTTTGGGATTGAGATAAACCTCTATCGAGGTCTTTTCGAAGATGAGCGACCGCGTTTAGAGGTTGGTTTATTCGCCAATAAGAATGCTGTTCTACGCGCTTTAGCGCTGTAAAGAACATTAAACATTCTTATGTGGTAAAAAAGCCTTCGGCCGCTTCTTCGCGCAGCCAAAGACTTTTGCTTATGTACCCGTTATTTGGGAAGATAGAGAACCTGCCCCGCGACAAGCTCCTGATCGCCAAGCCGGTTAAGAAGCTGCAGCTCCCGCGGATTCAACTGATAGCGTTTGGCAATCGACTCCAGCGTTTCTTCCTTTTGCACGATGCACATTCTTAATTTGCGGAATTCTTGCACCCCCGAGTCCGTCCGCAGGAACAGGCGCTTCCATTCTATAACCTCGCCCTTCGCTTCCTCGGCGGCCTTTGCCTCGGCTTCCTCTTTCCGTTTTTCCGGGTGAAAAAGCGCCCCGGCTTTGGAAATAAGCGATTTTATACCGCTAGGCTGCACTTCCATCGCTTCATTCGCCTTTTTGCCGAAAGCGAGCTTAGGCTCTTTCTCCTTTTTCTCCTCCGGAATAACCGAAGCCGCCTCCTGCTGGGGAACTTCCTTCGACTCGGCTTCCACCTTCGGGGCTTCCGCGGCCGGGGCCTCGTTTTGCAGCGGTTCCTCGTAAGCCGGCGGAAACGGTTTGGACTCCGGAACTTCAGGAACCGCCTGCTCATTCGCCTCGTGCTTCACCTCCGTCGGAGCTTTCTGAACCGGTGCGGGAGGCGCCGGCTTTATCTTTTCCACACGCTCCTCCTCGGCTTCATGGACAAAGGTGATTTCCTCTTCCCCCCGCCAGCTGTCAGGCGGCGCTGACACCATCTCTACGCCTTGCAGAGACAGAACTCCCGTCACATTCAAGCTCCTGGCCGAGAGAAGATCGATGTCGAAATTTTCAATCTCCACCAAAATGTCTTCCACCCGATGAATTCGATTGAGGGGCAGCGTAATTTCGACGGGAATCAAATGTTCGAGCAGTCGTGACGCTCCATCGTCGCTTTCATAATTTCCGGTGAGCAGCAGATTCCCTTTCAGGATCGCCTGCTCGTTCTGCGTTAAGACCTGGATATGCGGCACCAGCTCAACATCGTTCAGCTCTTGAATACCCGCCAATTCTTCCTGCAAGTGGACGCGCTCGTAGATATCGAATCTTAAACCCGGTTGCTGTTCAGCCACTGGCAAAATCCTCCCTTCCTTCAATTCCCGCCGCAAGGCAAACGACTGGAATGTTCAACCAATACCTTAAGATTTGTCTCTAAAGTATATGGGTGAAAAAGAGATGGCATGACTATATTTTTACGAAACTCGAAGCTTCTCTAGCAAAAGCAGCATATCTTCAGGCCACGGCGCCTGCACTTCGACCCTTTCCAGCGTGACCGGATGCTGAAAAAGCAGCCGCTCTCCATGCAAAGCCTGGCGCCCCAGCAGCGCAGAAGACCCTCCGTACAAAACGTCCCCCGCAAGAGGATGTCCGATATGGCTGAGATGGACTCTGATTTGATGCGTACGTCCCGTTTCCAGCCGCAGCTGCACGTGTGCCGCCCGTTTCAACTGCTCCGCGACTTCAAAATGCGTGACGGCCGCATCGCCCCCCGGCGTTACGCGTCTTTTGCCGGAATGATGGCGGTCCTTGCCGATCGGCTCGCGGATCGCTCCTCCTTTGGCGCGAAACCGCCCTTCGGCAATCGCCGCATATCTCCGGTCGATCCGCTTGTCGCGCATAGCCTCGTCGAGCAGCACGTGCACCCATTCGTTCTTGGCGTACAGAACGGCGCCGGTCGTGTCCCGGTCAAGTCTGTGTATATGACGGACAGCGCACGCCTGCCCCGTAGACGCATAATAATAGGCTACGGCCGAAGCCAGCGTCCCCTGCTGTCCCCGCTCCGAAGGATGAACGGACATCCCGGCGGGCTTGTTGACGACGAGACAAAAATCATCCTCGTACAAAACCTCCACCTCGCCGTACTCCGCTTCAAAACCGGGAGCATCCTCGGGAAAAACCCGCAGCAGCAGCTTTCCCGCCTGCACGCGCACGCCTCCTTGAGCAGCCAGCCGCAAATACAGCTTTCGCGGGACAGGCAGCAGAGCCCCCAGCCTTTCAGCGGCTAGCGGAGCTAGAGGGCTCCAATCGTCGCCGGGGAGAGGAAGCTCCATCCACTCGCCTTTCCGCTTCCATCCGATCATGACCGGTTGCCTCTATGAAAGAAAATAAGCAATACGGCCAGCAGCAGCAAAAAGACAAAAACAACGGCCATCACATCTATTGGAAAATCAAAAAAATAGTATCGCTTCACAATCGGGCAGCTCCTTCTTCATGCTTGAATCAAGTCCACTTTATTTTAACAATTACCATTAACAATTGCATGCGTAAATATGATAGAATGAAATCTAGTACTGTTTTTTTCGACATCTTAGAATTTGAAGAAAAATGGAGCAGGAGAGGAATTATTTTGAATACTGCAATTTTACAGCATTTTCGCAGCTGGAGCTGGCTGAAACGCTTGCTTCTGCTTATAGCGGCATGTACGTTTCTTTGTTCGAGCTTTTTGTTTTTAACGCCTCTTGGCGAAACCATCCGTGTTTATTTGGCCAAAACGGTCATCACGACGCAGCACCGTGACTGGGCCTGGATCTTTGTCGGCGCCGAGCGCCGCGATCAACTGGTCAAAGAAATGCAGGATTTGACGGAAATCAACTCTATCGAAAAACAAGATCTGCAAGCCGTGAAGTATAACAAAAACCGTCCTATGGAAAGTCTCGTCAAGGTTGAAGACATTTCCGGCCAATTCTGGAAAGGCAAAAAAATGTATGTATACGATCCGAGAACGATCCGCGTAGTCGTCCCTTCCAAGCAGGGTGAAGGCGAGCGGATTACGTCGATGGTGCAGCGGACGGGAGCCGTAGCCGGCGTGAACGGCGGAGGATTTAACGATCCCGACGGGCTTGGCAACGGATTTGCCCCGATCGGCGCCATTATGTCCGGCGGCAACATTTTGTACACCGACCAGGAAGGCTCCATTCCTCAGCAAATCGTAGGTTTTACCAAGGAAGGAACGCTCATTATCGGTAAATACAGCATCAACGAGCTGCTGAAGCTTAATGTAACCGAGGCCGTTTCGTTTTATCCCCGCGTTATCGCCAACGGCAAAGGGCTGATTACGAGCGGGGACGGCGGCTGGGGCAGAGCGCCCAGAACAGCCGTCGGGCAAAAAGCGGACGGAACCGTCATCTTCATCGTGATCGACGGCCGCCAAGCGCACAGCGTAGGCGCAACGCTCAAAGAAGTCCAGGACCTGTTCCTTGAAGACGGCGTCATTAACGCAGGCTTCCTGGACGGCGGGGCTTCGTCGGAAATGGTTTACGACAACGATCTGATTACCAAGCCATCGAGCCGTTACGGCGAACGCCGTTTGCCGTCCGCTTTCCTTGTGTTCGATCATCCCGAGTCCGTTAAGGTCGATAATGTTTGGGAAGGCTTGACTACGATTGATCCGGGCGGCGCTTACGATCACCCTGATTTCCTGAAAGAGCAGGCTCAGAAAAAAGCGAGCCAGCCCAAGGCGACGGCAACGCCGAAGCCGGCAGCGACGCCGAAGCCATCGGCGAAAGCCGAAACGGACGAAACCGGCCAGGCCAAGCCGGGCGCTTCGGAGGGGCCCGGCGGAACGGCGAGCGGATCGCCAAAAGCAGGTGCTTCGGCGAAGCCCGGGGCTTCGCCTTCTGTATCGCCGAGCGCGAGCGGCGGCAGCACGAGCGAGCCTGCGGGAACCGGCGCCGCAGCAGGCAGCGTGAATCCTGCTTCGTCGGCGACGCCGAAACCGAGCGTAGCGCCTGCTGCAACCGCGAGCCCTGCCCCTGACGGAGGGGGAACCGCTAAAACCGATGCAAGCCCTACGCAAGCGCCTGCGGCTTCTCCGAAGGCGAACTAAAAAAAGGTTGACCCGAATGGGTCAACCTTTTTTTGCTGCTCCCCCTCTTCCGCCGCCGTAAACGGCTTCAGAGGATTCAGCGCCCCTCCTGCACCTCGGACACCATTAGCGCAAACGCGCAAAAAACCTGCAAAAATACATCTTTTTGCCCTCACGATGCGCTTGTCTTGAATCATTCCTGCAAAAGTGCAGTTTTTTCTGCCGGATCGGGGGCTTGGTCCCGGTTTGGCCGATAATTCCTGCACATTTGCAGGCTTTTTCCTCAAACAGGCCGTTTCCATCGAAAAAGCCTGCACTTTTGCAGTTTTTTCCAAGTTTTAAATGTAACCGATCATACTTTTCGCAGCATTCCAATCCTCAGGCTATAAACACACCTTCGCTGCTTTTCCATTTCCAGGTTACAAATGGGCTTATTTGCATCATCGCAGCGTGAAGTGCCCCGCCCATCTTTTACAGGCGCTTAAGCGCCTCGCGGTGAGCTTCGATCGTTTCCGCTATATCGCTATCTGAGTGAACGGTGGAAATGAACATCCCTTCGAACTGGGAAGGCGCCACGGAAACGCCCAGATCAAGCAAATGGCCGAAATAGGCGTTGAACTTGGCCAAATCCGACGTTTTCGCCGTTTCGTAATCGACAACGGTCTGCTCGGTAAAAAACGGGCACAGCATCGAGCCGACGCGGTTGATCGTGCATGGGATGCCGACCTCGGCGGCGTTTTTCTTAAATCCGGCTTCCAGCATTGCCGATTTCCGCTCCAATTCCTCGTACACGCCCGGTTGGCCGAGCAGCTTTAAAGTCGTGTAACCGGCCGCCATAGCGAGCGGGTTGCCGGAGAGCGTTCCGGCCTGATAGATCGGTCCGGCAGGCGCGATGTGCTCCATAATATCGAGCCTTCCGCCATAAGCCCCTACCGGCAATCCGCCGCCGATCACCTTGCCAAGACACGTCAGGTCGGGCGTAATTCCGTACAGCCCTTGAGCGCAATGTTTGTGCACCCGGAAGCCGGTCATCACCTCGTCGAAGATCAGCAAGCTGCCGTACTGCTGCGTAATGCTTCTCAGTCCTTGCAAAAAGCCTTCCGCAGGCGGAACGACGCCCATATTGCCGGCGACCGGCTCTACAATCACTGCCGCGATATCTTCGCCAAACTTCCCGAAAACAAGTTTAATCGACTCCAGGTCGTTATAAGGCACCGTAATCGTATTGACCGCTACGTTCTCGGGAACCCCCGGGCTGTCGGGCAAGCCCAATGTAGCGACCCCGGAACCCGCCTTGATCAAAAGAGCATCGGCATGCCCATGATAGCCGCCTTCGAATTTCACGATCTTGTTGCGCTTCGTAAAGCCGCGTGCCAGCCGGAGGGCACTCATCGTCGCTTCGGTCCCCGAACTCACCATGCGTACCATCTCGATTGAAGGCACCCGTTCGATAACGAGGTTGGCCATTTCCGTTTCAAGTTCGGTCGGTGCGCCGAAGCTCGTTCCCTTTTCAGCCGCCTCTTTGATCGCTTCCACCACTTCCGGGTGGGCGTGGCCGACGATGAGCGGTCCCCATGAACCGACGTAGTCGATGTAGCTGTTTCCGTCGATATCGGTGACCCTGGAGCCGGCTCCCTTTTCCATAAACAAAGGGGTCAAGCCTACCGATTTAAAAGCGCGCACAGGACTGTTCACACCGCCGGGAATCACTTTCTTCGCTTCGCTGAATGCGGCAGCCGAACGCGTATCGATTCTGCTCGAATTTTTCATTTTCTTCATACCTCCACGAAGACCATATATGGTAAAATAAAACGGAATCCAATTTATGACTAAAGGCGGTACATGATGCTAGAATTCGTCAAACGGGTACCTTTATTTTCGCAATTGACCGATGCCCAACTGGGTGCCTTAGCCGAAATTTGCAGCAAAAAATCATATCGGCCGAATACGGTGCTTTTTTCCGAAAAAGACCCGGGCTCGGTGTTCTACATGGTGATCAGCGGGTCCGTCAAAATTTATACGACCGGCAGTAGCGGCGAGGAGAAAATATTGTCGATCTGCAAATCGGGAGAAAGCTTCGGCGAGCTGTCGCTGATCGACGGCAAGCCGCGCTCGGCTTCCGCGCAAACGTTGGAAGAATGCGCGCTCGTCACGCTGACTGCGCAAAATTTCCTCGGCCTGCTGCGCAATCATTTTGACATAGCGCTCGGCATTATGCGGGAACTGAGCAGCCGGCTGCGCGATACGAACCAGCACGTCTACGACCTGACATTCCTCGACGCCAGAACCCGCGTCATCAAAAGCCTGATCACAATGGCGAACAAACACGGCATACGCAGCGAGAACTCGATCATCATCAAGCTTGTTCTGAATTATGACGAAATATCCCAGCTCGCAGGGGTCCAAAAAAATACGCTCATGCAGGTGATCCGCGATCTGGAGGAAAAGCAGATTCTTACGATCTCGCCCGTCGATTTCAGGCTGGATTTGTCCAAGCTTCGCTAGTCCGGCGCCTAACGGGCATATGCAGGGTCGGGAAGCTTTTGCGCCATGTAGTCAGCCAGCTGTACAGCGGCTTCTTGCCCCTGGCGGATGCAGTCGGGAATACCGACCCCGTAAAATCCCGCGCCGGCCGCAAACACCCCCGGCATTTCCGCAGCCAGCTCCTTGCGAAACCGATCTATTTTCTCCAAATGGCCAACCGGATATTGCGGCATCGATTGAGGCATCCGTGTAATCTCATAAAACAACGGCTCTGCATGCAGACCCAGAAGCTCGCCGAGATCGTGGCGGGCTTTTTGCACGAGCTGCTCGTCGCTCCAGTTCAGCCATTCCTGCTCGCCCGAGCGGCCGATGTAACAGCGCAGCAGCACTTTGCCGTCCGGCGCCGTATGCAGCCATTTGGACGATGTCCACGTGCTCGCCGTAATCGTGCGCCCTTCTTTGCGCGGCACCAGGAAGCCGGAGGCGTCCAGCTCGAACGGAATGTCTTTCCGGTCAAAAGCCATAATGACATTGGCGACCGAAATATATTCGATCTGCTTCAAATGCTCCGCAAGCTGCAAATGAGCCAGCAGCCGGGCCGTCTGATACGCAGGCGTACCGATGATGACTCCGTCCGCCGTTTCCGTATGCCCGTCCTCAAACACGACTTCCGTAAGGCCAAGCTCCGTCTTCCTTACCGATACGACGCCGGTGTCCGTCCGCAGGTCGCAGTCGGACAAGCTTTCGAGCAGCCCCTCAACCAGCGTCTGCAGCCCTTTTTTGAAAGTGACAAAAGCGGATGCCTTGAGTGGCTCGGGCACATGGGCGTTTTCCCCCGCATTGTTTTTCCGGCTTGCCATCATTCCTTTGATCAAGCTTTTGTGCTTTTGTTCCATAGCTTGAAATTGCGGAAAGGTGGACTTCAAGCTCAGCTTGAACGTATCACCCGCGTAAATGCCGGCAAGCAGCGGCTCCACGACGTTTTCCAGCACCTCTTTGCCGAGCCGGCGCTCCAGAAAGTGCCCGAGCGATTCGTCCGTCGTCTCCTCGCGCACAGGCAGCACTACGTCCAGCGCAGCCCGGGCTTTGCCGAGCGGCGAGATCAGCCCTGTTTTCATAAAAGGTGCTATTTCCGTCGGGATGCCCAGCACGAGACCCGGCGGCATGCGGTGCATTTTGCCCCTGCGTACGATATACGTTTTCTTGGCTTGCGGATTGAGCCCCGTCAGTTCCCCTTCCAGGCCGAGCTCGCGGGCCAGATCGATCGTCGGCCGCTTGCGCGCGAGGACGGAATCCGGGCCTTTTTCGATAACAAAGCCGTCGCGCTGAATCGTATGAATTTTGCCGCCAAAAGAGGATGATTTCTCCACGACCGTCAGACGCGCGCTTACGCCCTCGGCAGATAATCTCTTTTTGACATAGTAAGCGGCGCTGAGACCGGTTATGCCTCCGCCGATAATGATGATGTGCGGTCGTTCTGCACTCATGGAAATCTCCCCTTTCGCGCACATACGAAAAAATTTATTTGCTCGTGCTTTCCTTCACTTTATCGTAAACGACGTCGCTTAATGTCTCCATGTAGAGCGGGTCCGTGTTCAGCGACTCCGTACGTTCCAGATGGATGCCCAGCTCCTTGGCCAAAGCCTGCGCCTCGATATCGATATCGTAAAGCACTTCGAGATGGTCGGATACAAAGCCGATCGGGCACAGCAGCACATGCTTCACGTTTTCTTCCTTGCGAATCGTTTGCAGCACGTCCAAAATGTCCGGCCCGAGCCACGGCATCGCGGTCTGCCCGGCGCTTTGCCAGCCGAACTGCCAATTCGTCACGCCCACCCGCTCGGCAATCGCCTTGGAGGTTGCCAGCAGTTGATCGGGATACGGATCTTTCATTTGGACAATTTTTTCAGGCAGGCTGTGCGCTGTAAAAATGACGCGGACATCGTCCCGGCTCGCGGCGTCGAACTTCGCCAGCGCGGACTCCACGCGCTCCGTCAATGCTTGAATCAGCTTCGGATGCAGATGATAGCTCAGTACGAAATCAATGCGCAAGCCAAGCTCTGCGGCTTTATCCTGCGCCCGCTTCACATATCCGCCCACGCTCATGACCGAGTAATGGGGCGCCAGCACGACGCCGACCGCTTCTTCGATGCCGTCCTTGACCATCTGCTCCACGCCGTCCTCCACGTATGGCTGAGCATGCTTCAGACCTTGATAGCAGACGAACTCCATATCTCCATGCTCGCGGTTCAGCGTATCTTCCAGCCCTTGAACCTGTTTGTTCGTATTTTCGCGCAGCGGAAAAAAACCGCCGACAATCGCTTCATAACGCGACGTCAATTCATGCAGCTGCTCCGGCGTAGGCGGATGGCCGCGCCGAATATGCGTATAATACGCTTCGACCTGATCCAGACTTTCCGGAGTTCCGTAAGACATTACCAATACACCGATACGGCGTTTTGTCATGTTAGACACCACTCTTCTCTGTTTGCTGGGATAATGCGGCATGCGAATATTCGTGGATAAACGAGGTTAAATGTTTGAGCTTCTCCAATGAGGCTTCCGGAAACAGGCCGTGCCCCAGGTTAAAAATGTAGCCGGGCCTGCTGATGCCTTCGTCAATGATGGCTTTCGCCTGCCGCTCGATGACGCTCATAGGCGCTGTCAGCACGTAAGGATCGAGGTTGCCTTGAACGGCAAACCGGTCTCCGAGTCTTTTGCGGCCTTCCGGGATCGGAATCCGCCAGTCGAGGCCGATGACATCCGCCTGCAAATCTTTCAAATAAGGCAGCAATTCGCCGGAACTGACACCCGGGAAATAAATTTTCGGCTCGGTCAAATCCGCAAGCTCCTTGAAAATCCGCTTCATCGTCGGCAGCACGTACATTTGAAAATCGGAAGGCGAAAGCGCGCCCACCCAACTGTCGAACACTTGCACCGCTTTGGCGCCGGCGGCGATATGCGCTCTGAGATACGTGATCACCATATCCCCCAGCTTATCCATCAAGGCGTACCAAACTTTGGGCTCGCTGTACATCAGCGTTTTCGTGCGGATATAGCTTTTCGAAGGCTTGCCTTCGATTAAATAGCTCGCGATCGTAAACGGCGCACCGGCGAACGAAATCAGCGGAACCTCCAGCTCCCGGTGCAAAATCCGAATCGTTTCAATGATGTGGGATAAATCCTTTTCAACGTCTATCGGACGCAGGTTTTCTACATCCTGCGCCGTGCGGACCGGCGTATGAATGACGGGACCGATGTTTTTTACAATATCGAAGTCAACCCCGAGCGAAGCAACCGGATTCATGATATCCGAGTACAAAATGGCCGCATCCACACCAAGCTTCCTGATCGGCATCATGGTAACCTCTGCGGCAAGCTCGGGCTGGCTGCAAATTTCAAGCAGCGAGTACTTTTCTTTAATTTTGCGGTAATCCGGATCGTAGCGGCCTGCCTGGCGCATATACCATACGGGCAGCGTATCTACCGGTTCTTTCCGGCAAGCCTTAATAAAATTATCGTTATAACTCACGAGGCACCTTCCTCTTTTTCCAAACCATAATATTCCGTGCTTTTCTCATCCATTATGCCCTAATTATACGCCTGTAACAACCGATGGGAGCTTTCGGTTTCCGACAAAAGTATGACAAAAGACCCTCCGGTGCACAGCAGTTTCAGGAGTCCGGCGGGCGGAACTGCCTTTGGGCTTGCCCAATGAATAATGACGGATTTTATGCGTTCGCCCGCATAAAATCCGTCATTGCACATACGTATGCCTTCTGCCGAGTTCATCCGCCGGACTGCCGGTCGTGAATCGCTATTCGAAGCGAATCATCAGCCACGCAGCCAGCGTGCGATATCTTTGGCGAAGTAAGTAAGAATAATGTCCGCGCCGGCGCGCTTGAAGCCCGTCATCGTTTCCATAACGATGGACTTTTCATCGATCCAGCCCTGCAGCGCAGCCGCTTTGATCATGGAATATTCCGCGCTGACGTTGTAAGCGACGACAGGCAGATCGAAATTATCCTTGAGCATGCGGATCACGTCCATATAAGCGAGCGCAGGCTTGACCATCAGGAAGTCGGCGCCTTCGATCACGTCGGTTTCCGCTTCGCGCAGCGCCTCCCGCGCATTCGCCGGGTCCATTTGATACGTTTTGCGGTCGCCGAACTGCGGAGCCGAATGCGCGGCGTCGCGGAACGGGCCGTAATACGCCGACGCGTACTTGACGGAATACGCCATGATCGGCACATGCTCGTAGCCGGCTTCGTCGAGCCCTGAGCGGATTGCCTGCACATAGCCGTCCATCATATTGGAGGGCGCGATAATGTCGGCGCCTGCCCGGGCCTGGGATACGGCTGTTTTGACCAGCAGTTCCAGGGACGCATCGTTCGCTACGTCGGCTTGTCCCGTAATCGGATGATGATGGACAACGCCGCAGTGCCCGGTATCCGTAAATTGGCACAGGCAAGTGTCGGCAATGATCAAAAGGTTCGGATGCAGCTCCTTGATGCGGCGGGCCGCCTGCTGAACGATACCGTTCTCCTCGTAGGCCGAGGTGCCTTCGGCGTCCTTGTGCTCAGGCAAGCCGAACAGCAAAATCGCTTGAATGCCTAGCTGCACGATCTCATCAATTTCGGCTTCCATCCGGTCGAGCGAAAAATGAAACACTCCGGGCATAGAAGCGATCTCATCCCTGATGCCCGTTCCATGGGTGACAAAAATCGGCTGAACCAAATCATGAATCGTAACCTGATTCTCACGGACCAGGTTGCGGATCGCTGCCGACCCGCGCAAACGGCGGTTGCGTACAATCGGAAAACTCATATAGTTACGGCCTCCTTGACTCTTTGAATAAGGATATGCATTAGTGCGGCTTGCGCGCCGATAAGCTTTGCGCCAAAGAAGCAACCGTCGCTTCTTCGGCCATATAAGCGATCGGCAGGCCCGCTTGGCGGACGGTTTCCGCCGTTTTCGGACCGATGCAGGCAATTTCGGCGCTCTGCAGCAGGCTGACGGGATCTTCGGCCCCGAGCCGGCGCAAAGCTTCGAGCAAATTGGTCACTGTCGACGAACTTGTAAAAGTAATGATATGAATGGCCTGATTGCGCAGCAGCTCGATCACTTCCTCACCGCCCTCGGTATCGAGCACATTCTCGTACACGTCCACTTCGGTAACGTGAAGGCCAAGCTCCGCCAGTCTCGCAGGAATGTATTCCTTGGCGATATCGGCTGTCGGGAGCAGCACGTGCTGGCCCGCCTTCAGCTCGGTTTGGATGGCATCCAGCAGATCGTCACCCTGAAATCTGTACGGCAGCACGTCGGCAATCAAACCGCGTTCAGCCAAAGCTTCAGCGGTCTTCGGGCCGACAGCCGCGATCCGGGCGCCGCCCATAAGGCGAACATCGATGCGCATCTCGCGCAGTCTGCGGAAAAAATATTCCACGCCGTTAACGCTCGTGAACAATATCCAATCGAATCGGGGCAAACTCTCAAGCGCCCGGTCCAATGCCTCGACCGCTTCCGGCCGGCTTGTCGGCTGCATGCGGATGACCGGGAACTCCACCGGCTCCCCGCCCATTTCGTCGATCAGATCGACAAGCTCGCTCGCCTGGCTGCGCGCCCGCGTGACCAGCACTCTGCGGCCGAACAGCGGCTTTTTCTCCACCCAGGCCAGCTTCTCGCGCAGTTTGACAACCTCGCCGACGATAATGACGGCCGGGGATTGGAAATTCGCCTGCTTCACTTTCTCAGCGATGTCCTCCAGCGTCCCCGTGATCGTCGCCTGATCCGTCCACGTCCCCCAGCGCACGAGAGCGACGGGCATTTGCGGCGGCTTGCCGCAGCGGATCAGCTCCCGGCAGATTTGCTCCAGATTGGCTACGCCCATCAGAAACACCATCGTGCCGATCGCCTTCGCCAAATGCTCCCAATCCAGGCTGGAGTACGTTTTGTTCGGGTACTCATGCCCGGTGACGATCGCCACGGATGACGTAAAATCACGGTGAGTCACCGGTATTCCGGCATAGGCCGGCACCGCGATGGATGAAGTGATTCCCGGTATGATTTCGTACGTAACCTCATGGTCGGCCAGCAGCTCGGCTTCTTCGCCGACGCGTCCGAAGACGCTCGGGTCGCCGCCTTTGAGCCGCGTAACAACTTTTCCTTGCAGCGAGAGATCGACCAGCAAGCGGTTGATCTCTTCCTGCTTCATCATATGCTTATCCGGCAGCTTGCCTACAAAAATAAGCTCAGCTCCGGGTTTTCGATGTTTTAGCAAACGGGGGCTTGCCAGGCGGTCATACACGATCACGTCCGCCTTTTGGATCGCTTCCAGACCGCGTACCGTGATCAGCTTGGGGTCGCCGGGACCGGCTCCGACAAGATATACTTTTCCTTTGATCATCGCGCGCTCACTCCCTTACCGCAGCGAGGATGCGGTCCGCACCTTGCGCGATCAGCTTGTCGGCGATGAGCAGGCCGAGCGCTTCCGGATCGCTGCCGCTGGCCGTCTCCTTCAGCAGCGTCTGTCCGTCGGGCGTGCCGACCATGCCCGTCAGCGTCAACAGCGGCGCGGCACCGCCGCCGCTGTTGACGCTCACGCTCGCGTAAGCGCCGAGCGGCACCTGGCAGCCTCCGTTGAGTCTGCCGAGGAAGCTCCGCTCCGCCCGCACCGCGAGCGCGGTAGGCTCATGCTGGAACCTGCCGAGCAGGTCCAGCACGAAGTCGTCGCCGCCCCGGCATTCGATGCACAGCGCTCCCTGCCCTACGGCAGGGAGGCATGCTTCGGGCGGCAAATACGCCGTGATGCGATCCTGAAAGCCGATCCGGTGCAAACCGGCCGACGCCAGCAGTATCGCATCGAAGTTGCCCTCTTCGAGCTTGCGCAGCCTCGAATCGATGTTCCCCCGGAGCGACTCGATGCGGAGGTCCGGGCGGAGGTGCTGCAGCTGGCTGGCGCGCCGCAGCGAGCTCGTGCCGACGAGCGCGCCCTGCGGCAGCTCGTCGAGCGACCGGTGCCCTCGCGTGATCAGCGCATCGCGCGCGTCCTCGCGCTCGGGCACCGCTCCTATGACAAGCCCTTCGGGAAGCTCGAAGGGCATATCTTTCATGCTGTGGACGGCGATGTCGATCTCGCCGTCCAGCAGAGCCTGTTCGATCTCCTTGACGAACAGGCCTTTGCCGCCAACCTTGGACAGCGTCACGTCCAGGATGCGGTCCCCTTTGGTCACAATCTTCCTGATCTCGAACCGGCATTCGATTCCATACCCGGCAGCCAGTTTTTCCAATTGCTTCACAGCCTGACCGGTTTGCGTTAATGCAAGCGCGCTCTGTCTGGTGCCAACTACGATAGTTCTCATCTCTACTAGTCCCCTGCCTCTCTATTCCGACCACTGAAAGCCATAATTGTATCTATATTCGGCTTTCTTTCCAGCTCAGCAAACAATTCGTCCTTCCATATCCCAAACGTCCCGGACCGTATGCGTCCGAGCACGTCCCACTCCAGCATCTGCTTGAACATCCGCTGCCTTGCCGCTTTATCCTCCACCAGGCTTTGAATTTTCGAGCGCACATCGCCGAGAAAATCCAGATAGACCTCGTACTCGTCGCCGTAAGCCGCTTCGAGTTCTTTCGCAATTTTGCGCGCCGCAGAAGGGCTGGCCCCTCCCGTTGACACTGCGATTACAAGCTTCCCTCTGCGGACGACGGAAGGCACGATAAAGCTGCTGATCTGCGGTTCATCCACCACATTGACCGGCATACCGAGACGCTGCGCTTCCCGGTGAATCCGCTTGTTGACCTCCGCTTGATCCGTCGCGGCTACGGCCAGCATGTAGCGGGTTGCACCGTCCGATACGCCGGAGGCGAGGTCGCCGGGCTCGAAAGTCTTCCTGAGAAGAACTACCTCGCCGCGGGCCGCCATGCCGGCAAGTTCGTCCGTCACATCCGGACTGATTACCGTAACGTCCGCCCCGGCTTTCGTCAGCGCAAGAACTTTGCGCTCCGCCACTTTACCGCCGCCGACGACGAGGCATCGGCAGCCTTCCACATTCAACATCACCGGGTACGGGTGCTTCAAATTCGAATCAGCTCCAAATCCAGCTGTGAAAGCCGGAAAAAAAGTTCGACACTACAAAATTGATCATGACAATAAGGAAAGCCGCAATGTTCCACGCCGCCAGCTTATTGCCCGAGATACGCATGGAATGGCGCTGGAACAAGTAAAAGGCGTAAGCCGCCAATACAAAAACGGAGTTGACAACCTTCGGATCGAAAAACAGGCCGCCGTTCCCCTGAAGCGCGATCCAGACAATGCCCAAGCATAAAGCGAGCAGCAGCAAAGGCGCCCCGATAATGACCGACCTGTACGTATACTGCTCCATCTTTTCCAAAGAAGGCAGCCTCATGACCGTATCGGAGAACTCCTTCTCCTTCAGCTTGCGGTGGAGGAACAAATACATGCCGGAAAAGATCGCCGCGGCCGTAAAAGCCGCATAGCTGCCGACCGCCATCGAAATATGAATAAACAGCAGCTCGCTGTTCACATCCCACTGGCTCGAAATCGGTATCATTTGAGGATTGCCGAACACATTAAGAGCGAGAATGGCAAAGCCGAACACATTGATAAAAAAAACGAATAATTCAATCCTGACAAACCTGCTTATAATTAATGATATCGTCACAAGCAGCCAGCTAAACAAATAGAGCACATCGGAACGGGAAAATCCCATCTCGAACGCGCGTCCGTACAAGCCGAACGCCATATACGCGGTTTGCAAAACCCATACAAATAAAAGGAGCCCCGTCCCCATCCGTTTTGCGTTCCGGTTCGCGTGAGCGAAATCCGAAAAGTAAAACAGCAGGCTCAGGGCATATATATAAATCATCGCGTCCATCAAAAAGCTTCGTGTGACCATGGCACCTCTCCTGGGCATTGTTAGCGCCGAATCACTTAAGATTGCGCTACAGCGTCGGCGTGTTTCAGACCGATAGCGAGCAGTTTGTCTTCCTGGGCGCGCTTTGCCTCCGCTTCGATCGCTTTTCGTTCTGCTTCCTGTGCCTGCTCGTCTGCCTGCTCTTGCTGTTCCAGCACCTCTTCAAGCGCAAACAGCTTCGTAAACATGTCAAGCGCCTCGTCGCCGTGCCGCTCTCCAGCCATTTCCTTGATGCGCAGGATCGGATCGCGCAGCATCTGGTTTACGATACTTTTGGTCAATTTGCGTATTACTTTCACTTCCCGCTCATCCAGATCAGGAAGCTTTTTCAGCATGCTTTCCATCGTTTCCTCGTGCACCTGGTTCGCTTTCGCCTGAAGCGCCTTGATGACCGGGCTTACGCCAAGCGTCTTGGTCCATTGATCGAAAATGTCCATTTCGGCAGCAATCATTGTCTCAATCTTCGCCGCTTCCCTCTTTCTTTCCTGCAGATGCTTGTCAACGATCATTTCCAAATCGTCGATGTCATACAGGAACACATTTTGCAGCTCGCTGATTTGCGGATCAAGATCCCGCGGCACGGCAATATCCATCATAAAGAGCGGGCGCGACTTTCTTTTTTGCAAAACAGCCTGCAAGTGGTCTCTTGTCAGCACATAGCCGGGAGCCCCCGTCGAGCTGATAATAATATCGACTTCCGCCAAATGCCGGAGCATTTGATCGGCTGCGCAGGGGATGCCGTTGAATTTGGCCGCCAGTTCGACAGCGCGCTCGTACGTGCGGTTCACAACGATAACTTTGTTCGCTCCGCTCGCATACAAATGCTTGACCGTCAGCTCGCTCATTTTGCCGGCGCCTATAATCATCACGGTTTTGTTAGCATATGTACCGAAAATCCGTTTGCCCAGCTCTACCGCGGCATAGCTTACGGATACCGGATTGTCGTTGATTCCCGTCTCGGAATGAGCCCGCTTGGCAAGGGTGACCGCCTGCTTGAACAGCGTGTTGAAAAACGCCCCCGTCGCTTTCAGGTTTTGCGACAATAAAAAGGCGTCCCGTACTTGGCCGAGAATTTGCGTTTCTCCAATAACCATCGAGTCGAGACCGCTTGTCACTCGGAACAGGTGTTCGATCGCTTTTTCATTTTCGTACGTATATAAATGTTTTTGAAATTGATCTTTCGGCACTTCGAACCAACGCTCGATAAAGCTGGTTACATAATGGCTGCAAACCTGCGGACGATCCACTACAGCATAGATTTCCGTACGATTGCAGGTAGCCACAATGACACATTCCAGTATGCTTTTCGTATGTTTCAGTTCGGTCAGTGCCTGCGATAATTCCGAAGCCGCAAAAGTAAACTTCTCGCGGATTTCGACGGGCGCAGTGCGATAGTTTAAGCCTACTGCCATAATATGCATGTGTTCCACCTGCCTTTCTCCAAAGTTCTATGAATCATTATAGCACAGCAAAACAAGCATTCCGACATTTTTTTTGAATAATTTATGAATGCTTTTTCCGCCTATCTTCGTTAGTTTGCACGTGTTGCTGCCCAGATATACCAATCATGCCGGCCAGGCCGTTATTCAAGCAATTTTTTCCGGACCAGCTCGGCAAGGCTTTTGTCCAGCGAAATCAATTTCTCGTTCTGCGAAGCAATGACTCGCCCGCCCGAAGCCATCAGCTTCTCGTAAACCTCATAAATTTGCTGAAATTTCGCAGCCGCAGCCTGCAGCGTCTGGACTTCGTCCGCCTTCAGCTTTCTCTCCCCGCCGATCTGCAGCCGCTGGACATACTGCATGAGCTGGGGGACGCTGTCCAGCGTCGTCAGGTACCCGTTCCCGCCGGCGGCAAGCACAAGCCGCTCATGCGTATATCCTGCGGAATACAACGTCTGTCTGCATGCATCGAGCTCGCCGGTGTTTTTGGCTTTTCCCGCTTCGCCCAGGCAGCTGTTCAGCAGCTCGATCTGGAACAGCGAGACTTGGTACAGCAAATGCGAAGCATCGTGTTCTTCCTTGCGGTCGCTGAACATGCCGATCGTCTGATACAAAGGCCAGCCGATCAAAAAAAGTACAACTGCGAACATCGCCGTTTTGCGCAGCATTTTATTTTTCACTTCGATCCCTCCAAGTTAAGCGGACATGTCTGGCTGTAACATTGTATGGGATCGGGACAAAACAAATAACCACGGATTTCTCCGTGGTTACCGCTATTAGCGCATCGTCTTCTTATTTTACAAGCTCTGCTTGCATAATTACTGGAGTTTCCACTTGCAGTTCACCAATGCCGCGAACAAGTTTCTTCGCATACACCGTTTCCGGTTTCAAAACGGACACCATGAAGTCGATTGCCAATTGAGGGTCAACTGTCTCGCCGCAAGTATAGCAGTCCAGCGCGGCAAAACCTCTCTCAGGATACGTATGAATGGAGAGATGACTCTCGGACAACATGACTAGCACTGTTGCTCCTTGTGGTTCAAATTGCTTGGATTGTACAGATAATACGGTTGCTCCGCATACCTCGGCAGCTTCTACCATCTGAGCCTGCAGCCATTCTGCATTGTTCAGTAGTTCAAAATCTGCCCCCCAAGTATCTACAGCAACGTGTCTTCCGAAAGTTGAGTATTCCATTTCCATCTTTCGGTTCCCCCTTCCTAGGAATAAAATGTTTGAAAAAAATTTCATCCGCTAGGACCTACGTCATTCACTTCCCGAGGGAATAATCTCTCGCAACATTCAATGTCCTGAGTGAATCCTGGTTCCTATATTGTTTGTCAACGAAAATAAAAATACCATCTATCGTCCAGAAATGCAATAGTTTTTTTTTGACAAATTATTTTATGCGTTTTGATGCGGCATTTGCCGGCTGCAGCAACAAAAAAGACCCTTTTGTAAAGGGCCTTTATACGCTTGTTTATTCATGTATGGAAATTTATTAAGCCTCTAACGTAAACAAACGATGTGTCAGCTGCTCGAGGCGTTCGTCGATTTGCTTGCGGATTTCCTGCTCCTGCACCGTATTGCGCAGATCCAGGAAATGATTGATTTCGTGGTAGATGTTCTCGATTTCCCGCTCTACTTCTTTTTTGTGGAACAACTGCTCCAACCGGCCGAGCGTATCTTTAAATTCGTAAATAACCGTAGCCAATTGGTCCTTTTGTTCAACAATTTTGACGACCGTGCCGCGCTCATAATAATAAACCATCGTGTAGCCGGTATAAATCCGGTTCACAATCGCGCTTCCCTTGAACTCGGACACCGCTTTGCGCATTAAATTAGCCAGCAAAGTATTGCTCAATCTACAGGATCCCGTACATTCATATAGGCCCGATTTCCGCTCAAACGACAGGACGATCTCCTGACCCGCTCCATCCTGGAACACAACCTCCTGGTTGCCGTTTTCCAGAACTTTGACTTGCAAAGTCACTTGATGATCCACGAACATTTGAAAAAACTTGAACATCTCGGCTTCTGTTAACTGGAGGCAGGTTTTGACATATTCAGTCGCTAACCTTTGTGCCATAAAAATCCCTCGATTCTTTGTTTTCAAGCCATTGGTGTTGCCTTGTTTAATATTATACTACATGAGGGATTAATATTCCTGCGTTCTTTTCATGGAATTTAGCCAAAAATCTGAAAAAATCGAAATAAAGCCGGAATGCCATCGGGTTATCACTAATAAAACTCGCTATCCCTGCGGCTTTTTCCGAGTTCTCTCCTTAATTTACAATAAAAAATCAATTTTTTTCGTAAAATCAGGAACGTTCCTCCGCTTGCTCGGATAAGCCTTCATACCCGATATGCCGTTCCAGAACGGACCACAGTTCGTCTTTACCCAGGCCAAGCTCGGAGGAAAACAGCAGCGGCTGCTCGCCCTTGCCCATGCCTAACGTCTCTCTGACGATCTTGGCGTGTTTCTGCCACTGGCTTTTCGAAATTTTATCGGCTTTGGTCGCGACAACGAAAACAGGCACCTCATGATGCCTCAGCCATTCATACATGGCCTGATCGTCCTTCGTCGGCGGATGCCGCAAATCGATGAGCTGCATGACCAGCTTTAGCTGCTCTCTGCCCAATAAATAGCTTTCGATAAATTTACCCCACCGCTCCCGCTCGGTTTTCGATACTTTCGCATAACCGTATCCGGGAAGATCGACAAAATATAAGTCCTGATTGATCCGGTAATAATTCAATGTTTGGGTTTTGCCCGGCTGCGAGCTGGTTCTGGCCAAATTTTTACGTCCGATCATCCGGTTGATGAGCGACGATTTCCCGACATTAGAACGCCCTGCCAGAGCAATCTCCGGCAAGGCATCCTGTGGGTATTGGCCAGGTCCGACCGCGCTGATTACGAACTCAGCTTGATTGACCTTCATGTTTGTTCACTACTTTCCGTTATGATCCGACCGGTGCGGCCGGCTTGCCGCCTACCAGCGCATGCTCCAGCACCTGATCCATATGGCTTACCGGGAAAAAGGTGATTTCGCTGCGGACGCTCTCGGGAATCTCTACGATATCCTTCTCGTTATCCTGCGGCAAAACGATCGTACGAATGCCTGCGCGGTGCGCGGCAAGCGCCTTTTCCTTCAATCCGCCGATCGGCAGCACTCTGCCGCGCAGCGTAATTTCGCCGGTCATCGCCACTTGGCGGGACACCGGAATGTTCGTCAGCGCCGAGATAAGCGCCGTTCCCATCGTAATTCCCGCGGACGGTCCGTCCTTCGGAATTGCGCCTTCCGGGATATGAATGTGTATATCGTTCTTCTCGTGAAAATCCGGCGCAATGCCGAAATGCTCCGCGCGGCTGCGCGTATAGCTGAAGGCGGCCTGAGCGGACTCCTTCATCACATCGCCGAGCTTGCCTGTCAGCGTCAGCTTGCCCGTTCCCGGCATCACCGTCACTTCGATGACGAGCGTATCGCCGCCTACTTCCGTCCAGGCAAGGCCTGTCACGGCGCCAATCTGGTCCTTCTCCTCCGCCATGTTGTAGCGGAATTTGGCAGGGCCGAGAAAATCTTTCAAGTTGTCATCGGTTACGTGAACCGTCTCGGACGAGTTGGAAACGATCTGTTTGGCCGCTTTGCGGCACATGCTCGCAACCTGCTGCTCGAGGTTCCGCACGCCCGATTCGCGCGTATATTCGCGGACCATTTTCATCAGAGCCGTTTCATCGACGGCCAGCTGCTCCTCCTGCAAGCCATGATCCTTCTTCTGCTTGGGCAGCAAATACCGCTTTGCAATTTGCAGCTTCTCGATTTCCGTGTAGCCCGGGATGTAAAGCACTTCCATCCTATCCAGAAGCGGCCGGGGAATATTGTGCACGGCGTTGGCGGTAGTCACAAACATGACGCTGGACAGATCGAACGGTACTTCAATGAAATGATCGCTAAAAGTGCTGTTCTGCTCGGGATCGAGTACTTCGAGCAGCGCCGAAGCCGGGTCGCCGCGGAAGTCCATCGCCATTTTATCAATTTCGTCCAGCAAAAATACCGGATTGTTCGAGCCGGCATTTTTCATCCCTTGGATGATGCGCCCCGGCATGGCGCCGACATAAGTGCGGCGATGGCCGCGGATTTCCGCTTCATCGCGGACGCCGCCGAGCGAAATTCGGATGAACTGGCGGTTCATCGATCTGGCTATGGAACGCGCGATGGAGGTTTTCCCTACCCCCGGAGGACCGACCAGGCAAAGAATGGGGCCCTTCAGCTTTTGGACCAGCTTCTGTACGGCCAAATATTCGAGCACCCGTTCTTTGGGCTTCTCCAGCCCGTAATGATCCTCATCCAGGATCGCTTCGGCTTTGGCGATATCAAGGTCGTCCTCGGTTCTTTTCGACCAAGGCAGGCTGAGCAGCCAATCGATATAGTTGCGGATCACTCCGCCTTCCGCGGAAGTGGACGGCATTTTTTCCAGCCGTTCGATTTCCTTCTCAACCTTCTCTCTAACCTTCTCCGGCAGCTCGGCTTCGCTGAGCTGGTTGCGCAGCTCATCGGCCTCGCCGGCCCGGCCTTCCTTGTCGCCAAGCTCTTTCTGGATCGCTTTCATCTGCTCGCGAAGGTAATATTCCTTCTGCGTCTTCTCCATCTGCTTCTTGACGCGCTGGCTGATTTTGCGTTCGAGTTCGAGCACTTCCCGCTCGTTATTCAAAATGTTCAACATTTTCTCCAGCCGCTCGCGCACATCGACCGTTTCCAAAATGTCCTGCTTGTCTTTTATTTTCAGGGACAAGTGGCTGCATATGACATCGGCCAGCCGGCCGGGCTCGTCAATATCGGAAACCGCCGCAAGCGTTTCGGGCGTCACCTTTTTCGAAAGGTTGATGTAATGCTCGAACTGGTTAAGCACCGTCCGCATCAAAGCGTCGATCTCAGGGTCGGTGACTTCCTGCTCCGGCAGCTCTCTGACCGTGACTTCGTAGTACTCGTCATTTGCGAGGTACTCGCTGATTTCGGCGCGCAGCACGCCTTCGACCAGAACGCGGATCGTCCCGTTGGGCAGCTTCAGCATTTGCCGGACTCTGGCGATCGTGCCTACGCGGTAAATATCCTCCTTGGAGGGTTCTTCTATGTTGATCTCAGACTGGGAGCAGAGGAGAATCATGCTGTCATCGACCATTGCCCGCTCCAGGGCTTTCACCGATTTCTCCCGTCCCACGTCCAGATGTAGCACCATACTCGGATAGACTAACAATCCCCTTAAAGGCAATAGCGGCAGTCTGCGCACTTTGTTTTTACCGGGTCCCATCCTCTGCACCTCCTAGAAATTGTATCCCTTTATCGCTTTTACATTTTATCAAAACTGCAAGCAAAACACCAATCGGCAACCTGACATTTTGCGTCAAGTCTTCTAGGAGTCTGGCGGGCGGAGTTACTTTTGTGCATAGAGGGGTACGCGATTCACCCGCCAGACTCCTAGGAATCGATCGTATTTGGCGATTTGGCATGCAGAATCGGCAGGGAGGAAGCAGAGATCGAGCGTTCCGGAGATAGCGGCATCGGGATGACGTTATCCTGCAGCTCGATGCCGAGAGCGATTTTCAGCACTTCTTCGATCGATTCCACCGCCGTCACTTCAACGCCCGGGAGATCGGCGAACATTTCCTGCCAGTTTTCCTTAGGAATGATCACTTTTGTCGCTCCGGCCTGAAAAGCCGCCTCCACTTTGGCTACGACACCTCCTACAGGCTTCACTTTGCCGTGGATGCTCATTTCGCCCGTCATCGCGAGCTTGTTGTCGACCGGAACTTTATGTATGGCCGACGCAATCGCCGTCGCCATTGAAACGCCGGCCGAAGGGCCGTCGATCGGAACGCCGCCCGGAAAATTGATATGCAGATCGTAATCGGCCGTGTTCATCCCGAGCTTGCGGAGCACGGTCAGCACGTTCTCGACGGAGCCGCGGGCCATGCTTTTTCGGCGAATGGTGCGGGAGCCTCCGCCCATTTCTTCTTCGTCGACAACGCCCGTAATATTGAATTTCCCGGCACCGGCGGACGCGGTCGGGATCGCAATCACTTCAATTTCCAGCAGCGTTCCCTGATTCGGGCCGTACACGGCAAGCCCGTTGACGAAACCGATTTGCGGCTGCTGCGGTACTTTCTTTTCCGGCCGGGGCGGGATTTGCGAGCTGTTCACCACCCACTCGATGTCGGCGGCTGCAATTCCGCTTCTCTTCTCGGTCAGCGCAATACCCGCGGCCAGTTGAATGACGTTGACGGCTTCCCTGCCGTTCGTGGCGTATTTCTTCACGACATTAACCGCTGCCGGACTTTCTTGAAAACCGATCTTTTGCAGCGCTTTTTCGGCAATTTCACCGATTTCTTCGGGAAGCAGCGGGCGGAAATAAATTTCCAGACACCGCGAGCGTATGGCCGGCGGAATTTCGCTAGGCGTGCGTGTCGTAGCCCCGACCAGGCGGAAATCGGCAGGCAGCCCATTTTGGAAAATATCGTGGATATAGTTGGGAATATTCGTATCTTCCGAACTGTAATAGGCGCTTTCGAGAAATACTTTGCGGTCTTCCAGCACCTTTAATAATTTGTTCATTTGAATCGGATGCAATTCGCCGATTTCATCGATAAACAGGATGCCGCCGTGCGCTTTCGTCACAGCGCCCGGTTTGGGCTGCGGAATGCCGGCTACGCCCATAGCTCCCGCTCCTTGATAAATCGGATCATGCACCGAACCGATCAGCGGATCGGCGATGCCCCGCTCGTCAAAACGCGCTGTCGTTGCGTCAATCTCAGTAAATTTGGAATCATGCCGGAAAGGGGATTCCTGATTTTTTTTGGCTTCTTCCAGAACGACCCGCGCCGCGGCCGTTTTGCCGACGCCCGGAGGGCCGTAGATGATGACGTGCTGCGGATTCGGCCCGCACAGCGCGGCTTTCAGAGCTTTGAGCCCCTCTTTTTGCCCGACGATATCCTGCATGGAGGACGGTCTCGTTTTCTCGGACAACGGCTTTGTCAGCGATATGGAGCGGAGCTTTCTCAGCTTCTCCAGTTCCTTCTTGGATTCTCTATCGACAGCAGAACGGTTCGTCTGCTGATTGCGCAGCAAATTCCAAAAATACAGTCCGATCACAACGGCGAAAAAAACTTGAATTACCATGAGAATAATACTTAAACTCATCATACATAACCTCCCAAATTTGAAAATGGCCATCGTACCAGCACCCTACCCCCCATTATTCCCGAGGCGCAAGCAGGTTAATCCAAACTATGCAAACTTTTGCAGGATGAATGATCGTCTTCATTCGGAAGAAGGATAAAGGGGAGAGATTGATGTAAAAAGGATGTGGCGTCATGAAGCTAGGTTCGGCTGTCATTATGCTGTTATTAAGCCTTTGTCTCGGAGGTGCAGACGCTCACGCGGATAACCCGCTCCTGCCGAATGCCGATGTGCTGCTCGATGTCGGACACGGCGGTATCGACAGCGGGGCCTTGTATGGAAAATATCAGGAAAAAGACCTAAATCTCGCCATTTCGAAAAAAACGTATAAGCTGTTAAAAAAGAAAGGCTACCGGGTTATCATAAACCGCAATACGGACTACGCCTTAAGCGAGGACAATCATTGGTCGTACGGAGGAAGGCACCGCAAAGACTTGGCGCAGCGCGCGGGGATCGCCAATGCCATTCGTCCCAAAATGATGCTCAGCATGCACATTAACTGGTCGGGCAAATCGGACCGGCGCGGGCCGCTCGTCATTTATCAAAATCAATCGGAAAGCATTCTGCTCGCCAATTTGCTGCAGCATTCCCTGAACCGGCTGTACGGAACCCATGAGCTTCCCGTGCCGGGCAAAAAATATTTCGTTCTCCGCTACACCAAATGTCCGACAGTCATCGTGGAGATGGGATTTATTTCGAATAAAACCGACCGGAAGCTGCTGAACGACTCCCATCATCAAGCTCGCATCGCGGAAGCGATCAGCAGCGCGGTCCAGCAATATTTTGCCATGATCCATCCGCGTTAACGCGTCGGCATTTTGACGATTTGGGAGATCGTAACAAATGTCGCCTCTTTCTGAATCGAGGGAATCGCTTCTTGAATGACTTGCGCGGTTTTTTTGCCGGGCGGCCCTACATGGCCGATTGCTATACATTGCTCTTGCTGCTGCAGGAGCTTTTTGAATCTGGCCATTTGCTTGCTGATGTGGCCGTACGTATAAGTATCGTCGAAAAACAGCTGGTTTTCCGCATACGGAACTCCCATTTCCGCGGCCAGCTTCGTCATCACGCTTTTGTGGGAAGTTCGGCTGTCGAGCAGGAACAAGCCTCTTTCCCTGCATACCTCGACGACGATTTTCATGACGCGTTCGTCCGACGTAGCTCTCGAGCCCATATGGTTGTTGATGCCGACCGCATAAGGAACGTCGTCGATCGCCGCTATTACGCGCTTGCGGATCTCCTCGTTGGACAGATCGGTTGTGATCGCTCCCGGCCCGAGCCAGCTCGGCTTGCCTGACACAGGCTCCATAGGAAGGTGTAGAATGACCTCGTGGCCTTTTTCGTGTGCCAGTTCGGCATCCTGCTTAGTCGTCCGCAAAAAAGGCATGACGGCGATCGTGAGCGGAATCGGCATGCTCATCATTTGTTCGGTGCCGTCCATGCCGTTGCCGAAATCGTCGATGACGATTGCAACCCGCTTGCCGGACGGCACGGCAGGCAGCTGCAGCGGCGCAGCCGGATCGGCCGAAGCGGCCGACGGGTACGGAAGCAGGAGCAGGCACGCGCCAATAAGCAGCGGGAGCACCAGTTTGCCGATGTGTTGTAATTGAATCTTAATCATCATTCATTCTCCTTATTATTTTTCGCCAAAAATTAGCATAGAAAGCAAATGCTTTCCAGATTCATTCATTATGCTTCCGGTTGCGGGATAATATTCGCGGCAAAAAAGACGCTGCCCAAATGGCGAATGCATCGCGGCTTTCAGCCGCGGGCTTCGCCCTTGCTGCGCATGTGAAACATCGCTCGCCCATTGCGGGAGGCGGCCTTACGTTGCAAAGCTCGCTTACTATGGCGCGAGGTTGACCGCTGTTGTGCTGCTCTCGCCCCGCGGTGAGAGCTGATCGCGCGGTGCGAAAGCGTTACCGGCCCCGTGCGATGAGCGCTGATGGCGTGGTGCAAACACGTCGGCAGCTTCGTATGGTAAAAAAACCTGCAAAAGTGCATCTTTTTGCTCACGTATGCGCCTGGCACGATGAATTCCTGCAAATCTGCAGTTTTTTAACCCTGAAACTTGAGTTATGCCCGTCATGACCAAATATTCCTGCACTATCGCAGGCTTTTTCGCCAAACTGGCCATTTCCGCAGAAAAAACCTGCACTTTTACAGTTTTGCAGGGTGACAAGCTAGTTTAAGACGGTGTGCGGCGGCATGCTATTTGGTGGGAGCGAATACTATTTGGCGGGTTTTCCAGACACTTGTGATGGAACTGGCGAGAATGATCGAGGCTATTCAAAACTTCTGGCAGGTGGGGAGCTGAAGGGCTGGCAAGGCTGCTGTTTGGCAGGCTGCGCTCTCACAGGTGCTGCCGCGGCCTGCAAAAAGCAAAAAAGCCGTTCAGGCCCTTTGCTGCACCTTAAACGGCTTCTTCACATTTCTGTTAGTGTTTGCGTCCCGGTATGACTCCGGTTTTTTCGTATGCATCGACAATTGAATCGATTTCCTTTTTCAGCTCGTTCAGCAGATCTGCTTCCGGGACTTTGCGGATCATTTCGCCGTAGCGGAACAGCAAGCCTTCTCCGCGCGCGCCGGCAATGCCGATATCGGCTTCGCGGGCTTCTCCCGGCCCGTTAACCGCGCAGCCGAGCACGGACACTTTGATCGGCACCTTGATCCGGGAAATGTAGTCCTCCACCTCATTCGCAATGGAGAACAGGTCGATGTCCAACCGGCCGCAGGTCGGGCAGGACACCAGCGTAGCGGCGTTCGTAATGAGGCCGAACGTCTTCAGCAGTTCGCGGGCCACCTTCACTTCTTCCACAGGGTCCGTACTGAGTGAAATGCGCACCGTGTTGCCGATGCCCATGTTCAAGAGCGCTCCGATACCCGCGGCGCTCTTGACGGAGCCGGTAAACAGCGTGCCTGCCTCGGTAATCCCGAGATGCAGCGGATAGTTGAAGGCTTGGGCAGCTTTGGAGTAAGCGGCGATCGCCATCGGCACGTCCGAAGCTTTGAGCGATACGATAATATCGTGGAAATCGAGTTCTTCCAGGATATTGATATGGAACAGCGCGCTTTCCACCATCGCTTCAGGGGTAGGATAGCCGTATTTCTCCAGCAGATGATTCTCCAGTGAGCCTGCGTTAACTCCGATGCGGATAGGAATGCCGCGCTCCTTGCACGCTTTTACGACAGCTTCCACTTTCTCGCGGCGTCCGATATTTCCCGGATTGATCCGGACTTTATCAATGCCGTTTTCGATCGCCATAAGCGCCAGACGGTAATCGAAATGAATATCCGCCACCAGAGGGATATGAATCTGCTTTTTGATCTCCTTGATGGCTTCCGCAGCTTCCTTGTTGTTGACCGTTACACGAACAATCTGGCAGCCGGCTTCTTCCAAACGGAGAATTTCGGCTACAGTCGCTTTCACATCCGCAGTTTTCGTCGTACACATACTTTGAATAATGACTTCATTGCTGCCGCCGATCGTCAAATCCCCGACCCGAACAGCTCTCGTCTCTTTTCTGTGAAACATCCTGGTTTCTCTCCCCATGACACCAAACATCCTCCGCTCCAATTTCCTGACGGAAACCGGATTGGAGGCTGTAGGATTGAATGTGAAATTGTGGGTTACGCGCTTTCTTCCTTCTTTTTGCCGGCCGACTGGCCGTCTTTGGTCGTCAGAACAGGCGCAAGCTTGTTTTGCACCGTTTCTTTCGTCACCTTGCAGGTAGAAATGTCGGTTCTCGAAGGCACCTCGAACATCACGTCGAGCATGATGCTCTCGATAATCGCCCGCAAGCCGCGCGCGCCGGTGTTGCGCTTGATCGCTTCTTTGGCGATAGCGTCAAGCGCATCCGCCTCGAATTCCAGTGCGACATTATCCATATCGAGCATTTTTTGATATTGCTTCACGAGAGCGTTCTTCGGCTCGGAAAGAATGCGCACCAAAGCTTCTTCGTCCAGCGGCTCCAAAGTGGAAATGACCGGAAGGCGCCCTACGAACTCGGGAATCAACCCGAATTTAAGCAAGTCCTCGGGAAGCACCATGGACAAATATTCGCCCGGTTTCAGATCGACTTTGCCGCCGTCCGTACTGAAGCCGATCACTTTTTTACCGATTCTGCGCTTGATGATTTGCTCCAGGCCGTCGAAAGCGCCGCCGCAAATAAACAGAATGTTGGTCGTATCGATTTGGATGAATTCTTGATGCGGGTGTTTGCGTCCGCCTTGCGGAGGAACAGAAGCAACCGTACCTTCCAAGATTTTGAGCAGCGCCTGCTGTACGCCTTCGCCGGATACGTCTCTTGTAATCGACGGGTTTTCCGATTTGCGCGCCACTTTATCGATTTCATCGATGTAAATGATGCCGCGCTCGGCTTTCTCCACATCGTAATCGGCCGCTTGAATCAGCTTGAGCAAAATGTTTTCCACGTCTTCGCCCACGTAGCCCGCTTCCGTCAAAGAAGTCGCGTCGGCGATGGCGAACGGAACGTTCAAAATTTTGGCAAGCGTCTGAGCAAGCAGCGTTTTACCGCTTCCTGTCGGCCCTAAAAGGACGATATTACTTTTTTGCAGTTCCACATCTTCAAGCTTGTTTTGCGAATTAATCCGTTTGTAATGGTTGTAAACGGCTACAGCCAGCGACTTTTTCGCCTGCTCCTGGCCGATCACGTATTGATCCAAAATGGCGCGGATTTCTTTCGGCTTGGGAACGTCTTTCAGATCCAGCTCTTCCTCATGGCCCAGCTCTTCTTCAACAATCTCCGTGCAAAGCTCTATACATTCATCGCAAATGTAGACTCCCGGACCGGCAACAAGCTTGCGAACTTGGTCTTGGGATTTCCCGCAAAAGGAACATTTGAGTTGGCCTTTTTCATCGTTAAATTTAAACATGGGATCACTCCTTTATTTCAAGTCGTTTCGAGTGATAACCTCGTCGATTAACCCGTATGCCTTCGCTTCTTCAGCGCTCATAAAGTTATCGCGATCGGTGTCTCTTTCGATCTTTTCAAGCGGCTGTCCCGTACGCTCCACGTATATCTGGTTGAGCTTTTGCTTCGTTTTGATAATCCAATCCGCATGGATTTTGATATCAGTCGCTTGACCTCTGACGCCACCGAGCGGCTGGTGAATCATGACTTCCGCATTAGGCAGCGCGAATCGCTTGCCTTTGGCCCCTGCCGTCAGCAGCAAAGACCCCATGCTTGCCGCCATTCCCACGCAAATGGTGGACACGTCCGGCTTGATGAACTGCATGGTATCGAAGATACCCATCCCTGCCGTTACGGATCCTCCCGGGGAATTGATATATAGGTGGATATCCTTCTCAGCATCCTGAGCGGATAAAAAGAGCAGCTGGGCAATGACCAAATTAGCAACATCGTCATCGATCGCGCTGCCGATGAAAATGATGCGGTCCTTGAGCAGACGCGAATAAATGTCGTAAGACCTTTCGCCACGACTCTCTTGTTCCACTACCATAGGAATAAGACTCATTGTACCAACTCCTTAACGGCAATTGCCATGTTTCACCCTTTACGGGATTTTCACCGGAGAAGAGAACGGCATACGACAGGCCCTCTTTTTCCAGCTTTAGTCACTAGTTTAACACGTTTGCGCAGCAAAGTCATTTTTTCGGGCAATGCCTGCGCCGCCGGACAATTCGCGCGCAATCGGGCAATAATCCGAGGTAAAATAGGGTAAAAGAAAGGCACGCCAACATTACGTACGTGCCTTTACTTACCTTATTTACACTGCTGCGGAAACATTCTTGCTATTTTCAAGCAGGAAATCTACGGTTTTTCTTACAACGAGGTCGTTCTTCAAACCGTCCAGGCTTCCGTTGGAAGCAAAGAGGGTGCGAAGCTCTTCAGCAGATCTTTGGTAAGATTGCGCGTATTTTTCCAGTTCCGCGTCAATTTCCTCTTCCGATACGGTCATATTTTCTGCCGCCGCGATCGCTTCCAGAACGAGATTGTTGCGGACGCGCTTCTCGGCGTCTTCTCTCATTTGATCTTTCAGCACGCTTTCGTTTTGGCCGGAGAACTGGTAGTAGATCTCAAGCGTCATGCCTTGCGAGCGGAGACGTCTTTCGAACTCTTTTACCATAACGTCAAGCTCGGCTTCAACCATTGCCGCCGGAATTTCCACTTCCGCGTTAGCAGCCGCCTTTTCGACAACCGCCGTTTCTTTTGCAGCCGCAGCATCGTTTTCTTTACGCTCTTGAAGACGTTTTTTCGTGTCTTCCTTGTATTCGTCAAGCGTATCGAACTCGCTTACGTCTTTGGCAAACTCGTCGTCGAGCTCAGGCAGATTTTTGCGTTTGATCTCGTGAATTTTCACTTTAAACACAGCCTCTTTGCCTTTCAGCTCTTCGGAGTGGTAGTTCTCAGGGAACGTTACGTTAACTTCCTTCTCTTCGTCTTTGGCCAGACCAACCAGTTGATCCTCAAAGCCCGGGATGAAGCTGCCCGATCCAAGCTCAAGGGAATATTTCTCCGCTTTGCCGCCTTGGAACGCTTCGCCGTCAACGAATCCTTCGAAGTCGAGAACAACAACGTCGCCGTTTGCTGCTTGTCCTTCTTCAAGAACGACAAGTTCCGCATGGCGCTGCTGCAGACGCTTCAGCTCTTCGTTCACTTCTTCGTCCGTAACGTTGGCGTCGGAAACTTCAACTTCGAGTCCTTTATAATCGCCCAGAGTTACTTCCGGTTTAACGGTTACTTTCGCTTTGAACTTCAAAGCTTGGCCTTTGCCGAATTGTTCAACGTCCACTTCAGGACGGTCGACCGGATCGATGCCCGCTTCTTCAACCGCTTGCACGTATGCCTCTGGCAAAATGATATCCAGAGCGTCTTGGTACAAGCTTTCCACGCCAAATTTAGCTTCAAAGATGGAACGAGGCACTTTGCCTTTGCGGAAGCCCGGAACGTTCACTTTCGCGGATACTTTTTTGAATGCTTTATCAAGTGCATCTGCGACGCGCTCTGCGCCAACTTCCACTTCAAGAACGCCTACGTTCTTCTCTATTTTTTCCCAACTTGCTTTCATTTTATGCCTTCCCCTCCAAAAATGTACCATGACATATTTTCACGTTCTGGCGAGTGAAGCGACAACTCTAACACCTCTACTTGCCATTATAACCATTCTATTATAACATATTACTTTTTCATTTCAAGGCGCGCTTTAGAACTAAGATTGCTCCGGGGTCATGAACTCCAAATACTTGCGGAGCGCGGCGTAAGCTTGCTTCCAGGAAAGGTGCATGGAATCCGTGATGCCGTACATTTCCCGATGCTCTTCATGGTCGGCGGAACCGAACAATTTCTCCTGCAGCACGGCGTGCAGAGCCGAGGCCCAAATATCGACGATGCCCTCTTCCTGCGCGAGCAGACCGCTGTAGAGGGGGGTTCCGTACGCGTAGGCGAGAAATTCCTGCCAGGTCCGTTCGGCAAAAAAAGCGAAGTCCGGCTGATTCCTTTCGCTGGTGTCTGCGATTCTGCGGATCATGTCGCGTATTTGAGCCGGGAATTCCTCGGCGCACAGCGGCGTCTCCTCGATCTCAACGAAAACGTGCTTCCCGTTTTTGAACAGGTGTATCGCCCCGCTCTCGCCCATGTGCTTCAGAGCCTGCAGCGCCTTGAATTGCAGGATCGGATGGCGCGGCGCGTCCCGCAGCCATTCCCGGACCGCAGCGGCGGCCTCCGGATGTTTCACAAAACCGAGCTGCTCCAGCGCAGCCAGCTGCTGTTCGAGCGTCCCCTTGCGCAGCATGCGCAAAAGCTTGTCGACGAAAGCGGTGTCGACGGACGCCTTCTCCTCGACGTACTGGCGAAGCATTTCCTCCTCCGTCGTCTCCTGCTCTTCTTCCGGCGAAAGCGCCCCGGGAATCACCGCATTCGGCATCATCGTTTGCAGCCAGCTCAGCAGCGCTTCCCACTGTTCCGCCTTGCGGTCGCCGTCCCGCGGAAATCTCAGCAAAAAAGACAGCAGCTCCACAGCTTCGCCATACTGCTCTCTTTGCAAAAATCGGGTCAGCTCTTCCTCGTAAAACTGCTCCGTTTTCGGGAAAAGGACCACGTTATTCAAAAATTGCCCGGCTATTTTCATCACCTCAAAAACGATCTGGAAGTCTGGCGGGCGAACTCGGCAAGCACAAAAGCAGCTCCGACCGCCGGACTCCTCGATGGTGTCAGTGTACTTGATTGCGATGCGGATTGCAAAATAAACTTTTCATTCGGGGGTTGACTTGAACGAAAACCATATGATAATATAACTCTTGCTTCGCCAAAAACGGATTGAAACCGCAGGCGATTCACGTATGTGTCCCAGTAGCTCAGCAGGATAGAGCATACGCCTTCTAAGCGTACGGTCGGGGGTTCGAATCCCTCCTGGGACGTCCTTAGGATAGTTTAGGTCAAGTTTGATGAAACACTAAAAAACCCGGGAAGCCAGTAAATATACGGCCTCTCGGGTTTTTTGTTTTATTTTTCCTTCCATTAGAATGCGATTAATAACGATACAATCAAAAAGTTTTTTACACATGTTTTACACACATTGATTCATCGATTATTTGAGAAAATTAATCTCATCAACATCCACCCCGTAGATACCGGCTAGTCTTATTGCTGTAGATGGATATATTTTAGATGGATCATTTTCATGTCGACTTAGCGAACTTGGAGAAATACCTGCCTGTTTAGCGGCGGAGGCCAAGCTCAATCTGCTAATTAGCCGCGCGGCACGCAATGTGAGTTTATTTATTTCTGAAACCTTCATCTATAGTCTGCAGCTCCTTGTTGGTGGTTTTATGTTATATTCATATTATCAGAACATACGTTCTGTATATAGGCCATTTTCCGGCCAGTCTACTCGTTGTTTGGTCTACTTTTAAAATCGCTATTGTTTACAAAACGCTGCATATGATAGACTTGATTTGGAGTTGAAAGTTGGACAAGACTCATTGCAGTGAGCTTGTCACATCGGCCATCGATCCCCCGATCGATGGTTTTTTCTCTCTCGCAATCTCCTCCTTTATTATTCTTTTTACTGTTATTGCCTTTATAGATATTTACTTGTTCACCTCCCATTCATCGAGACAACAACCTAATAATTGTATGTGATTCATATTTTACACTTTACCACGGCTCAACCAATTTAATCCATGTCAATTTTCGGGGTATTTTAACATTGACATTTTTTTTGCAATATGTTAAACGGGACACAAGCAGCCTTCATTTGTCGATTGGCTGCTTATGTCCCTTTTTTTAAGTACTCCTTCAGAATTTCCTTAACTCGCTTATTTTGGCGAAGAAGGAATTTCGCGATATAAAGAAACCCCCCGCTCTTGAAATTTATAATTGACTCATTTCCGTCAAAATTCTCTATGTTGTCAAGGTCCACAATACCTGAGTTTCCAAACATAACGAAATTACCGAGTTGTTGTAGTAAGATTGCTCTTTCCTCCAGGCTTGTATAGTCGTACAATTTCATGCCTGACTTGAGCATAAATACGGGCCTGCCGTCCTTTTCATTATAACAGTGACTCAGTTCAGCTGGAGAAAAGAAAACGACAGCTTGCACCGCTCTGCCGTTTTCTTTTGTTTCATGAATGCCAGATAACTTAAATTCACCCATATGAATCGACCTTGTTTTTCTGCAATTCTGCTGGAAGCTTGATTTCCCCAGCGAGTGGTTTTTTGTTTTTCGAAAGAAGAGTTGCAAATTTCCCCAGTGTGCGGGCTGTTGAATTGATGAGTTTGTTCATATTTTGTTTTCACCTCCTTCTGTTTATCAGTGTAAGCGCTTGGAGCAAAAAGGCAGCAGCTATTACCTTAGAAAGCAGTATCAAATTCATTACGATAACCGCCCCGGCGATCCACTTACTGCGCCCATATATAAGAACTATTCCAAGTGCTAGTAGTGTAATTGGCACAGCCCCTAAGTAGTGTAGTGGCAGCAAAGGAAGTATTGAAATTGCCACTCCCGATACGACAGTACAAAGATCAATCGATGAGAAGTGGTAGCCCCCAGTTAGAAGCCTCAATATGACCACCGCGAGAAAACAGAGGATTGTTTCGGGCAATACCCCAAACGCGGAACCGTTAGCAATACACAGCATCAAAACAAGCATGAAATTCAAAATATACACTATCGCATACTTCATGACCTCCACGCTCGTTTGCTGATCCGACCGACTGTAAATGATCCTGGCAATTCGATCCGCGGCTGCCTCTATCATAGGCTGGCTTCCTTACGAAATGAAAGGTATATTGAAAGCCAGAATGAAGCGACAAGAACCCCGAAGAAGAGGTACAGTACATTTGGGTCCATGCTCCAAAATGAGTAGCTTACGCAGCCCAGAGTGACCCACGATAAAATTAAAGAAATCATAATATACCGGTTGACTCCGTTTATTTGAATTTTCTTGTATGAGTTTTCGACTATAAACGAAAACCCCCAACCATTTCTCGAAAATATGAAAGCAATTGTACAAGCAATACCCATGCTAATGATCTGTAGTCGCACTGTTTCGAAATTTGTCAGTTGTTGACCATCCGAGAGGCCATATAGACCAAACTGTGTTAATACTAGCATGTTTCCGATTTGTATAAGTGCATAAGCTGCATACGAAACTGAGCAGAGGATAAGCGCATAGAAAAAGTGGATTCTTTTCACCGACCAAAAGAACAAAATCATGAATAGTAACTGAATTGGAATTGTATAAAATCCCAAGCCAGACTCAAATTTCAGGAGATAATCAAGATTCGAAAGAGAAATGCCGAGTATCAGCAACCGCACATACTCCCGTCCGTGTAATTCAAACCGGTATAGTTTGTAGCCCAGATAGTACATAACAATGTACTCCAAGGTTGAGAATAGAAAATATACATAGAACTCCACCTTCCCAGCCCTCCCATTATTTCCAATACTTTTATATTAGAGCCGTTCGAACGCCCGTGTCTATGTCAATTTTCCTTGAATTTTACACTTGATTTTTTCCGAGTGTTATGATTTAAAAATGCTGACTTGAACTAAGTGGTTACAAATTCCCAAGCGCTTGGAAATTTGCTAACAAAAAAGAGCAGTCCAGGATCATTCCTGCTGCTCTTTTTTTATTTTTTCCACTTTTTCGTCTAGGGTAGTGATAATAAATTCGTTCAGGGTCATCCCAATCGATTTAGCCGCTTTTTCGTATACTTCTTTCTTGCCTTTCGGAGCTACCGGATATAGGCGGTCATAATTGGCCGCGTTGTATTTGTTTTTTGCTCTTGTAGCCGCTTTTCCTTTTGCTTCCATACCAATCCCCTCCATAAACAAATCGTACCATAGAGAATATACTTCCACAAGTATAAGAATAGTTGACAATATACTTACGCAAGTATATAATGGAAATATAAGGAGGTTGAACTTAGAACCTCCGGAAAGGAGAACAAATATGAAAGATTGGGTACTACTCCTAACGGCGATCATTCAATGCTACACAGCGTTCATTATTAGCCGGAAGGAGACAAAGAAAAAAGGAACCAAACGACGCCGGGCGGGCAAACGTTAAAAGTTCCTTCGGAGGGGTTACGGCCCCTCCCCCAATCTTAACAAATCGGTTTCAAATATACAATCAGCCGGCGGGCTTACGCGGGGAGGAAATGGATATGTATAAAGTATTCGCAACGCTGATTGACGATAACGAGCTAGGTACTCACACGGAGTACGGCACAATCGAGTCAGCCAAACAGGAAGCTAATCGAATGATGGCTGCTAAATATCTCGTTGGTCCGCTTCAATATGCGCATCCAGCAGAGGTTGTCGTTTACGAGCAGGAACCAAACGGTTCATATCGCCGCTTTTGCGAATTAACCGCGGATGGTTGGTCGGAATAATGCAGGCCCTTCGGGGCCTTCCGGGAGGGATGGGAATGAACATCATACAATGGATCTTCATTATTGCGGCGTTCGGGTTGTCTGTAGCCGCGCTGGTGAAAGTGTTGAAACGGAAGTAACTACCAGTGGGCAAGCGCTGGGAAAGGAGCAAGTCGATGAAAGAACTTTCTGACCTGTATAAGCTCTTTGATACGATTCTGGAGTCCTGCAAAAAGAATGAACGAATGGAAATTGATTTGAGCGATCCAGCAGATGCACAACTATTCCGCCTCTATTTGGTAGAGGCTCACGACTTGGGCTTACGCAAGGGGTTACAGATGGCGAAAGATATTTTTTCCGGACGAAGACCGGAGTCATGAAGCCACCCCCGCCGCGGGGGTGGCTTCGGAAATCCGCAAACAATACGAAAGGGTTGATCGCGATGAAAGAATTGCAAAAACGCGTAGAAGCGATGTTGGACGGAGAACGCAAGCGCCGCGAAATAGCGGAAAAGTTCCTGCGGGAATTGGAGGCGGTCTTGCTGCCGGTTGCTCCCGTATTGTGGAAGCCGGACTATTACGGATGCGACGCGGTTTCCGTCAGCGAGGGCGTGTACTTCTGCTGGAAAGAGTACTACGCGGATCGTGCGCATGAAGATACGGGCTTCCACTTGATGACAGAATCCCACGATATGCTGCGCTGGGGCGACGAATTGTTCGACGTAACAGGAAAGCGATTTTGGGAGGCGCTTGGAGATATCATCAATTGGGCGGGGAATCTCGTAAAACGCATGGATGACGAAGAGAAAGCGCGCAATGAACTGCTTGCGCTGATTCGCGTAGACGAGCAAGGGCGTTCCGCGATATAATCGTGGTAAGGAAGGGGTGCCATTATGAGACAAATTTGTAAGGCGGCGGATTGCAACAAACCCGTCACGCCGCGCCCAACGCCCGGGAAACCGCGCTTATATTGTTCTGACACTTGCCGCGACCGCGAAAAGTCGCGTAGGTACCGAAAGAAGAGCGCTGAAAAAGGGCAATGCCCGCAGTGTCACGGAGAAATGGACTATCCAGTTTCTAAACATAGGAACAAGACAAGCCCGCTATACTGCTCAAAATGTCAAATCTATCACCAAATCCGATACTCAGAAAAGAAAAAGACGCTCAGTAATTGAGCGCCCGCAGTCCTCATAGGTACGATAAAAATGAAGTTAAATAGTTGAACTTCAAAAGATTGAATTGCAATTCCTAGTAGGTACATGTTAATAATAGACCATCATTGCATTTTTTGTCAACCTATTTCCGAGCGTCTTTTGTCTTTGAAAGCAAATAACCCCCGCCAACCATAAGAGGCTAGCGGGGGTTTTGATATGCTCAGGAAAATTTTCCTGATCTATTCTAGCGGCAGACCGGATGCTGCACGTAATTGATTCGCAAGCCAATGTATATAGTCGGCCTGTTCCGCTGCTCCTGATTCATTTGCTTTTTTCCAATCAGGCGAGAGCCATGTTCTTATGATCGTTTCCGCCACGTCAGGCTCCAGCGCCGGTTGTTGTTGAATAGCCATTCCTACCTTCCACCCTCCTGCGTCTCCGTTTGAAACGTCCCGGTCGATGCCGATCCCGTTCACAGATACGTCAATTTCGTATTGGAACAAATTTTTGCCGTCGAGCTGCTGCCCGTTGCTCCAGGCATAGGTTTGCCAGACCTTCGCGACGGCTCCGCGATCCTGTATAGCCTTGCAGATTTCAAACTCTCCGTAAATTCCCATCTCGTAGCCGGGTATCTGTTCATCGAATGCCCGGAAATAAGCTTCGATTACATCGTACTGAGAGGGGTTCGTATCCATATCCACCGCGGCATAGATCGTCGTCCCTTCCGGCTGGCCTACTTCTCGGGCATATTGCAAGGCAAGTCTTCCATCAACGGCTCCCTGCGCAGCCCCTCCAAGAGCCTCTGCGGACCCACGCTGAAAGACGGATACAATCCAAAGTCCTGCATCCGTTATTATCCGCGCCTCTTCCGCCGAGAGTCGTTTCCACGAACCGGCTGCGGCCAGATACCGGCAAACGAACGTGTACCCATCTGCCGTGAATTTTTCCGCTGTAGCGGCGTTCAGCGGCGTCGCGCAATCAAATCCTTTGCTCATTGTTGACCATCGCCTTTCTGTTTCAGCACCTGGATGATTTGCTTCAATTGAGCCGGCATAGGAAGGTTCATACGACCATAATTCTCGGTCACGGAGATAAGCTCATTGGCCAAATAGAAATAAATCGCCCCCGTCATAATTACATCGGAGCCAAAAAGTAAATCCAATCTGTGTGCGAGCATGACGACCAGAAGCATGAAGCCTTTTTTGGCGATGCCCCAAAATCCGACGCTGCTGTTTAGGCCCTTTCCTTCTTTCAGCGAAGCTCCAATTCCGGTAGCGTAATCGATCATCATTGCAACAAGGAAAAAGGAAAGTAACTCGTTCCATGCTCCGAAAGCATACGTCAGAACAGCTCCGGCCACTCCTGCGGAGGTTGTTACTGTGGCCTGCTGCGTTGTTGAAATACCGATCATATCAGCAAAAAGTTTTTTAAACATGCTGCACCATCCATTCTATTTATAAAAATTAAACAACAAGATCAGTCAGCCCCATGGTTGTAAGATTGAAAACGTCTGTTGCCCCGAAATCAACTTCCGCGGTATTGCTGGCAGAAGCGGAAATGTTGAAGCCGAAACGTGTGTTGGTCAGGTCCGTCACTGTAGCTTTGATTAAAAGAGGAACTGTAGTTCCCGGGAAAGCTTCAAACGGAATTTGGCTAAGTACAGACCCGTTAAGTACGCCTAGTTTTAGATAACCTTTGGTATTCCGAACGTAACAAGCAAGTAGAAGCACATCCCCGACCGATACTTTGGACGTATCGATACCAAGGCTATAGGTTCCATTAACAGCACTGCTTCCTGCCGAGTTGTCATAGGTTCTCCGAACCCAAGCGCCATACGGAACTTCGGTGTCATTCGGGAAAGTATTGGTTGTTGCAGCAGCACCGGCAACGAGCGTCCAACCTGTCCCTATAGTAGAATCGAAGAGAGGGTTGGAGCAAAGCCCTGCCCCCTTCGTCGTGACAAGCCAAGGCATTTTAGGCAAGAGCATGTCAAGTGTAGCGGCCTTTGCTTTTGCCAAGACCAGATGTCCGGCATTGTTCGGATGAACGCCATCTCCGCTATCATAGCTCGCTGCCATATCTCCGGTCTTCGGATCAACAAGCGGCGTAAACGTATCGCAAATCGGAATATTGTTCTTTGCACCCCAGAAGCGGAGCCAGACGTTGTATTGATTTATTAATGCCTTTGTCGCGGCACCCGTCGATGCACCGCGTGGAGGAACAAGGCAGAAAATAATCGGCAAACCTGCTTTGTCCGCTTTGGACTTTATCGCTTTTATGTCCGTTTGGAACGTTGACAAAGGGGTGTTTTGACTTGCGTTATTTGTACCAATCATTACAGATAATACGTTTGCGCCTTGAGCGATTATGTTGTCCATACGGGCGAGCAACTGGTCGCTACGCTCTCCTGCTACGCCGCCGTTGATTGAGTTTGACGATATTCGGTAGCCCAAAATCTTTTGAACATTCGCGCGGAACGAATATATAGCGGCATTCGTGCTGGCAGAACCTACCGTGATAGAATCGCCACACCAACCGATTACAAAGCCGAACATACGGCTATTAGGTTGGATCACTTTTAATTGTTTCATTGCAGTTGCAGCAATAGCGCGGGCTACTTTGTCAGCCATCTATACCACCGCCTTCCCTGCTATGGTCACATTCCCACCAGCAGCGGCGGAAATCCGGGCCCGAAACGTCCATCCTGCGGCAACGCTGACCGTCCAACTCTCCGGCGTCGCATCTGCTCCCCCAGTTGTTTGGGTACCGTAGATAGATGGGTCCGTAACGCTGAATGCATTACAAGGGACGAATATCCCGCCTGGTCCGGCTATTTCGAATACTACGGTCCGGCTAGTACTGGTGCCCCGAATTTCGAAGGTCAGTTCAGCGTTGCCCCCGGTTGGCGTGTATGGCGTGCCATTTCCCGCAGCGGTCGCCGCATTTTGCAAAGTTACGTCCACGGGAGCAGCACTTCCGCCACCGCCCCCAGTTCCACCACCCAGGACGCGGACGTTCAAGCTTCCGTCCAAATTAATGCCGTCAGCCTGATTGACGATATTTCCATCAGTTTTTACTAGTCTGCTGCTTCTCGGTGCCCATGAATTTGCGTTGAATTCCATGGTACAATTCCTTTCCGCCCATGTGGGCATAAAAATAGCACCGCTATTTAGCGATGCTGTAACATTTACTGCTGTGCAGCGTCGGCAGTTACTGGCTTGCCGTCCGTGCCAAGACCAAGCGCTATCAATGAAGACTCAACTGACGGCTTGAGTACGGCGGGCACCTGGGTAAACGTCCGGCGTCCGTAGATGATGAGAGCAACATAAATATCGACCATGATATCACCCCCTCTCGTAAGCATAAAAATAGCCCTCAGCAGCAGGTTAACTAGCATCTTTAACCTGTACTTGGGCTTTGGAGTTTAAGCAGCATCTCGTAAATGTCAGCAAGTGCAGACATCGTCGCAATGTTGTCGGATTTTAGTTTAGCGTTTTCCTCTTTCAACAGGTCAATATCTGACTTTTGTTCCGGTGCTGCTGGCGCTGGATCTGGCGGTAAAAAGGTGCCGTCCGCTTGACGTATGTGTCCGACCAAACTCGTGTCATACGACTCTAAAGCTATCATGAGTGGATCGTCTATTTCACGTGATAATTGAGATACAGACACAACTCTATTCTTTTCATCCAATTGAGCGTAATACATTCAAATCCCCCTCTTAATAGAACTCCACGATCTCCCAATAGAATGGATACGAAGCACTAGTATTGCCAGTGTGTCTAACGGTTAATGTGGTAGAATTCGCTAGCGTGTAACCAATTATTATGCCGGATGAGCCTACCGGATTTACATATGAAATAAATGCCTTCGACATATTGACTGCCGAAATCGTGATGCCAACCTCTCCGTTTGTGAAATTTGTTCCGGCAACTCCACGCTGTACATTTTTGATGCCTCCCACTGGCGTCCACACTCCTCCGCTGTAATATTCAACGACTCCATTATTCATGCGGAACTGAACACCACCAACCGTATCTGCTGTCCTCGCGCTATCGACCCTTACTCCAAAAGTATTAGCCCCGTTGTACCCAACCAAAGTTGGATATGTCGCTTGCCACGGGCTTTGCGCATTGGTATTTCCTCCTGGATACGTGGACGCGCTGGCATCGACTATCGTATGACCATTCCCAAAGTTTTTCCACCGAATTTCCTGAGCTGTCACAAGGTCTTTCGCCATGTCGGTTCTAGGCGCATCAATAGCGGCCCCAGTATGGGTATGTATTGCTGGAGCTCGTGTACTGACAGATGATTTTAGCGAATCAATCTCCGCCTGAACGTTCGTTCCACCCGTTGCTGTAATTTCCGTAGCTGCGTGACCATGGGCCGATGGCGGGAATGTACTAGGCTTCCCAGTTATGTTCGCCCAAGTCGGGGCCGTAGGCGTCGGCAGAGCATCGATAGATGCCTTCACAAACGCCGTCGAAGCCGCCTGAGTATCATTCGTCCCGGCTGGCGCTGTAGGAACTTTCGGCGTGCCAGTGAATACAGGAGAGTCGAAAACGCCGCTCAATTTCGTGCGCAGTTCAACCAGAGCTTTGTACGTCCTGTTGAATAGCCAATTGAAGTACCCTGCAGGCGGCTTGTCTTCTGCCTGCCATCCTGCTATTTTTTTCGTTTGCGGCGGCTCTGTACCAACCGCCTGCCATTCCGGAAGTTGCTCATCAAAATTCATTCCATTTGCTCCTTTCTATATCGGCAAATCCGTATCCGCTCCAGGGCTATACGCTGCGCCAAGATATCCACCCGTTGTGCCGTTGTCATCAGAAAAGCCCGCTGTTGGGCTTGTTTCCGTATTTGCACCGCTGGCGAACTGGAACGTCCCCGACATTTCCACCGCTCCCACGCGAACACCTGCAGCGACCGTCCTCTGGACGATCCGGCCAAACTGCACCGGAGACATGCCCGCTTTGTTTACAGCGTCCAGCGGAAGCCGGATGACCGAAATAGCCGCGGGCTCCGGCGCAACGGAGTCACCCCAAAGTTCGCGGATTTCTATGTCAGACGGCGGACAGGAAAGAGCCACCGAAAGAACGCGAATGATCGTATTTATGTCGCCAGTTGATAGATTACGCGCAATCTTTGATTTGATCAGTATTCGGTATACTTCATCGGTCGCGACGCCGCGGGCTTGCCCAACGTTGGCCCCGATCCGATCCAGGGTAGTCCCCTGCGCTTGATCAATGTCCCGCCATTCACGGATGCGGTTTTGAGTTTCCTCCAGCTCCTGGAATTGCTCCGCCATGAGGCCGATTAGTTTTCCAAGATTCGAATCAGGGTCCTTTGTAAAAACATCTGTAAGGCGCTGTATGATCGTTTGGAAGGATATCACGTTGCATGCACCACCATGACCCGCGTATGTGAAGACTGCGCGACTTGGTTCGGCGCGATTTGAAGGTTTGCCTGCGTCCACGTTGTGCCGTCCGTGCTAATCTCCGGTATCACATCCTCCACGCCCTCGACCGCATACGCTAGGGCATACAGACGGGATAGAACTACATCATCCCCCATGTTGAGGCCGACATATAGCGTGCCGTCTGCATCTTCTCCGCCGATATAGCGGATAGCAGCAGTTTGGAGCTGCGCGTCGCCGTCGCTCGGATAGCTCGTAGTTACCTTGACCGTGAATCGCAGATGTGTTGGGATCTCTTCGGCGCGTGAGAAATACATCACATGTTCGAACCCGGCATCGTCTTTGACATTGACAGCTATGTTCCCATACGGTTCGATGCCTGCCGCTTTTGTGTCAATGATGGCTTGCCCAATGTCCGCATCAACTCCACCCAGAACATATGCTTGAAAACTCTTTGACGGGAGACCGTTGACCGTTGCCAATGTATAGTTCTCGATCACTGTCGCCGCCCGAACTCCGGGAAGACTGAGCAGCGCGGAGCGGAGCGAACCTAACGTGCCTTTCCCGCGTCCCTCGTTCGAAATTGCGAATCTGTCCCGAAACTCCTTGTCGGTTTCCTGTTCGCGTCCGCCGGAAGTTTCTGTTATGTTGGTGACGGATCTCAGCCCGGCAATAGGATTGACAATAGTTGTGATGGTGCCGACGGCAAGGTTTCCCGAGCGACCGGGATAGACCGCCTGAATCGTAGTAGTAACGGACTCGCCTCTGCCGATCCTGGCGGGTTTAATGGTTTCAAAAAGCACCCCGCCCTCCCCCGAGACTCGAAACCCTGCCGGGACTATCATAGCAACCCCTTTGATTTGCATCATCCCTGTCGCACGCGTGGCTTGTATCCTTGTGATACCACCATATGGCCCGAGCTTTGATAGGCTAGTGCCCGTAGCAGTATTCACATAGGCGCTATTGTATACGTCCTCGGAGTTTTGCCAGAGTTTCGCCATGAACCACGCAAATAGGCGAAGGAGTATACCCAAAAACGAACGGTCAGAAGTGTTTATTGTAGGACTGAAAACCTCCTTCGCTTTCGCCTCCATTTCCGCTAAAATGTCATCGTGCCGCTTCCGCTTGAAACCCGAACTATCTAGTGGCATCCTCTACCACCTCCCCGTTCGTGCCCGTGGCCGTAAACTTCACAGCGCTTTGTCGTGCTGCTGTGTCGAAATTCACCTCGATAGAATCTATAGTCGCAATCCGTGGTTCCTGCCGTAGCCCGGCGCGGACTTGCTCCCTTACCGCTTCTTCACTCACGTTTTTGCCGTTCATCTTGTCGAAATCGATGCCAAGGGTCGGATTCAAAAACCATTCGCCTTTGTTTGTGCCAAGTATGATTTTGCAGCATTGAGCCAGCTCTTCGCTGCCGTCAACCAGGACGATATCGTTATTTTCAATGACCAAATCGCCGTTCGTCAGTTTTGGAGACTGCACGGCATCACCCCCACGATTACAGCGTCATTGTTGCTATGTGTCCTTTGGCTGCTTGGAGCAGTTGGTACACCCGCAAGAACATTTTTCAGCTCCTGATCCGTGCATACGACCAAAACGGCGTCGCCTTCCTTCAAAGCTGGCTTGTACACGCGTTCCACTCCATCCACGATCAAACGCTGACCGAGAGCTGGAACATTCTGAATAGGAGCCGGGTCCGATCCGGTTGAATTTCTAATTAGAGGCTGCACGACGGCCATGCACGTAGCCGCATCGAATGAAACAATACGACACGGAAAGGAAACATTGAGCGCGGCCAGCGACCGGTCAATGCATCCAGAAATGAGCGCGGCCAGGGCGGCGGCAGGATCATTCATGGCAAAATCGCCTCCATTTCCGTCGTAAAATCGCCTGTATTGCTGAATTTGTGCGAGCCGGACCGGACATGCACACGTCCTTGAAATACCCTGCTGGATAGATCAATGACCGAAGCAGTTGTAATCCTGTATTGCAGTTGCGATTTGATGTTAAAGCCCTTGAAATTCTCATCTTCGAACGGGTCCGGCGAGCCGATTAGCCCAGTATTTGCCGATAGTGCAAATGCATCGTCGGCACCATATCGTAGATTTCGAATATACAGCTTGCCCTTGTTCACGTATGCCGATGTGCCGCAGTCCGCGGCCACCTCTGAAATGACCTTTGTCACTTCGCCTTTCGCCGTGTATCCATCCTCATAGCGAAAGTCTTGGTTCAACTCAAATTGTGCCAGCGGTAGCCCGAGCTGCCCCGCCATGTCGCGGAGAATGTAGCTTGCAAGCGTGCCGTTCGTGTAGGCAATATCAACCTCGCGTTTGGACAGGTCTTCCGAATCAAGAACATATATTGTCGTGATCCGGTCAACTCCCTCCTGCTTGGTCAATACCTTCGACACGAATCCGTGTAGAATCGTGCCGATATCCCCTCGGTATCCGGCATTCACCAAAGCAATTTGTCCACGCTGCAGCGTTGCAATTGTCTCGTATCTCAGGTTCCAGATTCGTATTTCCGACTCATTGGGCAAGGGGTCATTGTCGAATGGTACCGAACCTTCGATAGCAAAGCTACCATTTGAGAAGGATTTGTTCCCGATCATGACCTCTACCACACGCCCGAAATTAGGCATCCGCTTCACCATCCAAATACAAAAATACATTTTCGCTCAGAGTATCCCAAGTCACGTCCGAACTATTGCCAGAAAGGTCATACGGCAAGATTCGGACCGTCGGGAACCGCGCGTCCGCCACATCACCGAAAAGCGGCATTCCGTAAACGATCCGCTCGCCGTATGCCAATACTTCACCGTTTTTCGATAGGTCAACGGTAAAAAAATCAAACTCCCCGTTGTAATGCACTTCGAACGTGAACGTTTCGCCGGTAAGCGCGATATCGAAGCGATATGGAATCATGCTCTTTTCAATGTCGATATACTCCACAAAATCACCTCATTCCGCCCAAGGGCTTCCCGCTTTGAAGGTCACTTTTTCAACGGTCTGACTATTAGTACTCGAAGAATTCCCGGCTTGCTTGGTCTGCTTCGTGCCGGAAGAGACTATCGGAGCAGCCTGCGCCCTGATCGGGGCGGGAAGGCTTTCGACGAACGACGTTTCAGCGGTACGGATTTCTTTCAGCGACATGGAAAACGAGAATCCGTTTGCGGTGCTGTAGTCGTGCTTTGTTGAAAAACTCGAAATCAGACCAGTAAAAAAATTCCGGCCATCGAATTCAATGAGTGTCCCGTTGTCCATGTACCCTTCAAATGCTTTGCGAATTTGTGCAGCGTCATCGCCAAGGACGTAGCCGGATATGTTCATGGTGCTTGCCTTCCGTTGCACATGGTCCGTCAGGTTGACGCCGTTTTCGACCGGCTGCTCTGTAATATCTACATCATAGCTCGGGTCCTCTGATTCAACGGTAACGTAATATCCGTTTATTCTAGCCATTTTGAACCCCCAACGAAAGGCGGCGAGTCGCACTCTCGACAACTTCCTGTATAGCGCCTTTGACTTGTCCGACTATGCTTCCGGCTAACTCTTTGTTCGCCGGTGTGTCGCCCTCGACTTTGACGGTCAGTAAAATTTCAATCCGCTGCGAACCTCCGCCCGCTCCTGAAACCTCCCCAGAAACTGCTCCGGCTCTTGCAGGTGGCAACGTAGCGTCCGTGACTTCCGCCGCAAGGTCCGTTGAAGCATCCGAAACCATCGGCCCCGTGCCAGTGATACCGTCCGCCAAGCCCGCGCCGGTATAATACCCGACTTCCATCATGACGCGTGAAGGAGAATGAATGCCGAGAAAATCCTTAATCCCGTCCGTAATGCTGCTTGCGATGTTCGTCACTGTGTCCCAGGCTGCTTTTTTCATGTTCGACATGCCGTCAATGAGCCCCTGGATTACGTTTTTTCCAATATCGAAGAGGTTCAGATTGCTGAAAAAATCCGTAATACCCTTCCACGTATTCGAAAACCAGTCTCCAATTGACTGAAAAACGCCAATGATCCAGTCTTTGAATACGCCCCATTTTTCCGTCAACCAAGCGCTAATAGCGCCCCAGTTCTTGAACACGTATATGATTCCGACGATGACGGCAGCAACAAGCAGGCCGATAGCAATGAATGGAAGCCATGGCGCTACAGCTGCCCAGCCCGCTACGGCTGCGCCCCAAAGTACAGGAATGAGAGCAATGCCTATTATGGTCGCGAAGCCCGAGAGCGCAGGCACGATATAGTCAGCGTTTTGAGTCATGAACGATATGGACGATGCCACCCAATCAATTGCCGAACCGAGTTTGTCTCCGATGGTTGCCCCCAAAGCCTCAATCTCCGGCTTATGATCCGCCATCCATTGTCCGAATTTGGTTAGATAGGGCAGCAGTTTTTCACCAACGGGAATCAAAATCCCTGTTTCAAGCTGCCGCCCGAACATTTCGAAGGCTTGGCCGGGGGAGTTAACCCTAACCTGATTAATCTCGTCCATGCTGTTTTTCGTCATGTCGAACTGATTTTGAACACTTCCAAACGCTTTGATTACACGGGCTTCCAAATCTTCGGCTTGGGTTCCGAAAAGCGCAATGGATGCGGCGTTTTGCTGAACTGGGTCTTGCATGCCATTGATTGCTTTCACAGTTGTCAGGAACGCTTTTTGAGCTTCTGCGCCCCCAGCGGCAAAATGGGCAGTCATTTCTTCGGCATTGAGCCCGATAGCAGTGTAAGCATCTATTGAAGTTTTGGAGCCGTCTTTCGTTCGTATTCCGAATTCTTTGATTCCGTCGCCAACTTTGTCCAGGTTGAATGCACCAGCATCCAGCCCGGCCCCGAGCGTATTAAACATCTGGTTCGCGCTGAATCCGAGCTTCGAGAAGTACACGCTGTATTCATTGGCCGTGTCCAGTAGGTCTCCTGATGTATTCAACCCCTTCTGGTTTCCTTGTGCGAGCAGATTGAATGCCTCATCCGAAGTTATCCCAAAGTTTTTCATCATGGTTGACACGGTTCGAATCGATTCCGAAACCTCGAACCCCATTGAATCTCGGAACAATAAAGCGTTTCTCGTCGTCTGCTTCAGCGCATCGCCCGTTTGCCCCGTAACCTGCTGTACGGATGAAATTGAAGAACCAAGGTCTTTCCAATCTTCTCCGAAGTTTTGGGAATACAGGTCTTTGGCGATATCCTTTGTCTCCTGCATCTGCGCCGCGCTCGATCCGGTTGACATCTGCACTTTTGACATGGCTTTTTCGAACTCACTCGCCGCATGAATAGAAGCGACGGCGAAGCCGGCCAGCGCGGTAGCGGCTGCTGCTCCAAATGCAAACACGCCTTTAGAGAGGGAGTCGACCTGATTTTCTGCGTCGCGCAGCCCTCTATCGGAGATTCTGAACCCGACTGCGTACATTAAGTTGCTTATTACGCCCAAATTTTTTACCTCCTCCCCGAACAGAAAAAGCGCCCGTTATGGACGCTATTTCTTTGGTTTTGCCTTTTGCTGCTGTTCGATGTGGATGTCTAGGGCGGCATTCGCCTCAGCAAGATCGTCATGATCCATCTCTTTGAGCTCTGAATAAGTTATATTCATATCCGAGAGCAGCAGCCGCCACATAGTCCAATTTGCTTGCGCTCGCCGCTTAGCTTCCTGCTTGCTGATCATCGGATTCCTGCTCGTCTTCGTCATCCAGTCCGAACGTGAATCTAATGGCCGCGCCAATGACTTCATTGAATTCGCCTATATCGTCGAAATCCTCGATTTTCAACTTGGGCTCTACAATTACATGCGCCAGGATCTCGTCGGCAGTTTTTTCGTCTTGCGGAATGCCGAATTTGTTCTTCACGCGGTCCTTGATTTTGGTGACGGCCCGGATTCCCGGGAACTGGAAGAGGTACCGTTTACCCTGTTTTTTCGAAATGAATTCCTTTTGTTTAAAAATGCTCATCGCTCATCGTCTCCTATTCCATTTTTAAATCTAATGCTTGGATTTCATATTCCCTATCTTCAACCTCGTTGGAGTATTTTCGCGCTGCGGGCTTTTTCACAAATGCTTCTGTCGCTGACGATGTTTCCCGCGTCGTACCGGCGTATATAATTGTCACGGGTACCAGTTTGCCGCTGTTCGCAAGTCCATCAAGGTACGGAACATGTGGGCTAGTCTGCTGGAGCGTGATTTTCACGGTACCAAGATTGTTGTTCACTTTGCTTCTGACCGTATCCCCTTGCGCCCCGACCTTCACGCTGTAGCTGTCTTCATCCTTTTCGATTTCCACGACGCCATCAGAAAAACCCGTAATGTACACGCCATCAATGATGACGGAAACGTTATTTGCGTCGTATGTTTTGTCTGCCATGAAATCGCCCCCTAGACCTTGATTGTGCCGCGGATCGTCGTTTGATGGATCGCGCCCGCAAGTTCAAAACTGAAATTTGCGTCGTTGTACTTCCGCGCCGCTCGATCTGCGGCGTCCACATCGGAACGGCTCTTGAAGCTTGTGCTGTAAAGGCCGTTTCCGTTGTCATCTGCGGCGATAATACCCTGATTGAACGCCCTTTGCAACACGGTTTTGGTGGTGCTTTCGAGCTGGGCGATGCCGTTGTTATCATAGGAAATTTTCGGCAAGTTGTTCATCAGTTTTTGAACTGCGTATTCAATAGTTGCCCGAACGTAGTCTTTCGCGTGAATAATGTCGATATATTCCCCGCTGACAACTTTCCCCTCGCTCGTAACATCATCGCCGGCCTTCGTAACGTAGGTATTCGCGCCAAGGCTGTGAATTTCATTCAGTTCTGTAGCGTTCAAGGGGACCGGTTGAATGCCTGTAAGGGTTTTGAACTTCCAAGTGATACTTCCTACAGCAGCCGATCCGCATTCACCTATCCAAGCTGCCTCCGGGTAGTTGGAAATAGTGGGATGATACTTTGCCACCGTCCTCGCCCACTTCTTTGCCAAGTAAGTCGCAAGGTCTGTCTTGCTGTCAGAGCGTGCAAAGAAAAGACGCGAATCGTTTGCTTCGATTGCGTCGGCAATTTCCAGCACATCGGCGGACACGGCGCTAGTCGAAATGAGGAAATACCAATCCTGCGTAAACAAAAACTGCAAAGCGTCCGCAAGCGGCTCAGGCGTAGCCCCTGTCTTCCGGGCATATATAGCAATCTCAGCAGGCGCATTGTCGCCTTGAGCAAAGAGCGCCGCAGCCGCTTTGTACTCTTCCGTGCTGACGCCGTAGTCGGCTTTGACGGCCTCCAGGTCAGCATAGTTTTTGTAACTCTTTCCCGCTGTGCTGGACCCGAGAATCAGCGGCTTGCCGAAACCAAGTTTTGGTGTCGGCTTCTGAATATCGATGATGACAACAACGTCGTTTTTTGTAGCCAATTCGTTCAACTCCCTCGTATTTCCGCCGAATCGATGCTGTATTCGGCGGTCTGTATTTTGTTCACGGTCCGGAAATCAACCTCGAAACCAAAGCGCCTTTCCCACTCGCTGCCGATCTGTACATCACGGTTTTGCACGGCCCCGGCGCGTACCACGACTACGTTCACAGTTTCGAAAAGTTGGTCATGTCCTGCCGTCAACAGCCATTCACGAACGCGCATTGCGTTCTCGACACCCTCGTCTTTATAGGCTGCGTAGGAGTGGAAAGAAGCTGTGAATTCCGTATTTTCCGTATATGTCTTGTTTACCCCATCAAAGGATATGGACGCATGGCCCTTCGCTTCATCGGGAAAAGATATGAAATCGTAAGCGATGTACGGATATTCCTCCACGGGTCCAGGGTCATTCATTTCGATGACTCGCAGCCCCGTTGCCGCCGCAATTCCTTGCACAATGGCGGAACGAATCTCACGGAATGGGGTCATGCGTTGTCACCCGCTTCAATTTGTATTCATTTGTATCGGAATGCCCCGACCAATCGTCATCAGCAACAACCCGATACTGCTTTCCCCCATATTCGACGATCTGGCCATCTTCATGCCGGTACGAAGTGAACAAGGCCCGGTCATCCTCTGTATACTTGCCACCTTCGGTTTGCAGCCAGCGTGCCCCCAAAGGTTGTATGCTGCCGTACAGTTGGATACGTTCAGCCTCTCCCTTGCGATATACGCCGTTCGCATCCCGTTTTCCAGTGTATTTCAGGAGAGTATACGGCTTGGAAAATCTTCGAACGGTCTGAGAAAAACGAATCATCCTACCTTCTCCTCCTTGGAACGACGATGAATTTGATTGAGTCGCGGAGCTGCTTTTCCAGGACTAGAATTTTTGTAGAACCCTTCCGTCTCGCGTATATCGGATTGAGGGGAGGTGTCCTGATCTTGTCGAAGTTTTTCAAGGTCTTTTCAAGGCCGACCCCGCCGATTTCGACAAGGAGTTGCCGCGCCGTTGTTTGGTCATGGACAATCTCGTTAACTCCCTTTTTCACCAGTTTCGAAATTGCAGCGGTCGCTTTCTTCTTCCCCGAGCCGATGAAAGAACGGCCCGGAATCTTCATTTTTCGCGATCCATATTCCAATACCCCGGCGACCATCGCCAGTTCCTCGTCACCTTCTGCCCCTATATGAACCTCGTTCTTGGTCAATCCTCGCAGCTTGAGAAGAATCGACGGAAGAAAGGTTGTTTCCGTGATTTCCACGTTCACACGGCGCGTCCTCGTTCGTCTGGGAGCCATTTACACCCACCTTCCGATATAGTCCGAGATAAGGGCCATAACTGCCGAAGGAAGCTCGCCGCTCGCTTCAGCAGCATAGGTGACGCTAATGTTCCCAACCCGCTCCAAAGTCACACCAGGGCTTCGGAGCATAGTTTGGGCAAGAAGGAGGCAGGCCAGTTCCAACGGTGCTGGAAGGGTGGAAGGTAGGTCTGCCGTCGCTTCTCCGGGAAGCACAAAGCCACCGACATATTTGACGGTCAGGTTGTATTCGCCGGCAGGCCACCCGCAGCGGCGGTATACCCGGCCTTCTTCCATAATCTCATAGTCCAAGATTGGACCGTTCGGCCCGGTCAGATCCGCTATGGAATGCACAGGGAAATTACGAAGGTTGATATGCTTGTACTCGCAATACCCGGATATTTTCTCCGTATATTCCTGCTGCCGGAACGACCGTTTGCATCTGTTCTCGATTTTGGCCGACGCCGCCATGATCTGCAGCAGCAAGTCGCTATCATACAAAGTTTCCTCCAGCGGAATTTGCATAACGCTTTTGAGCCTATCAAGGGTTGTTAACATTGTGACTCCCCCCCATAAAAAGGGCGAGCCCCATTAGGAAATGGTGAGCTCGCCGTATACAACTGCCTCTGGGTCAAATGTTTGAACGTCTTCACGCTGAATAGCCCGCACTTGTGTCGTATTGCTAGTGAAGGCATTCCCGCCGACGTTCGTAGAAGCGATGGAATACTGCTGCCGGTCGAAAAGGACAATCGCCTCTTTCAAATCCCCAATGATAATAGGTGCTTTCTTGGTAGTTGTCCCGGTTGATGGAAGCCATTTGTTTGAAATCACGACCACTGGTTTTCCATAGAGCAGCTTTTGAGTAGGCTGTGTCGGATTTGGCTGGAGAAGCGCTTTTCCATCTGCATCTTTGAGAAGGTCAAGGTAGTTATATCCATCCTGATTTGTAACGATGATAGCGCCCAAAGAAATGCTTGGGTCAAGATCGACGTTCAGCACGGTTTTGATTGTGTCCAAACCTGAAATCGCCTTTTTGGTCAGCGTCGCAAGCAAATCAAGAATGAGTTTGTTTCTAGTGGCTGTCGATTTTTTAGCAATCCATCTGGAGATATACTGCATAAGGTTTTGATCCGTGTCAGCCAAAAGGGAATTCGAAATCGGCATGATTCCGCCGCGATCCTTCACCGCATAGTTGATGGATTTGAATTTTGGATTCCCCATGTCGGCAAGGTCTGTCATTTCAGTGATTTCCACAAAAACCGTTACATCAGCATTCTTCTCAATCACCCGAGAACCAGTGCGGGTTGTTACTGGTTCGACGGTGACGTATTGTTCCAGTGAAACAAATTGCCGTTTAAATTCATGAATCTGCGTTTGGATATCCTGCGGAACGATCAACCCGCCATCTTCGGGATTCCCACCTTGCATTCCTGCGCGAATTTCTGCTTCGACTTCTTCAACCAAGCAAGTCTCTTCTTCATTCAGGCGCTGATTTCGAAACATTTTAAAAAATGCATTGCGGTACTCTTCGCGTTCGGCAGCTTTCTTTTCCGTGCGGGTTGCCGGTTCAGGAATTACAATTGGATTAGTCTTGCCCGGCACCGTATCTGTATTGCGAATTTGTTCCAATACTTCAATTTGGTCTTTCAATACATTTGCTGCAGCTATCACCGCGCGAGCTTCTTCGAACTTTCCGGCCTTCGCGAGTTGATCCATTTCTTCACGCTTTTCGGCCAACTGCTGGCGCAGTTCTCTTTCTTGATTGGTCATGCCTCCGGCGAAATGCTGGATATTCAATGGCAAAGCAAGCTTTCTTTCGATAGTTTTCAATGGTTTCATGTGATGGGGTACCTCCGAAATTTTATTTTTTGGCAATAAAAAACGACCTAGACTGATAGGTCGAGTAGGTCGATTTCAAATTGGATAAGTTCCATTTCAAACATAAGCCTTTCCTTTTCCTTCTGACGCTGTTCTTTTGTCGTGATGCCCAAAGCTTCAACGCTTCGCTGGCTCACCTCAGAGTCTGGGTAGGCCGGGAATGGAGTGGGCGATATTTCGAACAGGTCCACGTCCAGCAGCGTGCGCTCGTAAACGTCTTCGTCTTTCAGATATTGCCACGAATCCCCTCGGACATAGAAACCGAAGCTAACCCCGTCAACGTCTCCACGCTGAATAGAAGCGTAGGCGTCGCGGCCCCAAGAACTATCCGGCAAATCGATTTCAAAACTCAAGCCGGTTTTGTCCTCTTTCAAGCGTAGCGTTTGGCTTTTTGTGGAGCCAAGCACAAAATCACTCCGATGATTCCATAGAGCTTTGATCGTATTCTCTTCGAGACTCTTTGCGAACGCTCCCCGCGCCACCTTCTCGTAGAACTCGCCCCATATCAATTGGCTGCGCTGATCCCACTTGACTACGTAGCCGGAAATGCCCATCGTTGCATCTTCTTCCGACTGCTTGGCGCGGATTTCAATACTTTGCACAGGTAGGTATCGGATTTCTTTTTCTGGCATTTGGTCATTCACCCCCTCCCGGCGGACTCTTTCCGCCAGCTTTCGCCATTTGGTATTCGTCCATTTTGTCGAGAGACACGTAGTTTAGGCTGACAAAATGTTTGTCGCCGTTTTCACCTATGCCGTCTTTCTCCTCCAGCTCCCGGACCTCGTTCAAATTGTACGCTCCCATTTCGACCATCATTTTATAGAACGTCGCCCGGCTGATACTATCGCCGCGCAGTTCGCTTGTCATGTTGAATTTCGTGTAGTACCGCCGCTGCTCATTCTCCGTGAAAAGCTTGAAATTACATTCTTGCTCCCAGTTTGTGATGATTGGCTGCAGCGTGTTCTTCACGTATTCAAGCGACTGGTTTTCCATGTTGGCGAATTTCGCACCCTCCATGACGCCCAGTTTGTAGCCGGGAATCTTGTAAATCTTCGCGACTTCCATCTTCCCGTACTTTTTTGTTTCAATGAATTCAGCATCTTTGAGAGGCATGCCGAGATTTTGATACAACATACCTCCATCAAGTATGGCTATGCGGTGCGCATTGGTAAGACCTGAATTTACTTTTTCCCACTCTTCGCGCAGTTTATCTTTTGCAGGCTTTTCCAATGTGGCCCCGCCTGGAACCTGCAGAATCCCCCTGCTTGTGGTGCCGTTCTTATAGAACGAACCAAGGAACTTGTTCTGCGCCTGTTGTACGCCGATCTCCTCACGGAGAACAGCAATCGGGGACATTCCTTTAAGCCCGCTTTTCCCTATTCCCTTCAAGTGAAATACGTCCAGATAGTGAATTTTCCGCTGTTCACCACTCGGCAGAGTCGTGATATACCATACTTCGCCGGTTTGCGAATCCAAGCGAACATCCATTTTGGACGGATCGAGCGGCCATAACGCCTTGGGCATGCCGTTGTACGGGCCATCCTCATACCATTCGATTGAAGCGTAGGCATTCCCCCAAACACTCATATGAACCTGCATCAGTTCTTTGAAGATGTATGCGCTCATATACGGGTTAGCCCGTATACCCAAGATTCGAGAAACTGGATGGCTCGAATCCTTTTTGATACTTTCGCCCGCCTTTTTGAAAAGCTGGATCGGGAGTTTCCCGATATCTCCGCCCAGGATCGAAGCACAAGTATACACGTTACTGTTCATCATGGCCGTATCACTAGTGACCATTTCGCCACTGGCCGTTCGCGTTCCGCCGCCAAGCCATTCGATGAACCATTGCGCAGGATTCCGCAGGTCAGACTCTTCGGAAGAACGACGCGACGGCCATCTGAATAAGTTTCGTAGTTTCACAGTTCACCTCCAAACTAATCAGAACGAAAAGTCTTCGTTCATGATGTGTGCGTTAAGATCAATCTCTTTCTCACCGTACATGGCGCGAGCCAATGCGTTTATAATCGCGGCGAGAAGGTCGATACGCTGGCTATCATCCTTGTGTTTTTTCGACAATTTAATATTACCGTTGTTGTCAATTATCTCGATGGCATTAGAAAGGCACCATGTTAATAACGGTGAACCATCGTGAACAATCTGCCCATTAAGGATCAATTCACGAAAATACTTTGTAGGCTCAGATAGTGTCTGCACACCCTGCCGAATTTCGACTGTATTGTACCCATCCGCTTCCATCTCTTGAGCGAAGTGCGTCGCATTGTAAGGGTCAAAGTCAACTTCGACAATCGACCAACCTTCCTTTTCTTCCATATCATGAACATGGCTCAAAATGTACCTGTAGTCCGTAACGGCACCGTCAGTAAGGGTACACCACCCATCCTTGTCCCATGCCTTGTATGGAACCCTATCCGAATGCTCGTGCTTTGTGGCCGTTTCCTCCGGCATAAACCCATGAGCACAAACAGCATAAAGCGGATTTATTGTACCTTTCTTTGTTTTGACCGGAACTAATCCGTCCAACTTGAACACAAAGCCGTCTGCCGTTAGGTCGACGCGCTTCGATAAGTCTAGGCCGAGCCATGCCCGGAATCCTCTCACAAGATTCAGAAAATCCTCCCGGGATGCTGCAAGGTCTTTCCATTTGTCCATATTGCCGGACATGTACTTGTTCTCACTATCAGCTTGCCAAATGTTTAGTCGTTTCGTAAGAAACTCGCGTATTTTTGCAGGATCACCAGTATTGTAGGCATTGTCATGCTCAGCTCGGATTTGAGCTCGCAGTTCATCGGCATATTCGTTTTCATCCTGCAAAATTGGGTTTGCCTTCACCCAAGCAGTTTCGTCATGCGGATCATCACCTTTTTCCAATTCACGAATCATAGCGAAGATCGTTTCATCCATGGGAATTTCGCCTTTAAGCATCTTCTTTAGCGAGTCATACTCGCGTTTACACGGATTGTTTTCTGCGTCTTTCCCCGCCGTCGAGATAATCATCATGAGGGATTGTAGCCTTTTGCCAAATCCAGAATAAAGCACGTCACGAATTTCGCTGGAAGGATGGGCGTGATACTCGTCGATGATAACAAAGCACGGGGCGCCCGAATCCTTGTTTTTCGTATCCTTCGAGAGCGGCCGAAGCCATCCACCACGTTTTTTATGCTCAATGTACGTTTTCTTAATATGCAGACGCTTTGAAATTGCAGGGCTTTCCAAGCCCATCTTTTGAGCATCGCCCCAAACACGCTTTGCCTGTCCTCTATCAACGGCAGCACACTCCACTTCGGGGCTTTCCTCATACCTTTTGATATCAGGCTCCCCAGGAGGATATACGCAATCACCGCACATGCCGTACAATGCAAGCCCGCTCATTTCCGTAGATTTAACATTCCCCCGGGCACGCTCGTTAAACGATATTTTGAACCGGCGCTTTCCGCTATCCATATGGACCCATCCGAACACGCAGCCAAGGTCAAATTTTTGAAAATCGGCAAGCTCGATCAACTCACCACTAAACGGCCCCCGTACATGCCGACAACAACGTTCGAACCATTCGAATATGCGGTCGGCCCTACTTTCGTCGAACACATATGGAAACTCTGGCGTTGCTTGCCTACTTAAATCGTTCAAATGTCGCTTGCAGGCCAAGTATTCCATTTCGCAGCTCGGGCGTAACCACGTCACAATTTCAGCCGCATAACGATTAGTTGGATGAACATCTTCGTAATCAGTCGAAATCGTCATCTTCTTCGCCGGTCGAATCACCGAGATTTTTCGCCAGGCGAGCTCTTGCCTCTGCGTTTAGACCGAGTTTGTTAGAATAGGCAAGTACAATGCGCGAATAGCTCTGTGCTAGTTTGACATGGGCGCTCACGACTTTGTTACCTTGTGCGTTAACTTCTGTGTATCCATGCTCCTCTATTAATGCGTTGGCATCTTGCAGCTTCGCAACTGCATCGCAATAAGCGCCGAGAACATCTTCGTCAACTTTATCCAGCACGTCGAACTCTTGCATGTCCCTAACGGTCTTCCGCCACACCTTACGTGCTTCAACGGATAACCAAGATGGGATCGACAAATTTCGTTTTTTCTTTCTCTCAAATTTTTTAGCCGCCGCTTCCCGGTTCTCAACTTCCTTTTTTGTCCAGTGTTTTCCGCCACCCTTTTTCCCTACCCGCATATGGTCAAATCGGATTACTTCATTCAACGGGCATTCCCTCCTTTCCTTAGAAACTTACCTCGGGGACTTTTTTTCACATTAGAGGGGCGCGCGGTCCCTAAAAGCTTTTTTTTAATTTTTTTAAGCCTGGGGGGCCTCTTTTAAAAAAATTATTTTGAAATAATTTTTAATCTTTCAGTTAAATACTTCTTTGTCTCATCGCATGTGGTAATTTCAGCGACATGTTGCAGTGTGTCTAAGATATCCTGAACTATCTCGACTCTCCCCCAATCAACTGTTACTCTGAGTTTGGATAGCGGCTTTTCGATCTGATCGTTTGTGGGCAGCGACGAAATAGGAAACATAGTATCGCCGCAGAGGATGCACCTCACGCCATCGATAATACACGGGTCCTTACACTCAGTTCGCAGGCACCTTAAGCATTTATGTGTCGGCGGTGGTTTGATATAAATATCAGTGTTTAGTTTCATTGCCGAATCCTCCGTCCTCTGTGGCCGTCTTTACGCCGTGGCAACTGGCGCATAAGGCTTGCCAATTGTCGCGGTCCCAAAACAATGTTCTGTCGCCCTTGTGCGGAACAATATGGTCTACGACAGTAGCTGCAATAACCTTACCTGCATTGAAACAATGAACGCACAACGGGTTCTGCATCAGGAACCGAACTCGTACTCGCCGCCATTCTGCATCATATCCCCGTTTCGCTGCACTCCCTCTTTCTCGGTTATACTTCTGCCGATAAAGCTCTTTATGCTTGCTGCAAAAGCGCTCCGTTGTTAGCTCCGGGCATCCAACTTGACTACACGGGCGTTTAGATTTTGGCGGCATTTTATACCTCACACTTTCCAGAAATATGCATTAATAGCAGCTATTTAGATGCGTTGGACATATCGCGTCCCACCCCCATTTTGAGTTACACATAGACAAAACCCCATTTTCCCCAGTCACAGCAAGGGTTTGAGGCCACTTTTTGGGGTTGTTTTGAGTTACCCATAATGGATATTGTGTGTAAGTCGTTTCATATTCCCAAACGCTTGGTAATTCAGGATTTTCTAGCTTTTCTCTAAACTGAGTTACACCTATCCGCAATATGGTGAATTCATGCTTTGAACCGTTTCAGAATCATGTCCATGGAGTCTTGTTCGATGCCAATATACTGGAGCGTGATCCTTTCGCTTGAATGATTAAAAAATTGCATGAGCCTCCCAATATCCTTTTTCGTCTGCTCATAAAACAGGTATCCGAAAGTTTTTCGTAGCGTGTGGCAGCCTATATCGTCCAATCCAAATTCGTCTGCAATTTGTCGCATCATCTTATACGCCATACTTCGGCCAATTGGACGATTTGCACCCTGCCGACTCTTGATAAGATATTCATGTGGCTGCTTGTTTTCAACGAAATCAGTAAGCTCCCGTTTCAAATCGGGAGTGATTAGGATTCGTTTCTCTTTTTTTGTTTTTTTCTCCCGGATTGTAATATGAGTCCCCAAAACGTCACGAACCCTAAGTCTGAGTATGTCACTGATTCGAAGACCTGTATTAATACCTAGAATAAAAAGAATGTAATTCCGCTGGTTTGTGTTTTTGAGATGTTCCTTGATATCGGCCAATATCTCCTTATCACGAATAGGCTGGACGAAGTTCAAGGTTTTTCACCTCTCTTTAGTGCCTGTTCATCCTTTGGACAAACAGCCCTACTGCAAAATTGAACCGTTTCTTGCCAACGCCCCCAAACACACCCACGGCACTTTTGGGGCTGCAGCATTGGCGGCGGCGATCTTCTTTTCTTCATCGGCTTACCTCCTTGTAATAAGTCCTCTCATATATAGGTGGCAAACGCATGACAAAAAACAGCCTATTCGCATAGAAATAGGCTGTTTTGAAGGTCTTCTGAAATTTTTTTTTGAGCCCTGCTGACTAATTGCGAAACGCTCCCTTTCGTGATGTGCAAAAGCTCAGCAATTTCTGAATGAGAGTAGCATTCCCCATGAGCTAGTACGTAACATTGCTTTTCCATTTCACTTAGCCTAGACAAAGCGTCTTGAATCTGAAATCTTTGATAATCCGTCAATGTTGTAGGGCTTGCCGATCTAGTATTTCGGACAAAGGCTTGCATTCTCAAAGGGTCAACTAACTTCTCCCTCTGATAACTGGCGAGCCGCTCGATCCCTCTTTTGTTTCCTGGTCGCCGCCCTGTATGCATCCACTCAATTGCAAAGTTTACATCGGATATCATTTCCGAAATAATATCCTGAGTCGTGAAGTCTTTTGATGATTTCGCTCTTACTTTCGCTTTCTGCAATAATCGATATGTGCCGCGATACGAAAGTTTAAGATCACGGATGCTGTCAAGCCATTTTACAGATTGTTGGATCATCCCGTCCCTCCTTCCTTCCGCCGTACCCAGGCGAAGGCACTTCCTACGCTGGTCTCTTCGATAATGTATGAGGTACCCTTCGCAAGCCAGTTATTTACGTCGACGGCAATAACCCCGTATTTGGTATTCACAAATCCTTGTTCAAGAAGCTGCGAATTTGGCGGTACGTACATCACCATTTTTGTTATGTCTCTCTTCCGATGCTCAATGATCGGCTTTAAAGCCGCTTCGATAAGTTGTAGTGCCTTTAGGTTCAAAGGAATCACTTCCTCACAGCGTTTTTCCGCCATGTCGCTGCGGCCGTGTTGCATTGTACGCCATCTTTTCAGCGATAGCTCCTTCGAGGTCGATGCCGTAACGACCGCAAGCATCAAACACTCGAATTACTACGTCAGCCAGTTCAGAAGGTATTCCACAAGGCTTTTCGCCTTCGTAATAGGTTTCTGTTGTTTCGCGTCCGTTCCGATAGTCTTCCAATGCTTCGGATAGTTCCGAATGCATTAGTGCGATAATTTCACCGAATGTACGATCTTCGTTCCACCAACCTTTTGAAATTGCATTTTGATGTGCTTCTGAAACCAACTGGTTGATGGTTTTATTTCGTTCCCATAGAATGAAACTACCATCCTTAAAATTATCAGCATACTGGTTCTGGTTAAAAGCAAGGGTAAGAATACAGAACGTCTCATCGTCTCCGGCATCATCAATTTCCTCATTCGTAACACCAACGGCAAGAAGCTTTTCTCTGTTTTCCTTGCTGTTTTCCACCAAAATATAGGAGTCCTCTCCACCATGCTGATCGATTACCTCCAGGCTGTTCAATACGTCTAATACTGCTTGTTTATTCATAGTAAATCCTCCCTTATATTAAGTACCATTAGGTGTTCATATCTTTTTAATCTGATCGATTCCATGCTGCCACCCACTAACGCCCCGTAACTGGTATCGGTTATGGGCATATTGGATGCTGGTAATTATTCCACGTTCCGCAGTTTGTAAAATGACCATATCCCCTGGTTTAATTTCATTCGGATCATCAGGGTCAAGGTGTCCTGTTTCAATTGCATCCGATAGTGCATCAAATGCTGTCAATCCATCGCCATTCCAAAATCCATCAGCTTCCGTACAGTTCTCGATCCAGTCAAGAAGCTTCTCGGCGCTTATCAACCTTTCAGCCATCGTTACCCTTCCTCCCTTGTAGTCTCATTCATAATCATTGTTCAGTCGGAACACCCATAATCTCGCCTTCAAACAAAATGGATAATCCAAGTTCGCCGGATTCGAACACATCCGTTCTGTCGTATAAGGGCACGTATCGGTGACTGAGGTCGCCTGTTCCGGCACCCGCATTTGCGGAGTATTTAAAAGCCGAAGGTTTTTCATTTCCGCTACTCAAAATAGGCATGCCTAGCTGCTTACAACGTGATTTTGATAGTAGTACCGCAAACGGATATGGCTCACTTGTCCATTTATCCGACCGCGGAATGTAGTACGGTAATCCCGTTGCAAGAACTTCTTCTTTCGTGTACCATCCTTTTTCATTTGGCACCACTATGCCCCCCTATACATATCTGGAATAGGTTTTCCGTTTGTTGAGTCTGGCGGAGGCTGCGTCCGATCAATGTTTGTAAATTTATTGAACTGCTTGAGGAATGCTAATTCTACAGTTCCTACCGGTCCGTTCCGCTGTTTTGCGATAATGATTTCGATTATGTTCTTTTTCTCTGATTCGCTGTCATAATAGTCATCGCGATACAGGAAAGCTACAATATCAGCATCTTGCTCGATTGCTCCAGACTCGCGAAGATCGGACATTAGAGGGCGTTTGTCCTGCCGCTGCTCGACACCACGGCTCAGCTGCGATAGAGCGATGACCGGCACATTCAGCTCGCGAGCCAGTTGTTTTAATGTTCTTGATATTGCAGATACTTCTTCCTGCCGATTTGCTCCTCTACTTACGCTTTGGATCAATTGCAGGTAATCAATGAGTATCATGCCAAGACCTTTCTCCTTCATAAGCCTGCGGCACTTAGATCGAATGTCATTCACGGTCATACCCGGTGTGTCATCAATGAAAATGCCCGATTCCGACAATTTGCTAACGGCCATCGTCATTTTTTCCCAATCTTCATTGTGGAAGAAACCTGTTCTCATCCGGCTGGCATCGATGTTACCTTCGGCACATATCATCCGCTGAACAAGTTGTGATGAAGACATTTCCAGGCTAAATATAGCAACATTCTCGCCCGTCTTCGTAGCTACATTCTGCCCAATGTTGAGCGCGAATGCTGTTTTCCCGACCGACGGACGTGCCGCAACTACGATAAAATCGCCATCCTGAAAACCAGCGGTCATATTATCAAGATCGGTGAAGCAAGACGGAATGCCAGTAATTCCGCGGTTTGTATGTCTGGCATTGTACCGTTTTTCTGCATCGTCCCACGCTTGCAAGAGAACTTCCCGAATCGGCTTAAATTCCTGCTTTGGTGCTGATTGATCGGATAATTTTGAGGCGGCCGACTCAGCCATAGCCACGAATGCACGTACATCCTGTTCTTCCGTCGCCTGCTTCACGAGATTCATTGCCGTGTGTATGGCTTCTCGCCGGAGAAACATTTCTTGTACTCGATCAATGTAGTACCCGGCGTTCGCAGATGTTGGTACAGCCGAAGCAAGCTCAGAGAGATAACCAACATTTCCTATCAATTCGATTTCTCTCGAATCTTGCAATTGGGCTGTCAGGGTGACAAGATCGATTTGTTTTTCAGAAGAACGCACTTGGACCATTGCCCGAAAAATACGAGAGTGCGCTTCTCGAAAGAACTCGCCACCGATCAAGCGCTCCCTTACAATGTCGAAAACCTCCGAGTCGATCAATATAGCCCCGAGCAGCGCCTGTTCAGCTCGTATGTCAGCTGGAAGTTGAATGCCCCATTGTTCATACATGCTGTTCACCCCTCAACCTGTCTCGTATGCTTTGCCAGTATCCTTCTGGTGGTTCACTATTTTCCGATGACCACAGGGTCAAATTCACTTCGTATTGTGCGGCCTGCTGCTTGCCGAGCTCTCCGGCCATATGATCACCCAGACGACCGCGGATATCTGCGATTTTCGGCGGAAACTGGTTCGTTTTCACAAAGGCATCAACATTTTTCATTGCAGCGGCGAAAGGGAAATCTTTTAAATGCTTGAAATGCCGTTCTACCTCTTCGCCGCTCACATCAAATGCAGCATAGTTTTTTTTGATTTCAATCATCAACTCGAACACTTCCGATTTGTTCACGCTGTCGTTCCTCCTCAGCTCTCCGGCGTAGGTCTTCAATCTCTTGCTGCTGCTTCGTCTTCTTCGGCGGTCCCTCAAGGGCGACTGGCACGTGCGGCACCGCACCAGTTATGGGTTTCACCTTTGACCGTTCCCACTCCCCGTAACAACGGGGAATGCAATAGTTCATGTTGCGGATCTCGTCTCTTGCATGCTTGGGCTTGTACTCAGCAAACGATTTATCAATACTGCTACGAATGATATCAAGCGGAATACCGTCCGCGACCATTTTCTTTACCTCTTCGAAATCTGCTGTACTGATGTTGAAGCCCTTGCCTCTTTTAGCAACGAAATACTTTTCAACTTCAATCGCTCGTCTCATGATTTCGTCAGGATCAGTAATAATAACAACATCTTTTAAAACCATATCTTTATTAGATGGCTCATTTTTGCTCGTTGGTTGGCTCATATTTGCCCCTTCTGCCGTCCTGTGATGGTTCGTTTTTGAACCTTCTTCATTGACAGATGGTTCATTATTGAGCTTTCCACCTAATGCAAATTTCTTGGAATTTCTTACTGAAAATATGAGTCCATAGGGTGCGCGTTTGGTTCTAATGTAATCATATTCCTGCAAGGACTTGATCCACCTTTTGACCGTGGAGCGGTTCACACCAAACCGCTCAGCCAGCTCATCTATTTCAACCGGTTTGGAGCCTAACACGATGCCCCAGGTCTCCTCATCGCGAATAACTTCTTTCGTTGTGGCGCTGATGCACCAAAGGAAAAGCCAAATCGAATTTCCGATTCGCTCATAGTGCTGTGGCTCCAACAACCCGGAATACATGGGGAATGGGAAGCTATCACTAGGCATGTTATCCCCTCTTTCAAACGCATTACAATTGCTCTTTCATCTTGTCACAGAGCTTGGATACGGCTCCTTGAAATTTGGCCTTTTCTTCTTCGTTTTGAACTTCTTTCACAGCCTTAAGCAGCTCATTGAAATTCCCAACAAGGGTATCAAAACAGACCTTTACCTTTATGGCAGCGGTATTGTTGTTTTTTTCGAGCAGTGTCTTCATTTCGGCTATTTGCTTAGTGGCCTCTTCTTCCTTTTGTTTAGCAAGTGCCGCATGCTCCTGCTCACGCTGCCGAAGCGTCTCCAGCTCCTTTATTGTTTCTTCCGGAATGACGGGCACTTCGACCGTCGCCGATACATCGATCGGCTTTGCCTTTAAAGCTTCTTCTAGCTCTTTGATCCGTTTTTTCGATTCCGAAAGATCGTCTTTGGATTTTTTCAAATCTTCCTTCAACTTGGCCGAAGCCTTTTCACTACCTATCGTTTCAGCATCTTGTTGAAGCTTCGTAAGTTTCTCTTCCTGCTCTTTCCGCAGCTTCAACTCCAATTGATACTGTTCATAGAGCGCTTCTCGCTGCTTTTTCTCCAAAAAAACACGCTGCTTCTCGGCTTCTGTCCGTTCCTGCTCCTCTTTCAGCTTCCGTTCAAGCTCCTGCTTTTCCTTGATCGCCTTTTGCAGCTCACGTGTGGACATTTCAGACACGTTGTTCTCTTCGGCAAATTTTTCCCGTTCTTCGGCCGGAACAGACAACAGGGCAACAGCTTGGCTGTAGGACAAATTAGCAAGCGTTTGGGAATTTGCATATTCGTTAGCGACTTTCATGAAATTGTTAGCTGTTGATTGGCCGTAATTCACGTTATCATTCAGCCACTTCGCCCATTCTCCATGAGGAACCAACGCCTTGGCTTCATGAAGCCGGTTGCCGATGTCAATTGCAGACCGAAGAACATACTGCCGCGCCTGGTCATCGATACTCCGAATTTCGGCAGCGATTACCTCCGGCGTTCTGATCATTACATTTTTTTCTGCTCCTGGTGCAATTGTTGCCGAAGCATCTTCTTTTTTTACAACTTTACTCATACAACAGCCTCCTGTTGATCCAGCATTATGCCGGTCGTATCAATTCGTTTTTTTCTAGTGAGCAGCTTATGGTAAACCCACTCATCTACGAAATCCTTTACTTCACTTGTCATTGTGCAATTCTCAATACCCCGACACTGAAGGATTGAAAGAGAGGGCATGCCTAACTCCAATGTGTAAAAAGGCCGATCTGGATCAGTTACCTTACGAATGCACAGAATAACAACCTTACCTTCCGCGTATCGGTCAGCATAACTACCCACGCAGTGTACGAGTTCCACACCCTCGTCAAACAATTCAGTCAGACTAGCAATTGGTCGTATGAGGAAGTTACGATCTGCATATGAGTACTTGTCGAGTTTTTTCTGAAAAGATCTGATTTGCATATCTATTTCAGGGTCTTCTTTCAACTTGATCTTAGACGTATTTTTTTGATGCGCAGCGTGTAGGTTGTTAGGAAATAGGAATCTTTCTTCGGATAAATCCATTTGAAGCGCTACACATTCATTTATATAGTCACGCCACTGCGTTACTACGCTTGTGACTTGATTGAAATGTCTTCCAAACTTCCTAGTCTGACTTTCTGCATAGCGGATCAAATTGGCAAGACTCGTGTATTCAAGTATTTTTTTCATAGCTTCCATATAGTGCGAACCATCTAGTAAAGAGCCACAACGAGATGCAGTTTTCCAACTGATCGGAACACCTTGATCACGGAACCACTTATAAGCACGAAGCTTAGAAGATGTCATTACTATGCCGGATGATTTCCAATCCTTTAGTTCTGCCTTCGAAAGCCCAAGAATATTTTCCATGGTTTTCCCACGTAAATTTATAGAATTGTATAATGGCTCTCTTTTTACAATCTTATCTGCTATTGATGTCATGCCCATCTTGGATAAGTATTCGATAAACGGATATTTCGCAAAAGCAGAGAAAAAATATACAAGGTCCATATTCGAATCGGCATACGATCTCCATGGACCGTATTGAAACATGGTCCCTTTTGTTGCATTAATGATGCTTTCAATCGACTGGTAGCTATTCCATGTAAAAAAATGTTTCCCCATCAAAGAATGTGGTTTAGCAGCGAACCTCCAACCATCCTTATAATGAACGCGTCTATTTGCAAAAAAACCTGTACTATAATGGTCTCGGAGCGCCATAACTGAGGAACCGATTTTAAATACACAGCGCATGACTGGCACAAACTCTGTTTCAATATCGATTTTTTCTCTATAGTCGCGTTGAACCTTGTATCCTGTGCAAACAATTACGTTCGGGTCCACTTGAGATTTTTCATACCAAACAACATAAGAACGATCAATAAGCTTCCCCCTGCCAAGCCCTGCACTTTTAACGGTCACAAGAGACTTACATTTATCGCACTTCCAGTCTTCATTGTGCTTCAATGTTGTAGTTGACCTAACGACATGATCAGTTTTACAGTGTGTGCAATAGCCATATTGAATTGTTGAACTTGCACGGCGAACAAACAAATAACGACTACGCAGCAGGCATTCTTCTCGAACAAACTCACACAATTTGGAACTAATTTCGCCAGAAAAATGGGCGTTGAAATTCTCAAATCTCTTCATACCATTTGTTGATTTCGTCACAAGATTCGCCTCCTATAACAAATCATCCAGCAAGACGCTGAATCCTACCGGGGCCGGAACAAGCTCAGGAGCTGGTGCAGCCTCCGGGAGAGGAATTCCAAAATACCTCAGTACGACATCAACGGCTTCCTGTTCGGACAAGCTCGTTTTGACTTTGGCATCCTTCCTGTCTTTCTTGATCTTCTCGATCTGAGCAGCAGCCCGTTTCTCGGCTTCGGCCCAGCATACCTCAAATCCTCCGGCAATTGTCTTACCGTCCGTCATGATAAAGACGGCGTGTTGGGGATGGTTCCGGATATAGTCGATCACCAGATTTCCCATGCGGGTAATGTCCGTCTGGTTTACTGTGGCAATCTCCTGTTGGATCTTCCGCAAAGCTTGCTGCAACATAGGTATCATTCCTCTCATATTGGATGCACCAGGGGCCAGATAGCCCCTGGTGATGAATCGAAAGAGTGACGATTAAGCAATGATCGTGACTTGACCATCTTCAATTTGATCGTGTAAATGAAGGGACAGGTATGCACTGATTTTATAAATTGCAGCAAGCTTCCATGCTCCGCCGTCAGCTTCGAACAGCGCCGCCTTTGGTCCGTTTTGCATCCGAAATACGAATTGGCTTTCGGGTTGCTCGATATCAACAAACGTCCGATATGGTTTAAGGAATACAGGATTCGGTAAAACCACATTACTAACTGTTGCTACGCCTGTCTTGGCCGTCACCTGCTGAGACACACCGTCATCACCTACCGCAGCGACGTTTTCCTCTTTGATATTGCCCACCACTGATAGCAGCGCATCTCGGTGATTGTTCTGGACGAAACAGCTCTGAAGAAGAATGTTGAACGACTCGACATCAAGAAAGTGTTCAAATGGGATCTTAGGCAGCAGAGCCGTCGCTTGGATCAAATGATTCCGGTTCATATCGCGATTGTAAGTGCTATACACATTTACTTCTGTTGCGCTGGCAACCTGAATCAGCACAGGCGGTTGATTATCGTAATTGCTTTTCAGGTAGTCAACCAAGCCGGAAAGATTTCGAACTACCAATGCCTTAGGCGTTTCCTGATAAATCGTGGTAAGCGGCTGAGTCGAGAATGTCCGACCGTTAATTTCTTTAATCTCCGCCGTGAACGCGGACACAATGTACTGTAAAGCTTCTTTGATCATCTTTTATCCTCCGAAAATAGTATGATGAATTACTTACCTGAACTTGCCGTTGACAACGTTCTGGAGTGGCTGGCCTGTGGCATCAGCAACGCTACCGGTATTGTTGATGATGAGCTGGTTCGGATCGCGAGTCATTAGTTCCTTGACGACTGCTTTTCCATCGCTGTCGAAATCAAACACAAATGATGTTGGGATTCCATTTGACGGCGCTAGTGACGATTTGACAGAAATCTCCGCGGCCCCTAGCTGACGAGTTTCGTTTGGTTTGAACGTGATCGTAGCTGTCACGGTCCGGGATGCAGTCGCTTTGGTATTTGGGTCGAGTACATTCTCAGCTAATTTGCGCAGCTCGATATTGAGCTTTTCGGCCAATCCACCGCCTGCAATGCTGTCTAGAGATATCGAATTGGACATGGTTTATCACCTCCCCCGTTTCTGACCTCTGGCCGGCTTCGCACGCGAAACTTCCACAACTTCCGCCGCCATGATGGGAATGGACCTGCCGTCAGAATCGCGCTTAAGCAGGAGAAACGGGCGCGCAATTCCCCAAATCTCAACGGCCTCTCCTGTTTCGCCGGATTCTAGGCGCACACGATCCCCCTTAAGTACGATCATGAAAACCAGACTCCTCCCTGATGCTTCACAGCATCGCCGGTGGCACGCCGTAGCATGCCCTCCACGATATTGTGAAACCGTTCATAGTGCCACTATGAGAGCCGCCATTTTCCCAACCCATTTACCCACCTGACCGGATCGTCATTTCGGTGTGCACCCCTACTCTGCTTCCTCGTATCAGTCCAGGCAGTTGCGTGGACTCATGGCAAACCTGACTTTGTCGCTTCTCCTTTTGATGAGGGAGTCAGCAAAGTCTAACAATGGAACCCTCATACTGGCACTATGATGACCAACCTAGTCCCCTATGGAGCGAAAAGGATACCTGGCCGCGAATGCGGCCGCATGCGCTTCATGAAACCGTTTCTTTTCATTCCGCAAGCGATCTGCGAGTTGACCATATTGCCGCGATTGTAAATCGCCTCCCTCCGAAAGCTTTTCCGCAGCTCTCGCTAAAAGCTCCAACTCCTGTCCATCGAAATGCATTGTTACCATTGCAGGTATGACACCAGGCGTGCTTTGACCCAAAGAAGAAACCTCCTTCCAAGAAAGAAGAATATGTACCATCGAATTAAAAATAGATTTTCAATCATCTTTCTCGTATATACCCCCGTATTATCCAAATAATCTGAGTAACCCAAGCACCTATTATGATTTCAAAGGCCAATTGCATCACTTTAACCCGCCTATGAAAATATTAGAAAATTGCCGTTCTAGAAAATCTGTCATCTTCGTAGCTTGAAACGACCACGCTTGACCCTTTAGCTTCGGGTAAAAAACAAATCCGCCATTTTCTACGTCCAGTACTTTACGAAAGCGAGAAGGATACAATATGTTCTCTTTTATCCAATCGCACTTTCTATTTACTCGTCGTTCTAAGTCATGCATCGACCAATAAACACCAGTTAACTCGTTCCGTTTCAATTCTTCGAACTCTACACGACCAATTAAAACTTTGTCTTCTGGGATTGGAATTGATAGTTGCACGTTGATTTGTTGCATTGGCAATCCCCTCCTTCTTTGTTTTGTACCTCCAATGCTTGTAAGGATGAAATTTCAATGTATATATCCCTGATGAGTTGTTCTTTTCTATTGCGTTTTTCTAATTCTGTCATATTTCCCTGCCCCTTTGTCGCCTATTTGTTGACTTCATGATCAAAAAAAATTGTCCATTCGACATTGAGTACTTTTGCTAATTGCTGTGCAAGGTTGACAGATGGTTTTCGTTTGGAGTTCTCGATGGCGTTGTAATACTGTCTAGTGACTCCAATTTGGTTAGCGACAGCTTCTTGAGAAAGTTTTAAAGATTTTCTTTTTTCAACTACAGATACCGACATTTGATCACCTCTTTCATGCACTTAATTTTTGTCGCCTATCCGTTGACTCAAATATAAATCAACAATTGGGCGATGTCAACAATAATTTTTTATACTTTAATTTAATTTTGTCAACTTTTTGTTTACTTTTATGATAATTGGTTTATAATAATGGATAAAGGGGGAGTTAAATTTGTACGGCAAAAAATTAAAAGAATTACGCAAAATTGAAGGTTGGACGCAAGAGGAGGTAGCAAAAAAATTAGGTGTGAGCAAGCAGACATACTCACATTACGAAAAGGAGCAAAGAAAGCCAGGCTTAGAAACAATTAAGGAACTTGCGGCGGTATACAAAGTAAACATTGATGACATTTTTCTAGCCGATAATAACCAAAACTCAGATCAAACACCTGCATTTGAAGTTATTGATATTGTTGGGAAAAATATAAAAATACTTCGTAATAAAAATAACATTACTCAAGAGGAACTTGCAGAGATTGCAGGTGTAACTGCGAAAGTGGTAGCTGCATGGGAGTCTGGAAAGGCCGAACCAAGGATGGGTGCAATTGAAAAAATCGCTCAGAGGTTCAATATCAAGAAAAGTAACATTATAGAGGAAGGTGGTATGGATGAAATAACACAACCATTAAGCTTGTCTGATTATTTTAGAGAAGAGAATTACACCGAGGATGAAATAAAGGAAATTTTAGATTTTGCCAAATATGTAAAGTCAAAACGTAATAATTCTTAATACAGGAAAGAGGGGTTCCGAGTGCCGTCTTACCAAAAACGAGGAAAAACTTGGCAGTATACCATTAGCCGCATGGTCAATGGAAAGCCTGATCCGATTCGTAAGGGCGGGTATGCTACGAAGAAAGAGGCGCAAGTGGCGGCCAGTGAAGTGGAGGCTGGTTTAAAAAAGGGGATAATACCACATTTAAAACCAGAACCATTTGATAATTATTTTGAGGAATGGGTGAAGGTGTATAAATCAGGAGTTGGAAAAAATACAAAGGAACGATATCTGAACACTTTAGAAACAATAAAAAAGGCCTTCGGTGGCATTCCTATTCAGAACATTACAAAGAGGTCGTATCAAGCATTTCTTAACGAGTATGGCAAAGAACATGCTAAGGATACAACACGTAAACTCAATACACACATAAGAGCTTGTGTGCGCGACGCGATTGATGAAGGTATTATACATGTTGATTTCACGCGGAAAGCTGTACTTTCAGGTTCTAATCCCGCAAAACGCCCAGAAGAAAAACACCTCAACTACTTCGAGAGTAAGCGCTTGCTAAAAGCATTTGATCTTTCGGCACTTTCTCATTATCTTATAATACTCGGTTTAACGTCTGGTATGCGATTCGCCGAGCTTGTGGGACTCAAACGCTCAGATTTTGACTTTAAGTCAAACATTATCAAAGTAAATAAAACATGGGGATACACAAATAAGATGCATGAGGGTTTTGGTCCGACAAAAAATGAACAGTCTGTTCGCGATATCAAAATGGACCAGAAAACAATGGATCTTTTCAAAGTGATGTTTGAAAAACGGCCTGATAACATCCACGGCCTGGTATTTTATAGTCCTTCCTCCAAATATAAAGTTTTAAGCAATAGTGCAGTAAATAAAGTTCTTAAAGAAACTTTGCAAAAACTAAACATATCACCGATCAGTGCGCACGGCCTTCGTCACACTCACGCAAGTATCTTGCTTTATAAACGGGCATCTATATACTATGTATCTGAACGTCTCGGGCATTCCGATATCGAAACGACTAATGCACATTATGCGCATATAATAAAAGAACTGCGCGAACAAGATGAAAAAGTCTCAATAAAAACCTTTGAAGATATTATGGCTATTTAGCACAAAAAAAATTCATTTTACACTTATTTTACACATTGAATATAAAAAACCTTGTTAAATCAAGGTTTTTGACCTATATATCAGCGTCCTCCTGGGACGTCCTTTAAATGAAAGAGGCCGCGAGATTTCGCGGTCTTTTTTGCCGTCTATCAAACTATAAAAAAAATCGCCCCGCAAGCGGCAGGGCAAAAACATATCCGATCGTCTTTGATGCGGATGGCGAAGCTTGTCACTTCGATTTGGCGCGATCGACGCCGGGGACGCTTGTTCCCGTTGGTGTGAAGCGATGCTCGTACGTATAAATCATATGTTCCTCAAGCGGCTTGCCGTCCAGCAAATGCTCGCGAACGAGCCGCCGGCCGGTTTCCGGCGTCATTTTTTGATACCATATGCCTTCAGGATACACCGTAACGACACAGGCATCCTCGCAGCGGCCGTTGCATCTCGTTCGCGTCGTATGTATAAGCCGCTCGGCGCCGAGCCTGGAAATCTCATCGCGGATTGCCGCCGTCGTTTCGTCGCCCTGTTTGCGCAGGCACGAGCCGCCGTTGCAAATCAGGACATGATGCCGGACTGTCGATAAATCCCACGTTGTCATCTCAATCATCCTTTCAACTGAATTCAAGGAGCATAGGCACATCCGCCATCAAAGCCGCCGTACAGGCGTGCCTGGGCCGGTAAATAAGCTCTGACGCGCTCCCCGCTTCGACAATAACGCCTAATCGATAAATGCGATACGATCGCACAACGAGGCTCTTACGGCAATATCGCGGGAAAGAAAGCAATAGGCCGCTTCCTTTAGCAGCTCGCTCACCTTCACTGCATAATGGCGGTCGGTCGAGCACACGCGACTGAACGTAAACGTCCAAGGCGGAGAGGTTCGGCGGGCACAGATCAGCTCAGGATCCGGTACGAGCGCCCGGGAGATGCAGATGCGCCGCAATTGCCCGTTGCAATCACAACTGTTTGTCTCGATTTTAATAGTAATAATTACTATTGATTATCAATAACTTGCTGCAAGTTGTCAACCTTCTTTTCCGCATTTAAAAATTCCGCAATCCGGTTGGCCGCGGAAACCGACTAAATGTTCACATGCACAAAAAAAGCTTAAACGTTGAAAAACGCGCCCTCTAGGGCTGGTATGTCATCGGCAACCCGAAAAAGCCTGCAAAAGTACATCCTTTTGCTCGCCGATACGCTGGCAGCGAAAAATTCCTGCAAAAGTGCAGGCTTTTCGGTGGATACGCGAGCTAAGAACCGTTTTAATCGAAAATTCCTGCACTTTCGCAGGCTTTTTCGCCAAAATGAACTATTTTCATAGAAAAAAACTGCACTTTCGCAGGTTTTCTCCATACCCGGCCATTTCGTACCCCCTTGTTAACCAGCCCAGCAAACCTGCGTGGGTGCCGCCGCCCAGCGGCATGGAGGGACTTTTACACTTGCTAGCCAACCCAGCAAACCTGCGCGGGTACCTCCGCCGCTCAACGGCATGGAGGGGCTTTTACACTTGCTAGCCAACCCAGCAAACCTGCGCGGGTACCTCCGCCGCCCAACGGCATGGAGGGGCTTTTACACTTACTAGCCAGCCCAGCAAACCTGCGCGGGAGAGGCGCGCTGGGAACAATCGGCCGCATCCGGCCAGGCCAGGTCACTTCGCGTCACGCGCGGCTGCGTCCGCCATTTAGGCGCAAATCTAAAAAAGCGCCCTCCCCTTTAACCAAAAAGGGAAAGACGCCTATCCTCATGAATTGCCGATAGCTCATCTCACACCTTCCCTATCTCCCGTAGGTACCTAACAGTGCTGTGCAAATAGGCAGGTCTCCTGGCTTCAGTGTCATCGTCTGCAGCGGCCTTCCCGATCGGCTGTGCAATCAGTGGCTTTGTTGCTGCGACTCTCCTGTTACAGTGGCGGGACCGCGCCGGCTTTGAACCGAACTTCCCTTTTAAGCTTGCCGGTGACCGCATAAGCGAACAGCTCATGACGAATATCGGACAAACACCTATTTCCGTTATGAAATTTTCAAGTCTAGCTGAAATTCTACTACCCATCTTACCGTATAGTGCGGAGGCGGACAACTAAATTTTACTTGGCAGCGCTTTCGCATTCATGAAAAAAACCGCCAACCCGTTCGGTTGCGGCTCTTCTGAATCTCCGTACGCTTATACGGACGGTCTGTTTGGCGGATGATGACCGGGCTCGGTCGAGTTCAGGTTTTCTTGAATCCGCTCGGACTGTTTGGAATGGTCTGCCGCGCTTTGCATTTTGGAGTTCATGCTTTTCCTTTTGCTCATGATGGCCTGCCTCCCGACGAATTGAGTAATTACAACTATAGTATGGGTCCGCGGCCGCTCAAGTATGCTGTAACTATCAGGTTATTGAAAAGCAGGTGCAAAAGCCCGCCGGGAACATATCCCGACAGGCTCTTGGTGGTGCCATCAGACGTCAGTGCTTGCGGTTCGGCAATTTGTCGCCGGGCCGTTTGTGGCCTTGAGTCCTTAAATTCTTCTCGGCTTTTCTCTGCTTGTCGTGCAGCTTGCTGATGAAATGGCTATCCATAAGCATTCGCCTCCTGAAGAAATAATGGCACTGCCTCTATAGAGTCTCACGCAAGCTCTAAATTTAAACGCATCGCCAGATTCAAAATAGCGCCTCTCGCCTCTGCGTTCGTTTTGATATTTTCGTAAAGCTCTTCAAATTCAGCGCGCTTGCTGACGAACGTCGGTTCGCTTTTAATGGCCGTATGCGTCCAGTTGATCAGAACGTTCTCGGCATGCGTCAAATCGTTGTACGCCCGATGCAATCCGACGCGCTCCACAATTTCTTCCATTTCCGCTTGTCCGACTTCTTTGCCTTGCTCCTTCAGCTGGGCAATGCGTTTATCGGCTTGCTTGCTGATTTGCAGAAAATGTTCTCTCGCTGCCAAATAATCGATCTGGGCTTTGGAATGTTTCTTTTTCATCGGTCATCACCTTTATCGTTTAGTAACTAGTTTGATTTTATTTATTGTAACAGTCCTTGTAATAAAATACAAAACTGCCGAAATGCCGGGGCGCCTCCTGGGGGACAGACATTTTCCAAATGCCGTACGCATACCCTTTATCATCATGCTCTCTTAAGGAAAGGGATGAACGTCTATGTGCGGAATCACGGGATGGATCGATTGGCGGAAAGACCTGACTCAATACCCGTCCATTCTAGAAAATATGACGGAAACCATGAACCTGCGCGGACCGGATGCTTCCGGCACATGGATCTCGCAGCATTGCGCGCTTGGCCACCGCCGACTCAGCGTCATGGACCCGGAAAACGGAGCCCAGCCGATGATTCGGAAACAAGGCGACTACACGTACACGATCGTATATAACGGGGAGCTGTACAACGCTCCGGAGCTGACGCAAGAGCTCAAGGCCCGCGGCCACGTCTTTCACACCACTTGCGATACGGAAGTGCTGCTAGTTTCCTTTATCGAATGGGGGCGGGCTTGCGTCGACCGGCTCAACGGCATTTTTGCCTTCGCCGCCTGGAACGATCAGGAACAGACCCTATACTTGGTCAGAGACCGGCTCGGCGTAAAGCCGCTTTTTTATTCTCATCAGAACGAAGTTCTGCTGTTCGGGTCGGAGCCCAAAGCGATATTGGCTCACCCCGATTTTAAAGCGGAGGTCGGCGCCGAAGGCTTGGCGGAAATATTCGCCGTAGGCCCTGCCCGCACGCCGGGACACGGCATTTACCGGGGCATGGCGGAGCTGAAGCCCGGACACTGCGCCGTGTTTGACCGCAACGGCTTGTCCATACGGGCCTACTGGAAGCTGGAAAGCCAGCCGCATCCGGACGATGTCGATGCGACGGCGCTCCGCATCCGCGAGCTGCTGAAAGATACCGCGGAACGCCAGCTCGTGTCGGACGTGCCGATTTGCACGCTGCTGTCCGGCGGGCTCGATTCCAGCGCGCTGACCGCTTTGGCCGCCGGCCGCTATAAGGAGAGCGGAAAAGGCGCCCTGCACACTTTTTCGGTAGATTATGTCGATAATGACAAACATTTTAAAGAGAGTGTCTTTCAGCCGAATGCGGATGCCCCGTGGATCAAAAGAATGGTTGAACATTTGGGCACCGTGCACCACGCCATCGAATTCGACACTCCCGAGCTCGTCGAATCGCTGAAAACCGCCGTCTTTGCCCGCGATACGCCAGGGATGGCCGATGTCGACGGTTCGCTGTATTTGTTTTGCCGCGAAATCAAAAAAGAAGCGACAGTCGCCATATCCGGCGAAGCTGCAGACGAAATTTTCGGCGGCTACCCCTGGTTTCACCGGGATGAAGCGCTGGAGGCCGGCACTTTCCCCTGGTCGCTCAAGCTGGCCAATCGCGTCGATCTGCTCGCCCCGGATCTGGTCGATTGGATCAAGCCTGCGGAATACGTAAGCAGCCGTTACCAGCAAGCTTTGGCCGAAGTGCCGCGGCTCGCCGGAGAAACCCAGAGGCAAAACCGGATGCGGGAAATGTCCTATTTGAACATCACCCGCTTCATGCCGACTTTGCTGGACCGCAAAGACCGCATGAGCATGGCCGTCGGGCTGGAAGTGCGGGTGCCGTTCTGCGATCACCGGCTGGTCGAATACGTATGGAATATTCCCTGGGAAATTAAAACGGCCGGAGACCGGGAAAAAGGCATTTTGCGCAAAGCGCTCAAAGGCGTTCTCCCCGATGACGTGCTCACCCGCAAAAAGAGCCCTTATCCGAAAACGCACAACCCGAACTATTTGGCGGCGGTAAGAAATTGGGTGCTCGACATCCTCGACGATACTTCGTCCCCGATTTTGCCGTTTATCGACGTGAAAAAAATCCGTGACCTGGCGAGATCCGAATCGACGGACTTCAATATCCCTTGGTTCGGCCAGCTGATGACCGGTCCGCAGCTTTTCGCCTATTTGGCGCAAGTGGACACCTGGCTGCGCACTTACAAAATATCGATCCGCTGATCGGCCGGCGGAAGAAGCGAAAAACCTGCTTAAATCCTTAGAACGGATAAGCAGGTTTGTTATTGTTTTTTCCTAATTCGCGGAAAGCTTGTCCAAAAAGATGCGAAGCGCCTTGGCTCTGTGGCTCATCCGGTTTTTTTCTTCGATCGTCAGCTCCGCCATCGTCTTGCCGAGAGCGGGAATGTAAAACAGCGGATCGTAACCGAAACCGCCGCTGCCCCTGGGCTCGCCGATCATATAGCCGTCACAGCTCGCTTCGGCTTCAACGAGCTCGTTGCCGACCGGATCTATCAGCGCCAGGGCGCAGACGAAGGCAGCTTCGCTGAGCAGCTCCGGATGCCCGCTTTGGGCGGCGGGCTTGTCCGCCGGAGGAATGGCGCCAAGCTCCCGCAGCAGCTTGGCGTTGTTGTCGGCATCCGCGGCATCCTCGCCGGCGAACCGGGCGGAGTACACCCCCGGCGCTCCGCCGAGAGCGGCTACGCACAGGCCGGAGTCGTCCGCCAGCACAGGCACATGCAAATGCGCGGATATGACCTGCGCTTTGATGCGCGCATTTTCCGCGAACGTGGAGCCGCTCTCCACGATGTCCGGCAAATCCGTGTAATCGGCCAAGCTGCGGACTTTGTACCCTTTTTGCCCGAACAGCTCGGCAAACTCCTTGACTTTTCCTTCGTTGCGCGTTGCGATAACGACAAATTTACTCTGCAGCTGCATGTTGCACCCCTCGTATGCGATCACTGATCGGTCCGAGCACCCTGCGCTGCTCCTCGATCATCGTCCGAATGCCGGACTCCGCCAGTGCGAGCAGCTCATCCAGCTCTTGACGCGAAAACGGCGCCTCTTCGCCGGTTCCCTGAATTTCCACGAATTTGCCCTGCCCGGTCATCACGACGTTCATATCCACCTTCGCCTGGGAGTCCTCTTCATAGTTGAGATCCAGACGGGACGCGCTGCCGATGACGCCGACGCTGACGGACGCCAGAAAGTCGTTGATCGGGAACTTTGCCAAATGCTTATCCGTTGCCAGCTTATTGATCGCAAAAGCCATCGCCACGAACGCCCCCGTAATGGACGTCGTCCGCGTGCCGCCGTCCGCCTGGATGACGTCGCAATCCAGCGTGATCGAGCGTTCGCCAAGCGCCTCCAGGTTAACGACGGAACGCAGCGCGCGGCCGATAAGCCGTTGAATTTCCATCGTCCTTCCGCCCAGCTTGCCTTTGGCGGCTTCGCGCTGATTGCGCACCTGCGTAGCCCGCGGCAGCATGGAATATTCCGCCGTCACCCAGCCTTTGCCCTGCCCTTTCATAAAAGGAGGGACGCGCTCCTCGATGGTCGCCGTGCAGATGACTTTGGTATCTCCTACCTCGATCAGCACCGACCCTTCCGCATGTTTGTTATAGTGAGGGGTTATTTTCATTGGCCGTAATTCGTCATTTGTTCTTCCATTGATTCTCATCATGCAGTTCTCCTCCTGTGGGCTTCCGGTAGGAAGCTCTTCTTCCATATGCATCATTGTAATGTAGTGCAGCGCTTTTGTAAAAAAAATAGGGGATTTTCCCAACAATTTTCCGTTTTATTTCCATTTAAATGTGGAAAGTTACATTTTTTTGAATTTCGTAATCGAGAAGACCTCTAGCGCAGTCGCCCTTCGAACAAGCGGCCGCGTAGAGGTCGTGAGCCGGTCAGCCTACAGCTTCACCGGATTTACATGTGCTGGGCGTGATACGGGTTTACTGTAGTTTTGATTGTCGGTCGACGTAATTTTTACGGCTCCGTCCACTTTGATTTGCACCTTGCTGGCGCCCGTATTTTCCGTGAGCGAAAGGATCACCGACTGCAGCGCGTCTGCGGAAGCTTTTTGATCCGCACCGAGCAGCTTGTTGGAGAAATCGACCGTAATCAGCCCGTCGGATTTCGTTACGCTCTTCACTTCGGTCGTCGCGTTCATAACCGCGGTCAAGCCTTTTTTCTGATCCGGCCCTTTGATCAGCTGGTCGACAACCGCTTTGGCGACATCGTCGGTTCTTTTGACAAGGCGAGTAACAGGTACATAATATTTGTAATTTTGATCGTTTTGATTCATGAAATACAGCGTAACCGGAGTCGCCTGGCCGAAGTCGGCATCCCCCGCCTTCTCGATGTTGATGCCCATCAGACGCGACATCGGCGTATCCAGCGGCGTTTTGCCTTTCGGCATTTCTTTCAGCTCTTTGCCGTCCACGCGAAGCTGCACTTTTTCAACCGTCGGAAATCCGGTAAGCGTCCACGTGATTGCTTCCAAAATTTTGCGCTCATCCTGCTGGTCATAATTCAAAAACTCCTTGGAAAAGTCTACCACAGCCTGCTTCTTCTCCGCCTGCACATTAACTCCGAGCACCTTGGTACCTTTCGGAAGCAGCGCCTGAAATCCCGAAGGAAGCAAGCTCGCAACCGGGCCTCCGTCGACCATGTACTCCAGCGTTGTGCGGGCTACGGACTGCGTCTTCGGCAATCCCAGACTTACAGGCGCGACAAACCCTTTCGCGTCCTTCACATAAACCGTCATTTGCGACGAATTGTCCGCCGCCATATCGATCGTTACCGCTGACGAGGTTGTCTTGGCGTCTGTCTCCGCACCGGCTTGCGGAGGAGCATCGATGTCGCCTTTTTGCCCGGAGCCCCAAATCGAGCACCCCGTAGTCAGCAAGGCAATCACCCCCGCGATAGCGGCTGAACGAATCCAATTTTGATGTTTCATATGCTTGTTTCCTCCTTTAATGGTACGCAGTTTTGCAACTGCCTCTTCCCTCGCGTCTAGCCTGTACTCTGCTTTCCGGTACTACTATGTATACGGGGCTTTGTCCGATTTATAACTACTTTTTGTCCAAGCAGGGACAAAGTTTATTGTCAGCGGGAGAAAACCACCCTCTCTGCACATCTCTATACAAGTACAAAAAAACTGGAAAATCAGATTGTTGAAAAAGTGACGGGGGGTAGAGGAACCAGCGGGGGGACAGGCGCTCTCTCCATCCCGGGCCTCTCCTGCACGGGTTGTGGAGCAAGGAAGGCGGTCTGGCAGAGGGAAAACCTGCAAAAGTGCAGGTTTTTTTCATGCGAATGGCTCATTTTGGCGAAAAGCCTGCGATTGTGCAGGAATTTTCGATGAAAATGAACCTGAGCCCCTGTTCAAAGCGAAAAGCCTGCACAATTGCAGGAAATTGTCGTGGCCAGCGCATCCATCGTGCAAAAACTGTACTTTTGCAGGTTTTTCTTCGCGCAACTAGGCAAATGGTTCGGTCAGCTCTGGCGTGTGGGTTCCCGGGCAGTCTGCACTTTATACGCAAATAGAACGTAGTAGACGTCCACGGCGTCATAGGGTTTTCGCAGGTTTCTCCATCGGCTCGGCCTGCCATTCAAGTCTCATGCCTGCCCGCCATGCAGCGCCGCAAACGCCCTCCGGGCATGACAAAACCGCCGGATGTACCGGCGGTTTTAAAAGCTTGACGCTTATTCAGTTTGCTTCGCTGGACCAATGGACCGGGTCTTTATCGATCGGCATCAGATGATAGACGCCGTACGTTTTGCCGACTGCAACGAGATCCGCATACGTTTTGATCGTAACGGAAGTGCCGTCCGCTTTTTTGATCGAAGTCGATTTCGTAACCGGGGAGTTCATATCGATCGCATTGCCGCGAATATGATCGGAGTCAAGCGCAGGGGCTGCTACAATGCCGTAAGCGTTGACCATTTCCGTTGCGCCTTTTTTCGATTTTGTGTAGCTTTTGTCATCGTCGGGGTGTACCCACTTGATGTTGACTCCGGTCATGGCAGGGACATCTTTCGGACTGATCAGCCCTTTGCTGATTTTGTACGAATAGTGCATCAAATAGGCGCGCTCTTTAGGCCTTAAAGTAGCGTTCACCGTAACTGTGATGCCTGCGTCTTTCATTGCTTTAATGAACTTTTCGGCCTTCGGTTTGAAGCCGCTGCTCAAATCGTTGACACTGCTGGACCCGGGGAATTCCTGCACCCATCTTTTCCCGCTAACTCCGCTGTAAGTCGAGGAGGCGCCGAACGCTTGGGAAGGTAAGATGACTGTTACCGCTAAAACCAAAGTTAAAACAATTTTCCATAATTTCATGAAGCATTCCTCCGTTGGTATGGTTTGGGTTCGATGAACCTAGCACCTTTATACCGGAAATGCCCAAGACCGGACAGTACACGTGTGTTCCCCCGCACTTTTTGCAGGGGGGAATTTCGATCCCCCCACAACAAAAGCAGTGATATCAAGCGGGCCTGGCCCATCACCGGCCGAAAGGAGCGGCAAAGCAGCGGCGCGATGCTCGCCTGGAGAGGCGCGCTCCGGGAAGAACAGGGAGAAGGCTGCTTCGGGGGGATGGCGCCGCTTGAGCGAACAAAAGCCCGCCTCGGAACCTTCCGGTTCGAGCGCGGGCTCTTCTTGTTCAGGGCGCGGTCAAATGATGTTTCTGCGCTTGGCTTGTACGGCCGCTTCCGAAAAAGAACGGGAAGCGAAATATTGATTGATCTTCCTGACATCTTTTTTAATCGTTTCGTACTTTACATACAGCTTATCGGCAAGCTTTTCCTTGTTCTCCTCCTTGAATTCGAAAGCCAGCCGCAAAAACTCGAGCTGCCTGTCTGTAAAAAACTGCTGTCTTTCTTTGCGCAAAAACCATCTGGACTGGATATGAGCATTGATCCGGTTGATTAATTCGAAGCGGTCAATCGGCTTGGCAAGATATTCGTCCGCTCCCGCATCATACCCTTTTTGTTCGTCATCGGCCCCCTTTGCCGTCAACAGGATGATTTTCAAATCGTCTACCGGCGGCGACTGGCGCAGCATTTTGCACAGCTCGTAGCCGTCCTTGTCCGACAGCAGCACATCAAGCAAAATTAGATCCGGGTAAACCTTATGCGCCATTTCCAGCGCTTCTTCGGCATTTGCGGCAAAAACCAGCCTCCACTGGGGCAGCTTGTTTAAATAATTCCGGATGACATGCCGGTCCGCTTCCTCATCCTCCACAACGAGGATCGTCGCTGTTTCCGGGTGAATCTCGGGATAGAACGCCGCTTCTTCCTCTTCGGCCGCTGCCGCTACTTCATGCTGCAAACCGCCATCCAAAACCGGAACGGGCAGCTCGCAAATAAGTTGGGAGCCTGCGTCGGGAACAGAGCGGATGGTTATCGTCCCGCCCATGAATTCAATCCATTTTTTGGCAATCGGGAGGCCGAAGCCTTGGCCTGGGTGCCCCGCAGTATCAAGAGACGGGATTTGATAAAACTCTTCAAAAATCATGTCAAGCTGTTCTTCCGGAATCCCATCGCTCGTATCTTCGATGCTGATTTGCAAAACATCCGGTTTCTGAACGGCGGAAATTTTGACGCAGCCCTGTTCCGTAAGTTTGAGCGCAATGCCGAGCAAATGAATAATAATTTGCTGCATTTTACCCTCGTCCGCACAAATCAGCATATCCGGAATTTCCCGGATCAAAGAGACCGAAGGCTTTTGCAGCGGGCGGAGCAGCAGCACGGCGTTGTCCACGGCGGATCTGAGCGGGAAAACCCGATCCTGCAAAACAATCCGCTCATTTTTCAAGCTGTTCCAATCGAGAATATCGTCCACCAGCCTGTTCAGCTTTTTGCCGTTGGATACGATCAGCTCCAAGCTTCTGCGGGCATTTCCGCTTGCATCATCCAGCAAAGACTGGGCGATCCCGACAATGCCGCTTAGAGGCGTCTGCAAATCACGGGATGCAACCGTCAAAAAGCTGTCCTTTAACTTATCGTACCGGGAACGCGCTTCGTTGCTGCGCTCAATCTGCCGCTTGTACGCCCGAAACGTGTCGGTCAACCGGAACCGCAAAACGACAAACAAAATAATAAGCATAGCAAGCATACCCGCATGCAGCAAAGTAAACGGACTGTGCAGCACAAATAAAAACGACGCGACGTCATGAAGCGCGCATGCGGTTACGATGGCAATCGCGGCTAGAACAAGCTGGGCTTGCGCGCGGTTTTTCATTGCCTGCAAGAAAACAACCCCGAAAGTAATGAGCGCGGAGGCGATCATGAATAGTTGAAACGGGGCCAGCGTCGATTGGACAGGAATGACTCCGATTCCGGATAAAACCGCCGCGCCGAAAGCATACAGCAGACTTGCCTGCCATAAGCGCCGCAGAACGAAATAATGGCCCGCCCCCGCCGTATGGCTGACTAAGCAAATAAAACCCCCGGTACCCGCATAAAGAGAAGTCATTTCAACCCAGCTCCACAATAGAGGGGCGTCAACAAAAAAATCTTTAATATCTAGCCGGGCAAACAAGTAGATGCTCAGGCAGAGGGCGAACCATCCGAAGGCAAACATAGCCGGCTCTCCTCGGGATTTTTTGTACATCATCAAGGCGACGATACCCGCTGTTCCGTATAAGAAGGAAAGCAGCGCCGCTAACGCTTCTTTTTTGACAAGCAGCAAAATCTGTTCGCTCCGTTCGCTGATTGTCGCTTCTCCGGCCACTCCGATGCGATCCCTCGTAGCCTGGACGCGGATTAGCAGCGTTTTGCCCGCGCTGTCTGGCGGAAGGGGGATCAGGCGGTTCGGAGTTCCCGCGTAAGCTACTTTCCCTGAAGGACGGATCGTTCCGAAGCTGTATATCAAGGACTTGTCCAAAAAAACCTCATAATTTCCGTAAATGATCAAATAAAGCCCGGCGTCCCGCCAAGTTTGTTCGGGCAGCTTCGTTTTTATCCAATACATCCCGGGATCGGCGCTCTTTTCAAACCGCTGCACCCGCTTTACCGGGCTCCATCCATCTCCATCATACCCGGACGGATCGGACCAGAGCGGTTTACCGTATTCGCCCGCAGGCGAATCGCCTTCCCTGTATTGCCAATACGACAGCTTCAGCATGCCATTAGCGTCATGCGCCTTCTTGTCCAACAGAGATTTCCCATACGACAACAAATAGACCAAAATCATGCCCAAGATTACGATTACGATAAATTTCCTCATAATCCACCCCTCTATGCTGTAAAATTTTTGGGTAAAATTCCTATTTTTATTATCCCACGCCCAAGGTATAGGTCAAGAACAAAAATAGTCCCTTCTCCGTTTGTGGAGAAAGGATCCTTTGCACGATTGCTTTTTTCTCCACATAAAAAGCCCTCGAATCGCTCCTGGGTAAGAAGCATCGAAGGCTTACATGGATCCGTTCGCTGACCGGGATCAGATCTTTAATTCCCCAAGCTTGATCAGTTCTACAACCGCTTGTGAACGACCCTTTACGTTCAACTTCTGCATGACGTTGGAAATATGATTACGCACGGTCTTTTCGCTGATGAAGAGCTGCTGCGCAATATCTTTCGTAGTTTTGTCCTGCACTAAGAGTTCAAAGACTTCGCGTTCGCGGTTGGTGAGTAGAAACTTGTTTTTGTGGTCGCTGCTCATGGATGTGTGTCACCCCTCCTTGCTCGGGTATTGGGAAATACAAGGTATAGGGATACAGTCAAAATAGTTTATGAAGAGCCGCAATCAATGGTGCTGTCAATCGGCAAAAATGGGCGTTCTCCGCTTTTGAGTTTCATCCTGAGCCGTGGTAAGCTGAAAAGAGGTATTTTTGCCGGAAAGGAGACGGCTTCGATGTTCAGGCGCGACTATTTTATGCGGCAAATTGAGCAGTTGACCGTTACGCTGAACCGCATTTTGTTTCATAAGGAGCAGCATCAGTTTGGCGAGGCGCAGCGGCTGCTGGAAGAAGCCAGCAGGCATTTGCTGGGGTTGAATGTCCATTCCCTGCAGTCTTTGTCCTGCAAGGACATTTTGGATTTTTTGACGTATCAGGGCAATCTAGATTCGGGCAAAGCGCTGATCGTCGCGGATTTGTTCAGGGAGCAGGGCGACCTCCATCAAGCGGACAAGCAGCCTGAAGAAGCGTACAGGTATCATCTGAAATCGCTGGAGCTGCTGCTGATGCTGGACCGATTGGACGAGGAGGATCAGGCCGATATTCGCAAAGAGGCCGCTCCCCGCATTGAGCAGGCGCTCGAACGGTTGACACGCTTGCACCTGCCGGCGGAGGTGAAGCTGCTGCTGTTTGAATATTATGATGAGAACGGGCGATTTTCCAAGGCGGAAGATGTGCTGTTTCATTATATGGAGGATCACCCCGGGGATGAGCTCTTTATGGAGCGGGCCCGGTTGTTTTATGAGCGTCTGCTGCTTGCGGAGGAAGACGTTTTGCTTGCGGGCAATTTGAGCAAGGAAGAAGTGCTGGAAGGCTTAAGCCAATTGAATGAAAAATTCGGCTGATTGCTGATCGTTGGCGGCATGGCATGCGGCCCGGAAAATTTTATTTTTTTGCAGACAGAGGTGTGAGGGGCAATGGTTTGGTATCAGGAAAGTTTTGGGAATGATTATTTAGTCGTTTATAAGCACAGAGATTTGCAAGGTGCATACCATGAAGTGAAGAAAATGATGGACTGGCTCCATTTGGGCCGGGGGGCTCAGGTGCTGGATTTGTGCTGCGGCATGGGGCGCCATTCGATGGCTTTGGCCGAATTCGGTTATCAGGTGACGGGCGTCGATTTGTCGGAAGTGCTGCTGGCCGAAGCCGTGAAGCAGGACAGCGGCAAGCAGGTGGAATGGCTGCGCGGCGATATGCGGGAGGTGCCGCTGGACCGCAGCTTTGATGCGGTTGTGAATTTGTTTACTTCTTTCGGATATTTTGAAGAAATGGAGCAAAACGAGCGGGTTTTTCACGAAATGCGCCGCCTGCTGCGGCCGGACGGCAAGTTCATCGTCGATTACCTCAATCCTGAGCATGTGCAGGCCAATCTCGTTCCCCTGTCGGAACGGACGGAAGAGGGGCTTACGATTCGAGAAACCCGGGCCATTGAAGACGGATACGTCCGCAAGCGGATCGTCATTTCCGAGGAAGGCAAGCCGGATCGCCGCTATTTGGAACAGGTGAAGCTGTACGGCCGCAGCGAGTTTGAAGCAATGCTGGGCCGGGCGGGGCTGCATATCGATCATGTCTACGGCGGTTACGACGGCCAGCCTTACAGTACGGAGCAATCCAGCCGCATGATTTTTGTCGGACATCGGGAAGGATAAGGAGTCAAGAATGAAAACAGCTATCGATTGCAACGACTACATCGTTCAAGTCAAAGTTCCGCTGCCTTTCCCGCTGCGCTGGGTGAACAGCTACCTCGTCCGCGGCGAAGCCAGCTGGACGCTCATCGATCCGGGGCTGCGCACTCCGGATGCGGAGGCGCTCTGGCACGCGGTGCTGCAGGAGCGCGGGATCGCGTTCGAGCACGTCGAGCAGATCGTGCTCACCCATCACCATCCCGACCATTACGGGATGGCCGGCTGGTTCCAGGAGCGCACGGGCGCGCCGGTCCTCCTCTCGGAGGCCGGCTGGCGGCAGGTGCAGCTCCTGTGGCAGGGCGAGCAGCCGATGTCGGCGCTGCTGCTCGATTTGTTCGCCCGGCACGGTTTGCCCGCCGCCGGGCTGGAAGAGATGACGAAGCACATGGCCAGCTTCGTCCCGATGGTGTCGCCGCAGCCGCAGGTGACGCTGCTGCGGGAAGGACCCGTGCGCCTCGGGGACCGGGCGTATGAAGCGATCGAGACCCCCGGCCATGCCGCGGGTCATCTGTGCTTCTACGACGCCGAGGCGGAGGCGATCTTTTGCGGCGACCACGTCCTGCCGCAAATATCGCCGAACGTCAGCTTCCTCCCGGAGGTGGAAGACAATCCGCTCGGCGCGTACCTCTCCAGCCTGCAGGAAATCGGCAGGCTGCGGGTGACAACGGCTTACCCGGGGCACCGGGAGCCTTGGTCCGATTTTGGCGCCCGCGCAGCGGAGCTCGTGCGCCATCATCATGAGCGGCTTGCGCTCATGGAAGGGTACTTGCGCGAGGCGCTCAGCGCATATGACGTCTGCCGCGCCGCCTTCGGCGACCGGCTGACCGTGCACCAGCTGCGCTTCGCGCTGTCGGAGACGATCGCGCATCTTGTGCTGCTGGAAGCGGAGGGCCGGATCAGGCAGCTGGAGCCGGGTGCGGACCGTATCCTATATATAGCGAATTAGAGGAATGCGAGTTTTCGGAAGCGAATGGGTATACGATGGTAGTCGGCGGCTTTGCTCGCGGGAGCGGGCGCCGCATTCAACCAGAAACGGCGTAGAAACGGAGGCATTCAGTCATGAGATCTTTTCTGAAAGAAAAATCGCTCGTCTTGAAAGAAATGAGGGAAGAAGTTTTCCACCATTTCCCGCAGGCGGATATTGAAACGGCGGTAGCCCGTTTATTGGTTGAAGTGAAAGGCATCAAAAAAATTCCTTACGAGCTGATCGCCGAAACTTTGCTGGGTGTGCTCGGCAAGACGGAAACGTACAATGTTATGACGACGCTGCTGGAGCTGGACAAGAAAGTGAAGCATGATCCCGAGCTGCTCGCCAGCATGAAAGACCCTGCCTATAACCTTCACCGGACGATTGCGATGTCCATCTGCGGCATGTACGGCAGCGGGGCGAGTTCGTTGTTCGGTTTCGTGGATTGCAAATTCCGGTTCTTTTTTCCGAATAAAAGGCCGAAATCGTTTTTGTCCAAAGGGATTTGCGCCCTCGTCGCCTCTACGGCCAGCGTAGTCATTTCCGAGAATGTAAAAGAGGACTACACTCAGCGCAACCTGGCGCTGCTGGCATCGCGCGGAGTGAAGCTTGACGATCTCGTGGATATCGTCGATATGCTGCAGCGGCCGTACACCCCCGACTTGGACCGCAAAATTTGCGAGCATCATGTGCTGGCCGTTTTGCGCAAGCAGCAGACGTTCCATACGGTGCAGTTGGCCATCAAAATCGACACGGCCGTGGAGCAGGGCGAATTCAACAAGCAGTACAACCATATCGTCGGCACCGATGAAGGGCTGTTTGGCGTGGATGAATCGATCGCGACAGCGATCCCGCTCATGTACGGCACGATCGCGCTTACGAACTTCGGCTATTTGGATAAAGCCAAAATCGGCATCATTAAAGAACTCGACAGCGACCATACAGGCGGCAAGTGCAATACGTTCGTGGACGATCTCGTATGCGGGCTCGTAGCGGCGGCCTGCGGCCGGCTGGCGCATAACAATATTTCAACGTTCAACAAACCCCAGGATTGATTGCAATACGGTGAGCCCCTTTTCCACAAACGGAGAAGGGGCTATTTTTGTTAAATTCATTTAGTTAAAAATACCTATCCCAACATATAGGACATTGCTTGTTTTAATCTGCAAACGTAATTTCCATTGTTTCAAAGTCGGCTTTACATATGGCTTTTTTCATAAAATCAATGCCCAGTATGCCGTCAAAGCCGTAAGACTCTTGTATGGATCCCAGTTGGACAGGAAAATCGTTTAAAGCAAAATGTTCAATTTGAAGGTCAGGGATGATCTGTTCATAGCAAATTTCGCTAGTCCCCCTACTCCATACATTCGCTTTGCTCTTCCGTTTATAAAGTCAATGTAAATGCCAATCCGAGTAAGTACATCGGTATCAAACACCGTTGCGGCACATCCGGTATCGAATAAGACGTTTGGTAAAATAATCGATTGATTGTTGTGAGTTAAGGTCAAGGAGACAATAGGCAAGCCATACTGGAGTTGTATCTTCATTACCGTTGCCGTACACCTGAGAAAAACTCTTCAACAACCTCTACATCACTTCGGCTGGTGTGGAATACGTACAGTTCGCGTGTCGGATACAGCTTGTGAAAATGCTTGTACCCGCTCCACGCTTCTTGCGGATTGTCGTAATCCTGAATAACCGCCATATCCTCCAACTGACGCATTCGGTTATTGGTGCTTGCTTTGATCGCTTCCACTAATACAAAACGACCTGGGTGCAACCCAGTAATTTCTCCCCATTTCATCAGCTTCACCTCGCTTGGTTGTCTTTGTTTTATTATAGCATACACGTTAAAAGAGCAATGAATAGTATATAGAGCCCTTCCAAAATAAATATACTGAATAAATGGAAAAACCTGCAAAAATGCAGGAATTTTCTGCGAAAACGGCTCATTTTGGTGAAAAGCCTGCAAATGTGCAGGAATTTTTGACAAACATGCATGTTGAGCCCAGGCGCCGGCGAAAAGCCTGCACAATTGCAGGAATTGCGCGAGGCCAGCGCATCGAGGGCGCGAATTCATGTATTTTTGCAGGCTTTTTTCGTACCCGTCAGGTAGATTATAGCCATCGACTCTGGCATGTGGGGATGCAATCACTCCCCCTAATCCAGGGTATAAACCTGTACTATTCCAACATGCTAGGAAGCGGCTAGTGAACTATGATAAACTCTAGTAAAAAGGAGGGAGTATTTTAATGAAATACCCGAAGATACTCGAGAAGAAGGAGCGATTGCTCCAATTGGTGAAGAGCTTTTGTCAAGAATATTTGGATGAAGAGTACGAGCAATTGTCTACTAAAATGGTGGAAAAGCTTGGGCGCAAGCGCACTGTTCCCTTTATGTCGGGCAAGCTGGAAGTCTGGGCGGCGGGAATTATTCATGCAATAGGAACTGTCAATTTCTTGTTCGACAAAAGCTTTCTCCCTTATGTGACTGCCCAGGATATCTGTCAATATTTCGGTGTAGCTCAAAGTACCTCTTCGCAAAAATCCAAATTGATTCGGGATATGTTCAAGATGAGCTATTTGGATAATGAGTTTGGCACGGAAAGGTCACTACATAGCAATCCATTAAACCAGTTGGTATCCCTCGATGGGTTTATTATTCCAAAAAGCTTTTTTAAATAACGGGAAGCGGGGAAGCGAACGGATCCATGCAAGCATTCGACGCTTCTCATGATTCGGCCCGGCTTCCACGGTACTGCGTTCCTTCGATTCCGCTATTTTCAGTATTTTCATGGAATGCCTGCCTGGATAAGCCGAAAAAAGGGCCTTGCGGCTGCTTCAACAGTCCGCTCGGCCCTTTGCTGCGGACGGCGCTCCCGCTTACTCTCACTGCTGGAGCAGCCTCAGCTTGCTTTGATCGGACAATGCTTTCAGGAATTCGTCGACTAATACAGGATCGAACTGCGTGCCCGCATTTTGCCGCATTTGTTCCTTGACTTCATCGATGCGCAAGGAAGGCCGGTATACGCGGTTGGAGGTCATCGCGTCGAAAGCGTCGGCGATTGTGACGATGCGCACCTGCAGAGGAATTTCGTCCGCTTGCAGCCCGTCCGGGTAGCCCCTTCCGTCCATCCGTTCATGATGCCATCTGACTACAGGCATGGCGGCGTCAGAGTCCGGAAAAGCTTTCAGCAGCTTGCAGCCGAGCAAGGGATGCCGCTTGACGAATTGCTTTTCGTCCTCGCTCAATGGCGAAGGCTTCAGCAAAATATTGTCCGGGATCATAATTTTCCCGATATCGTGAAGCAGCGAGGCGATTTTGATCTGTTCGATGGCGGGTGCGGGCAGCCCGATCCTCGAAGCCAGCAGCGAGGCATAAAACGCTACATTATAAGAATGGTCGAAAGTGAACTCGTCTTTGATCTTGAGCATGTTGAACAGGCCTTCGTATTTGGTGTAATGATGCAGCTGCTTGCGGAAATGAATTTTATCGATCAAATGTTCCATGTGCAGACGGATCAGGTTGCATACGCCGAGGGCGTCTTCCGAAGGCTGCGTTCTTTCGTCGAAGCAAAAAGCCAACGTTCCGACGTAACCGTCGCATTGGAGCCTGAACGCGAACAGCGCGCCATACTCGATTCCGGCCGTCTGGGCGGGGATTGCCGTAATGACATCGCTGCCCTCTGGAACGGCGTAGAACAAATTCGTCTTTCTCGAAGCTTTGATCAATCCGGACAGTTTGTTTGCGGGAATATTTCTGGTATAAGAATCCATATGCTCGACCCCGCGTCTCTTGTCAAAAAGAAAAATGCATATTTGCTCGCTGCCCAGCAAGTACTTGGAAAATCTCTGCAAATGCTCCAGAGACTCAGTGATTGAATCGGAACGCACGACACTTTTAAAAAAGTGCAAATTATCCATCGGACCCTACCTTCTCGCCCAGTTAACTTTTATTTACTATAGTATAATTATCCATATACTTACGCATCCCCTTCTTGCCCGAAAAAAAATTAAGAAAACCTAACTATTCGGCCTTGCCGAACTTGAGCGGGAATAAGAGCCGTGACTTAAGCAAAATGCCTGTCTGTCTGGAACGGGAAGATGAGATATGCTATCTTGGAAGAAAATGTGAGCGAGGAGATGTCGGTAATGACACGATTTTTGCAGGATGAATACGGCTTCCATCCGGTTTTAGCGGAGTGGTTCGCCTCCCGGTTCGGAGAACCGACCGACGTTCAGAGGCAAGCCTGGCGGCAAATTTCGTCCGGACATCATACGCTCATTTCCTCCCCGACCGGATCGGGCAAAACGTTGGCCGCTCTACTGCCGTGCCTGGATCAAACCGCCAGGCGGAAAATGCAGGACAAGGACGGCTATGCCGCCGGTGTCCGCACGCTCGTCGTTACGCCGCTGAAAGCGCTGAACAACGATATCCATCATCACCTGCTGCAGTTTATGGAGGAGATCCAGCATACCGCCGAGTCGCTGCAGCAGCCGGATTGGAAGCCGCTCACAGCCGGCGTGCGCACGGGGGATACGAAGCAGAGCACGCGCGCTTCCATGCTGCGGACGCCGCCGGATGTGCTGGTCACAACGCCGGAGTCGCTGTATTTGCTGCTCACTTCCCCGCGGGCAAGAGAGATTTTGCGGCGCGTGGAGCGCATCATCGTGGATGAGATCCACGATTTGGCCGCCGACAGGCGCGGCATGCATTTGTCGCTCTCGCTGGAGCGGCTGGATGCGTGGTGCGGCCGGAGCGTGCAGCGGATCGGCGTGTCGGCCACGCAGAAGCCCATCGAGCGCGTCGCGCAGTTTCTCGGCGGCTGGGAAGTCGAAGGGCCGCGGCATGTGGCGATTGTCGAAAGCAAAGCGGACAAGCGGTACGAGCTGCGGGTGACGATGCCGGAACCCGCCCGGGCCGGAGCCGACAAGGAGGCCGTATGGACGCCTCTTGTCGTCAAGCTGCTGCAGCTGATGGAAGGCTGCAGCACGGCGCTTGTGTTCGCGAACAGCCGCAGGCTTTGCGAACGGCTCACTTTGCGGCTCAACGACCACGTCGGGTATGAGTACGCAAAGAGCCATCACGGCAGCGTCGCCCGCGAGAAGCGGCTCGAAGTCGAGCGCATGCTGAAAGCGGGCGAGCTGCGCTGCCTTGTAGCCACCTCGTCGCTGGAGCTCGGCATCGACGTCGGTCATGTCGATCTGGTCATCCAGATCGACTCGCCGTTCAGCGCGGCCGCCGGCATCCAGCGCATCGGCCGCGCCGGCCACGCCGTCGGCGACGTCAGCCGCGGCGTGCTGCTCGCGCGCAGCCGCAGCGTACTGCCGGAGCTGGCCGTGCTCGGCCGGCGCATCGCGGCGCGCGACATCGAGGCGATCCGCATCCCGCAGGGCGGCCTCGATGTGCTGGCGCAGCAGACGGTCGCCATCGTCAGCCTCGGCGACGACTGGGACGCGGCGTCGCTCGCCGGTCTGCTGGAGCGCAGCGACAGCTTCCGCGGGCTGCCGCGCGGCAAGCTTGAGGCGATGCTCGAGGTGCTCGCCGGCTTCTATCCGTTCGTGCGGCCGCTGATCGAATGGGACCGCACAACCGGCCGGCTGCGCCCCCTGGCCGGGACGCAGATGGCCGCGCTCACCGGAGCGGGCACGATCCCGCAGAGCACGGCGTACCCCGTGCACCATAGCGACACCGGGCTTCATCTCGGCGAGCTCGACGAAGAATTCATCCAGGAGTCGTCGGTAGGCGACGTCTTTCAGCTGGGCACGGCTTCCTGGCGCATCGTCCGCATCCGGCCGGAGCGGATCTACGTCCGCGAAGCCGAGAACCGCTACAGCGAAATTCCGTTCTGGCGCGGCGAGGCAGGCGGCAAATCGTTCGAGCTCGGCATGCAGACCGGCGCGCTGTGGAGGGAGCTGCAGGCGCGCCTGCACATGCAGCCGGATGGCGCCGCCGGCCCCGAGCCTGCCACGAGCCGCACAGCCGCCGACGTGGGCGTCCAGGAATGGCTGATGCGCGAGTATGGCATGGATACGGAAGCCGCCGATAGCCTGATCGGGCTCGTCCGCAATCAAATGGCCGTCGCTCCGGTGCCTACCGACCGCACTTTCGTCATCGAGACGTTCCTGGACGAGCAAAATCATACGCATTACATTGTACACAGCCTGCTGGGCCGGAAGCTCAACCGGACCTGGCTGATGGCCATCGGCCGGAAGCTGGCGCAAGCCGGCTATTCCGCACTGTATACGAATGCGCGGGATAACGGGATCGAGCTTATTTTTGACGGCTACGACGAAGCTATTGTGCAAAGCATCATGTCGCTGGCATCCGAACAAGCCGAGACGCTGGTCGTCGAAGCAGTCGCCCAATCCGCGATGTTCGGCGGGGCGTTCCAGCGCCTGGCCGAAACCTCGCTGCTGCTGACCCGCAGCTTCACGCGGATGCCGGCCTGGAAGAAGCGGCTGCGCGGCCAGGAATTGCTGAAGGAGGCGCTGCCGTTCAAGGAGCGGTTCCCGCTTTTTCAGGAGGCGATGAGGGAATGTCTGGAGGAACATGTCGATATCGGGCATCTCAAGCAGGTGCTGGATGGCGTGTCCCGCCTGCAAATCCGCTTCGCCGTGCAGCGCAGCCATTTTCCGTCGCCGCTTGCCGGACAGTTCCAGGCCGACTACGTGCAGACCCGGCTGTATGAGTCGGATGCGCTCTCTCAGGACTTGCAAATCGAGCTGCTCGGATTCAGCCGGCGGATGGCCGCCGACGTGTTCGGTGCCGAAGCCGTCCGCAATGCGGTCAGCCCGCAGGCCATCGCCGCGGAAGAGCGGCGGCTCGCCAAAGCCGACGCGCCGCTCGGCGCAGCGGACGACGTGCTCCGCTATTTGAAGGAGCGCGGAGAGTCTACGCTTGCCGAGCTGCTGCAAGTGCACGCTTTGGACGGAGAGCTGCTGCCGGAATGGCTGCGGCAATTGCAGGACCGCGGCGTCGTCGCGACGACGGAACTGCGCAGCGCCGCGTATTACATTTGCAGCGACGAGAAGGAGCTGTACGCGTCCCTCGCCGATTCGGACAGCGCGAAAACGTTTATTTTGCAAAGGTATGCCGATGGCAGGCTGTCCTTCAAGGTCGAGGAACTGTCGGACCGCTATGCGCTGCCGCCGGATGCCGCGGCTGCTTGGGTCCGCGCGGCGGCGGAAGCGCGCACGCTGGAAGCGGCTCCCTTTGCCGACCCGGACGTCGAGGAGCTGTGGACGAGCAGCAAAGTCGCATCGCGGCTCATCCGCATGTCGCTGCAAGCTTTCCGCCGCAACGGAGAGGCGACCTCTCCGCAGACGTATTTGCGGCACATGCCGCTGCGCCGCAAGCTGGCCGCAGCTTCGGAGCATACCGGCGCAGAGCGGCTGCGCGAAATTATCGGCGACCTGCAGGGCTTCTTCCTTCCGGTTTCCCTCTGGGAAGCGGCGCTGTTTCCCGCCCGTCAGCCGGGCTACCGGAAGCAGGACCTGGACTTGCTTTGTTCGTCCGGCGATATTTTTTGGATCGGCAAAAAGGAGCCTGACGAAAAAGAAGGCAAAATCGCCTTCTTTGCGGCCGAAAGCGGTTCGCTGTTCCAGCCGTGCCTGTCGGCGGCGCAGCTAAGACCGGCCTCTCATCCGGAGCTGCTTGGCCTTCTGGAACAAAAAGGAGCCTGCTTTCTGAGCAAGCTCGGCATCGAAACCGGAAGGCCGCCTTCGGCGCTGCTGGCCGAGCTGCTCGATCTCGTCTGGGACGGCCGGGCGGCCGGCGACCAGTTCGCCCCGCTGCGCCTGCATGCGCAAGCGGGCGGCAAAAAGCCCGGGAAGTTTCAGTCCGGGCTCGGCCGCTGGTACCCGCTTGACATCTTTGGCGGCTCCGGCTACGACAAAGAAGCTTCGGCCGCGGCCTGGGTCCGGCATTTGCTCGACAGCTACGGCATCATAACCCGGGATTTGGCCGCCGCCCTCTGCCCGTTCCCCTGGGAAACGCTGCTGCCGCTGCTCAGGCAGCTGGAAGAATGGGGGCTCGTCGTGCGCGGCCTGTTTATTCAAAATTTGCCGTATTTGCAGTTCGCGTCCAAAGATTTTATTACGCTTCTTCATCAGGACGCGGGCCGGGCTCCGGCCCTGCAGGTGCCGGCCGGGGAGCCCGTTACGCTAATCTGCTCCGTTGATCCGGCTAACCCGTTCGGTCTTCTGCTCCCGTGGCCGGACTATCCGGGCATCTCGTTTGCCCGCAAAAACGGCAACTATCTCGTCTTCCGGGGCGATCAATGGCTGTACTGGATCGAAAATAACGGAAAGCGGATTTATCAGACCGGGCAAGCCGTACCGGTCGACGAAGCGGAAGTCGGCCAACTGCTCAAGACGGTTTTCCGCTTGTTCATGAAGCAAAACCATCTCCGCAAAATCGTCGTCGACAGTTGGAACGGCGTCCGCATCGCCGAAGCTCCCGAGCGGCAGTACTTGCAGCTGCTGGGCGCCGAAAAGGACCGCGCCAGCTATGTGCTGTGGCCCAGCCAGCTGAACGGCTGAACAAGATTTTTGCCGCCCGAGAAAGTCGCGATAATCTGCGAGGGTTAGGGGAAGCAGCGGGGCTAATTTGGAGGACGACCACTTTTGCCGGGCGCACACCTCCCCTTGTGAGGTCGCGGAACTGAACAAAATGAGTAGGGAGACATCGAGGTGGAAAAAAACTGCAAAAGTGCAGGTTTTTCCTCTGAAATTAGCTCATTTTGGCAAAAAACCTGCAAAAGTGCAGGAATTTTCGCTGAAAGTGAGCCTGAGCCCATCTCCCCGCTGAAAAGCCTGCACTTTTGCAGGAATTGCTCGTGGCTAGCTATCATGGACGCAAATTCATGTATTTTTGCAGGTTTTCTTCGCGCAGCCAGGCAGATTATGGCTACCTCCCCTAATGTGGGGGGTTTTTGGGCAGCCTGCACGTTTGCAGGCTTTTCGACTTAACGAGCCATTTTCGCAAGTTTCCCCATCGGCTCGGCAGGCCGAGCCGTCTCATAGCCTCTCGCCTACCTCACGCCCCCGCCTCGCCGCGCAACAACCCGGGTCGTGATAGGCCCGCGCCGTGTCCAAAGCAAGCCCCCTCATGCTCCCGCCGTGCAGCTTTTAAGCGTCCGCATAAGGCCGCGGCGCGGCTTTGCCGGCCTGTTCGGGTTTGCCAAGCTGCACCCGCGGCCTTGCGGTTTGCTCCGAGCGGTCAGCCTTTCTTCGTTCCTCTCGTGCCATACTCGTTAATTTGCATCTTTACACGGACATTTACGGACGCTTTACCAAACTCGGTATCCCAATTGTCCTTGACCCGTTTCCAAACTTGCGGATATTTAATTTCCAGCTTTTTCCCAAACCCGGCCACATCTGTTTTCAAGTCCTTTTGAATTTTGGCGAGCGTTTTTTCTACAGATTCCTTGACGGATAATTCCGCGGCCTGCTCCGCTCTTTTTACAAAATCCTCTTCAAGAGCGTTTCCGGGGATGGCCCAATCTTCCCTTAATCTGCCTTCCGATTGAATCATGACGTCAAAAGAAATTTTATCCCCCTCGACTTTAGGTTTGACGGTTCTTTTTATTTTTCGGACCTCGTAAACGACTGCCGCTCCGCTTTTGGGTTCTATGCCTTTGACGATCCCGTCCTCCTTCCTCTCCCCTCTCAGCCAATTGAGCCCAACGACCTCCTTTTCATCCAGCAAACCGACCATTTTCGCCTTCTTTCCGCTGATGACGGCCGCTCCGGAAATTTTCGATTCCTTGCCGAAAGTTACGACCCGCTGAATGACGAAGCTATTTTTCCCGCTCAAATTTGCCGACATGTCTCCTACTTTCATCGCGGATGTCATGAGCAGGGTCTTATTGAATTCATCGACCATCCCTCTTAATCTCAGGGCCGGATTGTCATTGATTCCTTGCTTTTCAAAAACGCTGTTTACTTTTCCTTCGGATATCACGATTCGGATCGATCTTCTTGCCTCTGTATTGCGAAGCAGGAAGTTGATCATATTTTGCAGTTCGAAAGTCCGCGCTACCTCCTCGCTAATTACAATCACGGCCAAATGCTCATAGCTGGGAATGCGGGAAATCCTCGTTGATACCTCTTTAATATTATCGAAAACGACGCTGCCTTCGCTGGCGAGGTTGACATAGTTCTTGACGGCGAGCCCGCCTTCCTTGGCTGCGAACCTCTTGGGTATGGCAATATGATGAATCATGGACAGCCTCTGCTCGTCAGGCATGGTCTTTGTGCTGTTTTCCTTGGCGGGCAAATCAAATCCGATCCCCAGAACTATGCCCACGTTCTCGATCTCAACCCTGTCCCAGCACCCTGCGACGGGAACGAGCAGCAGAAGGGAGGACAGCATGAGGACTCTTCTAGCTTTTGACAAGGCGGTTCCCCCTCAGCTTTAACAAAAGCAAAAAATACAAAGGCATGGCCATCGAAACAAACAAAACAACGTTTCCGACCATGCTGCCGAACTTGAACACGCCGTTCAAATCACGCGGAAACATGGCGATCATATAAATCACGGGCAGAATGGCAAAGACAAAGATCCGGTAATCCTTATTCAACAATTGCCCTATTCCGAGGCTTGCCGCATATTGGTACGGTACGAAAGCCGTATACATCGACAGCACCCACAGGACGGAAAACATCGATTCGAACCGCTCGAAGAAGCCTCCCGGCAGTTCAATGTTTTTGGCTACCGACATGGTCGGCCATGTGGTCGTTTTCACTTCTTCTGCCGTCAGCGTACCGATCGAAAGCAGGACAATCAGCGTGTAAAAAACAACGACGACCCCGATGCCGCTTAGCGTAGCTTTCACCGCTTTCTGCGGTTCTTTCATGAAAGCCGTAAATAGCAGCATCACTTCAAAGCCGCTGTACGCTTGAGCGGAGGTCTTGATTCCTTTCAACACCGGCGCCCATCCGCTGCCTAGAATCGGCCGGATATTGTCCGTCTTGAAATCGCCCAAGCTGGCCAGAATAAGCGCGACCAGGATAATCAAAATGACCGGAAAGTACAGTTCGGTCACTCGCGCGATACAGCTTATGCCAGCTAGCGTAACATAAGCCGCAACACTCATAAATGTAATGATGATCACTTCAATAGGGGTTGTATCCAGCAAGTACATGCGGATCACTTCGCCCATCAAGCGCACCAGGTATGCGGAAGCAAAGGTGAAATACAGAACGAAAACGATGCCGTGGCATATGCCCAGCCATTTCCCGGCTATCGTCCGGCTGTATTGAAAGAACGTTTGCCCGGGAAAATGTTGGCTCAGCCTGGCAATTGCATACCCCAGGAACAAAACGATGATTCCGCTCAGAAAGACGGCAATCCAGCCGTCAGAAGTACCGACGTCTCGCGTTTCTCCCGACGGGAGGATGAGAATTCCCGTTCCGATCATGCTTTTCGCTACAAGCAAGGAAGCCTGTGTAGCTGTGAGCCCCTCTTCGCTTTTTATCGTCATGGCATCTTCTCCCGTTCGTTTTCTGCTACTGCCGCGTGCGGTCCTGCGGTTTATTCATCTCTGGCCGGCGTTTCATCATATGAAGAGGCAGCCTGAGGAGCAGATCTTTCCAGTTGCTCACATGAATAGGAACGAAGGGCTCCAAATAGCCTACTCCAAAGCTTTTTAGCTTCGACATATGGACCGTTATAATGATAAACAAGAGGATAATCCCGTAAAGCCCCATTACAGCCGCCGCCATCATCATGGCGAAGCGCAGCATCCGGATGGCAAGCCCTCCGTTATACTGCGGTATGGCAAAAGAAGAGATTGCCGTTAACGCCACTACAATCACCATGATCGGACTTACGATGGCGGCTTGCACGGCGGCCTGGCCGATGACCAGTCCGCCGACGATGCTGACGGTTTGTCCGATCTGTTTGGGCAGTCGAAGTCCTGCTTCGCGCAAAATTTCCAGCGTGATTTCCATAATCAAAGCTTCTATAATCGACGAGAAAGGAACCCCTTCCCGCCCCGCGGCGATGGAAATCACCAGCTTCGTCGGAATTAATCCGTGATTGTAAGAGATCAAAGCGATGTAAAGAGCCGGCAGGAACAGAGCAATAAATGCCGCCCCGAACCGGAGAAGACGAATGAGCGAAGACGGCAGCCAGCGCTCGTAGTAATCCTCGGATGACGTTATGAGCATATAGAACGTAACGGGCATCAATAAAGCAAACGGAGTTCCGTCCACCATCAAAGCTGCGCGGCCTTCCATCAGGGCGCTGGCCACCCTGTCCGGACGCTCCGTATTTTGTATCTGCGGGAACGGAGACAGCCAGTTTTCCTCCATCAGCTGCTCCAAATAGCCTGATCCGGCAACCTCATCGATATCGATGCGTTCGATGCGGCTTTTGATTTCCTCCACCAATCCTTCGTTGGTCAAGCCTTTGATATACAGGAGCGACACGTTTGTTTTTGAACGTCTTCCGACCTGATAATTAATCATCGCTAAATTGGGATCTTTGATTCTGCGGCGAACGAGCGCCATATTTTGGCTCAAAATTTCATTAAAGCCTTCCCTCGGCCCCCGGACAACCGCTTCCGATACAGGCTCCTCGATCGACCGGCCTATCCAATTGGCAGTGCCCAAGATGAACGCTTCCGGCAGGCCCTCTATAAACAGAACGGCGTCTCCTCCCAAAATCTCGGACAGACATTCTTCCAAAGATTGAACCTCACGAATTTGGGCTAAGGAAATAACGGAGTACTCCAGGCATGCCTTCATTTCTTCTACTGTAATCGCAGCATCGGGGTCAGGCAGATCATTTGCCCTCATCAACGGTTTGATCACCTGCTCCTGAAGAACAGCCTTATCCACCAAACCTTCCATGTAAACGACACTGGCTTCCCAATCGGAACGGTTTATTTTAAACTTGCGGAACATAATGTCCGGCCTGTGCCCTACGCTTTCTTTGATCATTTGCAAATTCTCATCCAGGTTTTCCGTTAAGTTATATGGCGTCATCGAACTCACCTTTTCTTCCGATCATTGCCTTGCAGCCAGTGGGATATTCTGGATATCGTAAACGGAACGGCAAAAACGGCAAACGCTCCCATCCATGTATCCCATTTTAGAAAATAGTCCGCTGCCTTGGGAAACATATCCGAATTCCTCTCTTTATTGTCAAAATGTTCTATCGTTATTATGCCAAAATGTTCAAGATTTATTTTGGAGCACCTCTGCAAAAAAACCGGCACGCCGGGCCGACGGGAAAACCTGCGATTGTCAGGCTGCCCGAGCAAGTCGCGACACTCTGTAAGGGCTAGGGGAGCGAGTGTGGATAATTTGGAGGACAACCGTTTTTCCGGGCGTACGCCTCTCCCCGTGCAGGTCGCGAACCGCACAACTGGGCAGGAAGCAGCTTGCTAGGGAGAAAACCTGCGAAAGTGCAGGTTTTCCCTCTGGAATCGGCTTGTATTGGCGAAAATCCTGCGAGAGTGCAGGAATTTTCGTTGAAAGTGAGCATGAGATTATGTGTTCGGCGAAAAGGCTGCACTTTTGCAGGAATTGTTCGCGACCAGCGGATGGAGAGCGCAAATTGATGTATTTTTGCAGGCTTTCTCCACGGCCGGGCCGCAAAAAAAGGACCGCAGACAAGCGGCGGCATACCGCTTGTCGTGCAGTCCTTTTTTATTCGGCGCGTTCCACTTTGACCGCGCAAATTTTGAATTCCGGCATCCGGCTCGTCGGATCGAGCGCGCCGACCGTCAGCTTGTTGACGGAAAGTTCGTCGCCCCAATGGAACGGCACGAACACCGTCCTCGGCTGAATCCCTTCCGTCACCTTCACCTGCAGCGCGATCGAGCCTCTGCGGCTCGTGATGCGGATTTTGCCGCCGATGCCGAGTCCGATTTTGCCGGCCAGCCACGGATGGATTTCCGCCACAGGCACCGGCATTTTTTTGTTCAATCCTTCGGTCCGCCGCGTCTGCGCGCCGCTTAAATAATGATTGGACAGCCGTCCGGTCGTCAGCACGAACGGATACTCCGCATCGATCGGCTCGGCGGGCATTTTGGGTACGATGCCGAACATTCGGGCCTTCCCGTCCGCATGGTAGAAGCCGTCTTCGAACAAATACGGCGTTCCCGGATGTTCCTTGGACGGGCAAGGCCAGAATAAACCGTTCTGCTCCTTCAGGCGGGCATACGTTATGCCGCTGTAATCGGCCTTGCCTCCCGCGGACGCCCGGGTCAGTTCGTCAAATACGTCCTCAATTCCGGCATACCTGAAATAAGCTCCTCTTCCGAGTTCCTCCGCCAGCTCGCAAATGATTTGATAATCCAGCTTGCTGTTTCCCGGCAGCTCCAGCGCCTTGCCGCGATGAAACACCCGGCCTTCGAGGTTCGTCAGCGTCCCTTCCCCTTCGAGAAAAGAAGATCCGGGAAGAAGATAATCCGCGTACTTGGCCGTTTCCGTCTCGAACATATCGACTACGACCAGCAGCTCCAGCTTCTGCAAAGCCCGCTCCACCATAGCGCTGTTCGGGCTGGAGACGATCGGGTTCGAGCCGAGCACGATGAGCGCCTTGATCTCGCCTTCGTCGGCTTTTTGCAGCAGCTCGTAGGCGGAGACGCCCTTTCCCGGCAGCTCGCCGGGATCGATCCCCCATACCCGGGCGACATGCTCCCGGGCTGCGGGGTCCTCGATCAGGCGGTATCCGGGAAGCTGGTCGGCCTTCTGGCCGTGCTCGCGCCCGCCCTGGCCGTTCGCCTGCCCGGTTACGGCCCCGTAACCGCAGCCTTTGCGCCCGATCTTGCCGGTCACTAGCGCCAGATTGATATAGTTGAGCGTGTTCTCCACACCGTTCACCTGCTGCTCCAAACCGCGGGCCGTCAGCACGATGCCGGTCTCCGCTTTGGCAAAGCCGCGGGCGATCGTCCGCACGACGCCCTCGAGTACGCCTGTCAGCTCCTCCACACGAGCAGGAGTGAAAGCTTTTACCGCTTCGGAGAGCTGCTCGAAGCCGGCTGTGCGGTCCCGGACGAAAGCATCCGCATGCAGCTTTTCGCTGACGATGACGTGCAGCAGTCCGTTGACAAATACCGAGTCAAACCCCGGCTGCAGGCGGACGTGAATGTCCGCCACCTTCGAGGTCATCGTATTGCGGGGATCGATCGTGACGATCGTTGCGCCTTTCTTTTTGGCATCCAGCAAATACGGCATCATGGTCGGCTGGCATTCGGCGATGTTCGTCCCGGCCAAAATGATGTACTTCGCATTCGGAATCTCGGAAAGCGGCATCGTCATGCCGCGGTCCAACCCGAACGCCTGATTGCTTGCCGCCGCTGCGGAAGACATACAGTATCGGCCGTTGTAATCGATATATTTGGAGCGCAGCGCCACGCGGGTGAATTTGCCGAGCAAATAGCTGACCTCATTGGTCAGCGAACCGCCGCCGTAGACGGCGACGGCATCCCGCCCGTACGCGGCTTGCAGCTCCTTGATTCGCTCCGCAATCTGCGGCAGCGCTGCGCTCCATGGCACAGCCTGCCAATTCCCCTGCCCGGCCCGTGCCCGCGCCAGCGGCTCCGTAATGCGCTCGGGATGGAGCACGTGGTCCAGCGCGTTCAGCCCTTTTTGGCACAGCCGGCCTGTAGCTACGGGAAAGGTCGGGCTAGGTTTGATCGCGACGCCCGGGCTTTTGTCCCCGGGCACCAGCTCCAATCCGCACTGCATACTGCAAAAGCAGCAGTGGGAGGAGGTTTGTTCTTTCGGCAATACCGTCAGCGCTGCTTGCACGGCGCCTCACCCCCCTGCTTGGAAAATCGCAATCAGCTGGCCAGCTCTTCCGCTTTCGGAAAGCCGATATACACCATGCCGTCCTGAATTTTCGTCGAATACGTCCGTACGCAGCCTGTGTCGGGAAGCTGTACCAGTCCGGAGGGCAAATGGATTTTCCGGTCATGCATCGGGCAGAAGACGTGCTCGTCGCACACAATCCCTTCGGCCAGCACCCCGTCTTTGTGCGGGCAGCGGTTTTGAATCGCATGCAGCTTTCCGCTGCTCAGCTTGAACAAAGCCACTTCCTCGTTTCGATAACGGATCGTTTTGCCGGTATTCACGGCCAATTCTTCATAAGATACGGCTTTCACCCATACCATTTGTTCTTCTATTACGTTCATGTTCATGCTCTCCTCCCATGGAAACCGTATTTTTCTATTTCAAATCGACCACTTCATACAGATCTTGACGGATTTTTTTACTGTCGATCGCCGCTCTCCAAGGATCTTTCGTCACGGACAAGGCGACATCCATTCTCGCGCACAATTCCTGACGTTTGGCCTCATCCTGCACGACATCGCGAATATGATCGATGCCCAGACGGTGCACCCACTCGCTCGTCCGCTCCCCATATTTGCCCGTTTCGCGGTAATATTGCAAATAAGCTTCCGTATATTCGATAATTTCCTGCTCGGTCTTCACGGTCGTGAGCAGATCGCCGACGCGGACTTTCACGCCGCCGTTGCCTCCGGCATACAGCTCCCAACCGCCGTCAACCGACACGACGCCCAAATCCTTGATGCCGGATTCCGCACAGTTGCGCGGGCAGCCGGATACGGCCATTTTCACTTTCGCCGGCGTATTCAGCCGCTCGAAACGTTGTTCCATGGCGATCCCCACACCCATCGAATCGCCCGTGCCGAAGCGGCAAAATTCCTCGCCCACGCACGTTTTCACGGTGCGCAGCGCTTTACCGTAAGCATAGCCTGACGGCATATCGAGCTCTTCCCACATCGCGGTAAGATCTTCTTTTTTCACGCCCAGCAGGTCGATCCGCTGTCCGCCCGTCAATTTCACCGTCGGCACGTTGAATTTCTCCGCCACTTCGGCGATCCGTTTCAGCTCCGCAGGATTCGTCACGCCGCCGTACATCCGGGGAACGACGGAGTAGGTGCCGTCTTTTTGAATATTCGCATGCATCCGCTCGTTGACAAAACGGGACGTGCTGTCGTCGCGGTACGTCTCCGGATTCACCATGCCCAGGTAGTAGTTCAAGGCAGGACGGCATTTGGAGCAGCCTTCTTCGTTTTTCCAGCTGAGCACGTTCATCACTTCGCGCACATGAGTAAGCCCTTTGGCGCGGATCGCTTCCACTACTTCGTCGCGAGTGTGGTCGGTGCAGCCGCAAATCGTTTCTTTTGCCGCGTTTTTGTCGTAAGAATCTCCCAGTGTAAAAGCCAGCAAATCACTGACCAAAGGCTTGCAGCCGCCGCAGGAGCGCGACGCCGTCGTACAGTTTTTGACCTCTTCCACGCTGGTCAAGCCCTGCTCCCTGATCGCCGAGCATATCGTTCCTTTGGTGACGCCGTTGCACCCGCAAATAATCGTATCGTCGCTCATATCCGCAACCGCCGAGCCTGTTCCGCCGCTTGCAGGGTCTTTCAGAATGGACGTTTTTTCCATGCCGCTGACGTCGGTGCCCTCACGGATCATTTGCATCAACCGCGTGCCGTCGGAAGTATCTCCAAATAGGACTGCGCCGATAATTTTGTTGTCCTGGACGACGACTTTCTTATAAATGCCGGAAAATTCGTCGTGAATGCGGATCGCTTTCGTCCCTTCGGCATCCATGAACTTACCCCCGGAAAATACGTCAACGCCGGAAACTTTAAGCTTCGTGTATACGACCGAGCCCTCATAAGGCCCTGTTTCCACCCCGGCCAAATGTTTGGCGAGAACGGCCCCCTGCTCGTACAACGGGGCTACGAGACCGTAAGCGATGCCCCGGTGCATGGCGCACTCGCCGACTGCGTATACGTTCGGTACGCTCGTTTGCAAATAATCGTTGACCACAATGCCCGGGTTGCATTCGAGGCCCGCATCTTTCGCCAGCTGCACGTTCGGCCGAATGCCCACGGCCATGACGATCAGATCGGCGTCGGCGACGGAACCGTCCTTGAATTTCAAGCCCTTGACGCGCTTGTCTCCGATAATTTCCACCGATTGCTTGTCGAGAAGGAAATTCATGCCCTGCTCTTCCAGCGCCGTCTGCAGCATCTTCGATGCCGGGCGGTCGAGCTGCCGCTCCATGATCGTGTCGACAATATGAACGACATCAACCTGCATGCCCAGATTCAGGAAGCCCCGGGCCGCCTCAAGACCGAGCAATCCGCCGCCGATGACGACGGCCTTCTTGTACTTTTTGGCCGAATCGATCATCACTTCGCAATCGCGAATCGTCCTGTAAGCCATGACGCCTTCTTTGTCGGCGCCCGGCAGCGGGATCATAAACGGATTCGAGCCGGTAGCCAATATCAATTTATCGTAAGATACCGTAACCCCTTTATCGCTTGTGACGGTTTGGGCGGTTGTGTCGATTCCGGTAACGGTTTGATTCGTATATAAAGTAATTCCATGGGAGGCGTACCATTCAAACGGATGAATGACGATATCATCCACTTTGGAATCTCCCGATAGAACGTAAGACAGCATAATTCTGTTGTAGTTCGGATAAGGCTCGCTGCCGAAAATCGTCACCTCATATTTGCCCGGCGCCAGTTTCAACAGGTGCTCAATCGCATTTACTCCAGCCATCCCATTCCCGACCAATACAAGCTTCTCTTTCTGTACCATTACAAATCATCCTCTCCAAATGATCAAACTCTATATCCCTGCGTGTATGATCCATATCCTTCCGGGAAAAAGGGCCACCCGGGAGCGGGGAGCGTATAACCGCTTTGAAAATCGACTGCTCCCGAATGACAAAAGTTGGGATATGGAGCTTGGAGCCGGCCCGATCATACTTTCGTCGGACCGACTCCTGGAGTAGTTCGATTCGAACTACCAAAGACGAGTGGTCGTAAACGTCTTTGCTCCTGCAGCCTGCAGCAGGGGGCAGTAGGCCGGCAGGCGGCAGTCTCAAGCTGCACGAGCAAAGCTTTTACGCGGTTCGTTGCTGCCGCCGGCCCTGAGGCCGGCAGCCGAACCTGTAATTTTAAGCGTGAACGCTGCTTGTCGGTGCGGACTTCACTTTGCCGCCCTCGCCGATCCAGGAGCGCTTCCACTGGCCTTGAACGATGGCGATGATCAGGATGCAGCAGATCGCAATGCCGCTCAGCACCAGGAAGCCCGGAGTGAAGGAGCCTGTGGAAAGCTTCAGGTTGCCGAGAATTTTGGGGAGAAAATATCCGCCCAATCCGCCGGCTGCGCCGACGACGCCCGTAATCATGCCGACTTCGTTGCTGAACCGCTGCGGAACGAGCTGGAACACGGCCCCGTTGCCCATCCCCATGCACATCATCCCGATGAACAGAAGCACCGTCGTAAGGCCAAGCGCAGGAAGCGTCGAGACGGCAGCCAACATCAAACCGATTCCCCCATACAAAGTCATCAGCATCCGGATACCGCCCATTTTATCGGAGAGCCAGCCGCCGATCGGGCGGAAAAAGCTGCCCGCAATAATGCAAATGGTGGCAAAATCCGCAGCGGCGACAGGATTCAACTGGTACTGCGTGTTGAAGAAAATCGTCAAATAGTTGGCCATACCGGAAAAACCGCCGAACGTCACCATATAAAGGATGCAGAACAACCAGGTATCCCTCTGCTTCAGCACGCGTCCGTAGTCGGCGAGTTTGGCCGGGGCAGGCTGCGTCGGACTGTCTTTGGCCGTGAACAGAAAAATGATAAATACAATGACCAGCGGGATCAAAGCCAGGCCGAATACGACGTGCCAGTCGCCATAATGCTGCGCCAGACGGTTGGCGAACAGCGTGCTGAAGATCGTTCCGCTGTTACCGGCGCCCGCAATTCCCAGCGCAAGCCCTTGATATTCCGGCGGATACCATCTGCTGGCCAGCGGCAGAGCGGCCGCAAAGCTGGCCCCCGCAATGCCGAGCATCAACGCTACGAAGTACATATCGCTGAGCGAATTCGCAAATTGCCACCCGAATACCAGCGGAACGACCGTCAGCAGCATGCCGATCATTCCCGTCTTTTTCGGACCGATTCTGTCGGTCAAATATCCGAGCACCACTCTGAGAATAGAGCCTCCGAGCGCAGGCAGCGCGACCAGGTTCGCCTTTTGCGCGGCGTCCAGATTAAAATCTTTGGCGATCAATACGGCCAGCGGACCGAGCATGACCCAAATCATGAAGCTCATGTCAAAATACATGAATGCGCTGAACAGAGACCCTTTGTGCCCGCTTTGCAAAAAACTTTTCCGATCGACCATACAGTACCCTCTCCTTTGTATACGGCATATTGCCTTATATGCTGCTTCCTATCCGAACTTGCCCGCTTGTTCTCCCTGCGCGATTGCCGTAGTTGACAGCAGTAGAAAAAGCCGACAGACGTAACCGCAGAAATGCGGAACGTTCATCGGCTTCTTTGCCACTGCAGCCACGTCGCTGTGACTGACATGTAATCATTTTTCACATAAGAGAACATAAAAAGCCTATCCTATTACGTATTTGTAAGGGATAGGCGCCATTGCCTTTTGGGACCGACACACCATTGTGTCCGTAACCTTGCGGGTTCATGATGTTATTATAGTATTCATTTTAGGTTATGTCAATAAACTTAACATAAATTTTCTGAAAAGGATTTGAAGCGGATTTTATCGACAAAAATTAAGGGGCTATGCTATATTATTTGGTATATTAAATTACATTCGCCGATATAACCTAACATGAATATGTCATTTCCTTGAAGCTAAACCATGATGGAGAGTGTTCAAATGCTGCAAACATTTATACTGATCGACGAGTTGAAACCGACTCGCACAGCCTCCTCCACTTCGTCTTCGTATTCGCGGAATGACCCGACCGAGCTTGCCAGGGAATCATTGCCCGAATCCATGCTGAAAGATATGGGATTTCGTGTCTATGCGGCCTCCACAACCAAAGAGTTAACTTTCATAATAGGAAAAGCCGATGCGGTTCTGCTGTCCGTAAGCCCCGACCAGGTGGCGCCCTGGCGGTTGCGGGCCCATGCGGAGCGCAGCCTCCCGATCTTTTGGTGGTGCGATCCTCACACGTTTCCGAGCAACGAATGCAAAATGGACGCAGGCATTGACGGGCTGATCGGCCCGACGATGAACGCTTTGGAAGTTCACTGCGCCCTGCTGCTCGGAGTCAATCATTATTTTCAGCGGACGGAGTGGCAGCAGGAGCGGGAACAGCTTTTGTCCCGTTTGGAGGAGCGCAAATGGATCGATCAGGCCAAGCGGATCTTATGCGAGATCAAGCATATTTCCGAAGCCGAGGCTTACGAGTTTTTGCGCAAGCAGGCTATGAACGAACGCAAGCGGATGGTAGACGTTGCCACCTCCATCGTCAAAGTGTATCAACTGCTGCAGGATGAGAATAAAGGAGGGCGTAAACGATGATTTCCCTGATAAAAGAAGTTGGCCGCGGCAAACGCGGCGCGAGAGATCTTACTTATGAAGAAGCGCTGAATGCAGCGGAGCAAATATTGACCGGAGCTGCCACGCCGGCTCAAATCGGAGCTTTTCTCGTGGCGGAGCGGATCAAGATGGAATCGCCGGAAGAGCTGAGAGCGTTCATTGACGCCCTGCGCAAGCGCAGCAGCACTTATCCTGTGCAGGGAAGCTTCGATTGCGCAGGGCCGTACGACGGCCGCACGCGCACATTCATCGCGACATTCCCTACGGCGTTCGTGCTGGCGGCCTGCGGGCTGCCAAGCACGCTGCACGGCACCTCCACCATGCCGCCCAAATGGGGCATTACATTGCCGGACGTGCTGCACGAGCTGAATATCCCGGCGGCGCACGCCTCGCGTGAGGCGCTCATTGCGGCCGCAGAACGCAGCGGCTTTCTGTTCGTGCCCACGGAAAGCTGGTGCCCGCCGCTCGGCGAGCTGCGCAGCCTGCGCCAGGAGCTCGGCCTGCGCACCGTGTTCAACACGGCGGAAAAGCTGCTGCGCTTTACGGAAGCGCCTTACATGGCTGTCGGCGTTTTTCACGGCACCGTTTTTGAGAAAATTACGAATATGCTGATCGATCTGGGCGTCACCCGCGGCATCGTCGTTCAAGGCATGGAAGGTTCGGAAGACTTGGCCGTCGACAAGCGGACCCGGACCTACCTGATTCGGGACGGGGCGAGCGAGCTGTTCATCGTCGATCCGGAAATTTTCGAGCTGATGGTGGAAGTGCCCGAAGTCGAATGGACGGCTGAGCTGCAAGGCCAAACCGCCCTCGCCGTGCTGCGCGGCGAAGCCGAGCTGCCTTACCTGAACATGGTGCTGCTGAACAGCGCCGTGCGGCTCTGGGTCGCCGGGCATGCCGGCTCCATCGAAGAAGGCATTTACTTGGCCCGCCACGCCATCGAACAAGGAACGGCGCTGCAGAAATATACGGAATGGTCGGAAGCGATAAGCGCGGTTACGGCCATGTAAAGGGGGCTGCCGTTTGTGGCAGCCCTTTTTTACCGGTCCGAGGCCCGGACCGGTCACGCGCGGCTTGCCCGCTGCGGGGCGAAAGGCCGCGCTGCGTCCACGGCGGCTCGCCAGCACGGGGCGAAAGGCCGCGGAGCGTCCACGGCGGATCGCCAGCGGGGCGAAGGACCGCGGAGCGTCCACGGCGGATCGCCAGCGGGGCGAAGGACCGCGGGGCGTCGACAGCGGATCGCCGGCACGGGGCGAAGGACCGCGTGGCGTCCACGGCGGGATTGTCGGCAACGGCCGAAACACCGCGCAGGTCAACGGCGGATCGTCGGCACGCAAGCCTGCAAAAGTGCAGGCTTTTTCCGTGTATGCGGCTCATTTTAGCGAAAAGCCTGCAATTGTGCAGGAATTTTTGCTCGAAATGAGCCCGAGCCCATATCCGCGGCGAAAAACCTGCACAATTGCAGGAATTTGTTGTATCCAGCGCATCCGTCGAGCAAAAACTGTACTTTTGCAGGTTTTTTCTTTACGCAACCAGGCAGTCAGCAGGCTGAGGTGCTGAAGCAGGGGGCGCTAGGCCGCTTGGCAGGGAAAAGCCTGCAAAAGTGCAGGTTTTTTCCTTAAAAATGGTTCGTTTTGGCGAAAAGCCTGCGATTGTGCAGGAATTTTTGCTCGAAATGAGCCCGAGCCCATATCCGCGGCGAAAAACCTGCACATTTGCAGGAATTTGTTGTATCCAGCGCATCCGTCGAGCAAAAACTGTACTTTTGCAGTTTTTTTCTTCACGCAACCAGGCAGATTGTGTGACCAGCTCTGGTGCATGGGTCTCTGAGTAGCTTGATTTTTGCAGATTTTCTGCACGCACGCGAACTACAGGCACTAATTTCCCACTCCTTGCGCTCCTCCAGACAACAAAACCCACCCTTGCACCTCTCCCGGCAGCAAAACCCACTCTTTGCTCTCCTTCGAACAACTTGCACTTCCCCGGCTGAATAACTTTCCATGCACTTCCTGGACAACAAACCCCACTCCTTGCGCTCCGTAGGCTGCAAAAAGTGGGGGAGTAGTTAGCGCTACTTTTCTATAAACAGCTGCGTGAACATTTTGCCGCACGGGCCGCCGTTCATAACGCCGATGCCGATTTGCTTGAAGCTCCGGTTGAGCATGTTGGCGTGATAAGGCTGGGAGTCTATCATAGCCTCATGCGCTGCCGTTGCATCTTTGTTGCATGCGATGTTTTCGGCCGCCGTACTGTATTTGATATTGAGCTTCTTCAGCATGTCAAACGGCGTGCCGAGGATTGGCGAGTTGTGAGCAAAATAGTTGCGGTCGACCATGTCCTGGCTTTTCAGGCGCGCCGCCCGCGTCAGTTCGGTATCTACGGCAAGCGGTGCGAGACCCGCTTTGGTCCGTTCCTTGTTGAGCAGATCGACCATCTGCTGCTCTTCCACGGTCAAAGCCGGCAAAGCGGGTGCCGCGGGAGACGGGGACGGTTCGGGCACCGGCTTTGGCTTCGGACTTGGCGACGGCGGGGACGGTTCGGGCACCGGCTTTGGTTTCGGACTTGGCGGCGGCGGGGGCGGTTCGGGCACCGGCTTTGGACTTGGCGGCAGCGGAGATGGCGAAGCGGGGTTTTTCGTTATTTTCAACCTGCCGTACGCCCAAAGGATCGATTCCAGCGTCCGGTCGTCCACGCTGCCGGTGACGGGGAGTCCGTATTTTTCCTGAAAAGCTTTGACGCCGGCCCGCGTCTGATTGCCGTAATAGCCGGTTATGGGACCGCCGTAGAAGCCCAGCGATTTCAACATCCCCTGTACGGCATATACATCAGGGCCTTTGGAGCCTTTGCCGAACGCATACGCCGTCGTAGACGACGCAAACAGCATGAACGCACAGATCAGCGCTATCCAGATTTGCTTACTTTTGCCTCGAAACATGAGCTGCCTTCACTCCTCGTCAAAAGGAATCTTTCGCCTGTAGAAATGACGATAGGCTTAGATTTTCCTAATTAAGGAGGATTATCCGATGAAACGGCTTAATTATTTGTGGTCTCGGTCTCAACTTGTGCGGCGGTGATCCGGAATTCAGCCGATTGACGGGGGCATAACGGAATCGCGCTCCGACCGCCAATCCGGAATTGCACACACTGCTGCCTTGACACCTACTCGGTTCCCCAGCCCGTAAAGTGGTTGGTCATCCGCCTCGCCGTATCAAGCGTCAAGATCATCTGCGTAGCAGCAAATTTGGCATACGCATCGCTCGTTCCGTTAAACTCGTCGCCATCGACAGTAAAGATCGGCTTGAATCCGCCTGCCTCATTGCCGCGAACGCCGAACGCGAATTCAGCGGATGCGGTACGGTATGACGCCTTGCCGTAATCCGTAGCCATCCTGACCCGACCGCTGAATAGCGATTTATCCGTCCCGATGCGGCACACCCGAAACCATTGCGCATAATTCCGCACGCCGGGCTTCGGCTCGCCGATGTCCCGCAGCTTCCGGTATCTCAGATCGCGCCACGTATTTTTCCAGTTCTCGGCTTTACTCAAATGCGAGGTTCTTATGGGGCCGTCAAAATTAAAAATTCCCGACGTTTCCGGATAATCCGCTTGGATGAAATTGCCCGCGAATGCCGGCCCCTCCGGCGGTGTCTCGCAACGGAACAAGCCGCTTGAGTCGCGAATGGTGCCATTTTTGCCGAAACCGACGCCTGTCGAGTTGCCCGTTGTCCATATATTGACTTCCAGCAACAAGCCTGCCCATCTTCCCTCTCATCTGTATTCCCCTGCATACTGCTGGCTTGCGCACGAAACTCGATACGTCTCAGTATCCGATTTCGGCTATGACATGTTGAACGAATCCGCCATATTTGGGACCGTAAAATTCGGGTCGTTATAGTTTTGCTCGATATAGGCGGCCATAGACTTATTCGATTATTTTGGCCATCGCATTATTTCATGCTTCTTTGGGTTACACCTAAACCTCAAATTTACCAGGCATTACCACGAACTGCATAAGTCCTGTCAATAGAAGAGCAAATGTAAGTATGCCTTATCTAAGTGAAAACGGAGCCCGTAGTGGGCTCCGTACTTTTGTTGATTAAACTTCGAGAGTGACAAGAAATGTTTTAATTTCATAAGGCTTAAGCTCAATATTTGAAGCCTCAACGTCTCCGATTAGACGCTCCATTAAATCACATTCCTGCATCGATTGAATCCTAAAATCGCTCTTGATATCCACATGAGTACGGACCCCGGCAAACTCATGAATACGAAGAACAAGTCTCTCTCCATCCTCAGCTTTTTTAATTGCATCCGCCATCACATTCGGAGCAGAGAATTCAAACATGGAAAGTGTGCCTTGCGTTGGAACACCTGCATAACTCGTCAGCGGATTATTAAGCTCCCATGCTTCCTGTACCGTACCGCCTGCATACCAATCTCCCGCATGCGGGAGAAGAGCATACACAAAGGAATGTTCCCCGAGATCAGCTATCGGGTCCGGATGAATCGCGGATTTAATGAGTGACAAGCGCATGACGTTATCCTTAATGTCGTAGCCATACTTACAATCATTCAGTAAGCTTACGCCGTATCCTCGTTCGGACAAGTCCGCCCATTGGTGTCCGACGGATTCAAAACGCGCCCAATCCCAGCTCGTGTTCCAATGCGTCGGACGCTTGACGTTACCGAACTGAATATCGTAAGTAGCCTCCGTAGAACGCACGTCAACAGGGAAAGCAACCTTCAACAGCTGCTGACGTTCCTGCCAGTCGATATGGGTACGGAAATCAATGCGTCGGCTGTCTGCATAGACAGTCATCCATTGCGAAATCGTAGACTTCGCAAAGTTCCATTTGAATGCAACTGTTGCGGCTAATGGTCCCTCTTCAACAAGCTCGACCGATATAAGATCAGTAATTTCGCGCATTTTTTCTTGGTAGAAAATATCGATATCCCAAGCGTCGAAATCAATCGGCTTATCTTCAAACACCTGTAGAACGTTGCCGCGCGAGCTTGCAGCAAGCACGTTCCGGCGATTATCTAGGTCGAATACGCGGACCAACTGACCGAATTCGTTCCATTCGATTTCATAATGAGGTGTTTTTAGCGTGCGTCCTTTCAATTGGAAAGGAATCTCTTCAGCTGCAGCAGTAGATTGAGATGGTTCTGTAAAGTGAATCGTCGTCATACCTAAAGACGGTACTTTAGGTGCATCGATGATCCAGCGGCCATCCGTGTATTGCGATTTCAATTGGTTGCCTTCCCGATCAGTCCAAACGCTGCCAATCACAGCTTTTTCCCCAGGGATAATAACAAGATCACTTCGTTCCCATGAGGCGCTGTTCAGAACCGTTACCGCACCTTTTTCCTGCTGTGTTACAATTCGTGCTGCAGCTTCATTCCACGCAGATGTCCCTATAGACATAGCTTCCGCATATTCCTCACGACTATCTTCGTAGACCTCAGTAATCGAAGAACCGGGAATGATATCATGGAACTGATTGCGTAAAATGATGGTCCAACCCTTGTTTAACATCTCCTGTGGATAAACGCTCCAATCGGATTTCAACAAAGCAACCAAAGCACTGACATATTCCGTTTCACGATATAGAAGCTCCAGCTTACGATTCATCCGTTTGATGTAGGCTTGGCTTGTATAAGTACCGCGATGATATTCGAGATACAGCTCACCGTCCCATGTATGCACATAACGGTCCGTTGCTTCAACAGTTTCGTGTAACCGCTCAAAGTATTCGTCTGCGCGTCCAGTTTTCACTTTAGGCAGGCCAGGCATGTCTTCCAAACGACGGCGCATCTCCAGCATCTCTCGATTGACACCGCCGCCGCCATCTCCATACCCATAAGACAGCAGAAGCTCTTGATTCACTTCTTTATCACGGTAGGCATCCCAGGTTCCCTTGACCGTCATTGGCGTTACCATGCCGTTGTACGTATAGAAGAACGAGTTAGCCTCTTCCCAGTCGCCAGGTGTGGTAATGAAATGCGTCAAAACTTCGGTGCCATCAATTCCCCGCCATTTGAAGGTATCGTGAGGCATACGATTGAACTGGTTCCAGCTGATTTTGGTCGTCATGAACGTATCGAACCCTGATTTCAGCAAAATTTGCGGCAGCGCCCAGCTGTACCCGAATACGTCGGGAAGCCATAAATAAGTGCTTTCCACCCCGAACTCCTCACGAATAAATCGGGTTCCATGTAAAAATTGTCTCACCAGCGATTCACCTGAGGTTAGGTTGCAATCGGCTTCCAGCCACATGCCTCCGCCAACTTCCCATCGCCCCTCACGTACACGCTCGAGAATTTGCTCGTAAATATCAGGATAATCTTGCTTGATATAGGCGTATAGTTGAGGCTGCGTCTGCAAAAACACATAGTCCGGGAATCGTTCCATTAGGCGCAGTACCGTGGAGAACGAACGAGCGCATTTTTCCCGAGTATGCTTAAGTCTCCACAACCAAGCCACGTCAATGTGGGTATGCCCAATACAAGTAATCGTAACGGGATGCTTCTTCTCCATCTGATTTAATTCCTCAAGCAGCAGTTCGCGGGAACGATATACGGAGTCATAGTAGGCTTCCGAGAGCGGATTCGACCAATCCACCAGCTTAAAAGAACGATCGAGCGCTTTAACTAACTGCGTACGTTCAGGATGGTTAGCATCCAGACTGCGGATGGTTTCCAGCACAGCGCGTCCAGTGTAGTAGAAATCGTCAACCCGCTCATCCAGCCAGCAGATTTCAGCAAGATTCACCGTATGCTTCTTCTCGCGCGGTTTTCCGCCTCCTTCGAGTCCTGACCACAGGCGGATATCCATCCGCCCCTGCGTGCCTGCAGCATCTTCCGGTAAAAATACTTCTTGATGGTTCGAATCGACACCCTGAAAAGGGGAACCGTTCCAATATAATAAGGATTCGAATCCGTCATTGTTGCCTCCGCCCGTTTCACCGAAATCGAAGCGCCCCAAAATGGTTTTGTCGGCCCATTCCTTTGGAATATCAATTATGCGCGATAACCACACGTAGCGGTCGCGCCCTTTCCAAGTCTCACCCGTCTTCAGTTCAAATGCAGGCTGCGTAACTGGCGGTCTTGCTCCATTCGCTCCATCCTCATCTTCCGTAGCTGAAAATCGCTCCAAAGGCACCGCATCGCGATACCGGGTTTCGCTTAATTCGCGCAATCTCGCTTCCAGCTTCGATTCTGTAAAAAACATATCGAATCTCTCCTCCTATCGATTTCAATGAATCAATTTCTCTAGCTTGAGCAAATTGGTATAACTTAACGCCAAACTATCCATCGGGTTTCCCTGGCAATAATCTTGCTCAACAGCGAACCATTCTACACCACTTTGCAATCCCCACTTCAGGATAGGTGCGAAATCAATCGATCCAGTTCCGATTTCAGCGAAATATTTTCTTTCGTCTGCAGTAATATCCTTCAGATGAAGGATCGGCATACGAAAAGCATAATTTTGAATGAAGGATAGCGGATCTTGATCCGCCTTTTTTACCCAGTAGGTGTCAATCTCAGCATAAATAGCCGGATCTTCAAGCAAGTATTCCAGGGCAAATTTCCCATCGATTGTCGTATGAAATTCAAAATCGTGATTATGATACCCTACGCGGTATCCCATGCCGCTGACTCTGGAAGCTGCCTGCAGCAAATCGTGACGCACACTAGCATACCCCTCTGGATTCTGCAGCCCATCAGGGAGTGAGTGACAGATCAGATCCTTCGTATCGAAAAGGCGAGCCTCCTCCAATACGGCGTCCATATCATTCTTCAATCGCTCCAAACCGACATGCATGCCAGCCGTTTGCAATCCGAGTTCTTTCATAACCGCAGCGATATCTTTCGCTGGATTTCCATGCAGCCCATCGATCTGGACGGCCGCCCACCCCATCTTTTTCAGCTCTCTCAGTACGCTTGGGAAATCTTTTTTCAATTCGTTTCTCAAGGTGTACAATTGCGCAGCCAATTTATGTTGGATCATTCCGCCAGCTCCTCCCTTTTCAACTCCAACCATTCGACCTCTTGCTCAGTTAACGGCAGATTCATAGCTTGTATAGAGGAATCCAGCTCCTCCGGGTTTCGAGGCCCAATGATTGCACAAGTCGGGAAAGACTGATTAAGAACGTAGGATAAGGCAATTTGAATCGGTGTAACCTGCTTTTCTTCAGCCAGCTTTGTGGCACGACGATAACGTTCCCAGTTGTTTTCGCTGTAGTACACGCGTACCATTTCCTCATCCGCACGATTGTCTGGTGTGAAATTTCCCGAGAAAAATCCACCAGCTTGGGCGGACCATGCCAGTAATGGCAGCTGATTGACCGAATGCCAATCGCAGGTATCCTCATCTGCCGAAACGCAGCCCTCCCAGCGGGGTTCGTTAGGCTTAGCAAGACTGAGATTCGGACTGCTGAATGAAAATCCTGTGAGGTTATGGGCAGCCGCGTACTCATTCGCTTCCTGGATGCGCTTATGCGACCAGTTGGAAGCTCCAATTGCCCGGATTCGCTTGGCCTCAAGGTGTACATTCAGCTCCTCGATGATCGGTCCGACCGCTACGTTCGGATCGTCCCGGTGCAGCGCATATAGATCGACATACTCCGTTCCCAGCCTTTCTAGACTCTCCGTTAAATCCTTGCGGATCGCTTGCGGATTTACCCGTGGACCCGGGCTGCCGTCATCGTGATGAGCACCCTTCGTTAGAATGACCAACTTCTCCCGATTCTTCTGCTCCGCAAGCCATTGACCGAGAACCAGCTCTTTGCCCCGATATTGATGAGCGGTATCGAAGGCATTGCCGCCTTCGCGAATGTAAGCATCCAGCATCATCCGTTCCGGCTCTTCCAATTTTCTCAAATCTCCCGTTCCCATGAACAATCGAGAAATGGGTTTGTCTACGCCCTTGATATTCATATATCTCATCCTGAATCCTCCTTCAAACATCTGATCGACCAATCAAAGAGAGTACGGCTGTGGCAATCTATTCATCCTCTTTAAACACCGGCATTAAACGGAGTTCAAACGCGAATTCTTTCTCATCAAGACGGTATGGCTCAAGAAGCTGCGGTCCGCAAGAATTGGATCCTACCCCGCTCATCTTATAATCCAGATGGACGATCGTTTCCTTCCTCTTCTCAAGCTCGTAGTTATGACCCGCTCTTGTCAAATCCTCTGGCGTAAAATGGGCCACATTCAAAGAGAAATCCTCTGGTGAGGAAAACTTGATGCCCATCCCTTGCTCATTGGAAACAATAGCCCACTCTGTTCCATACCTGGACCCATTTTCCTGAGGCATAATGTAATCTTCAAACATCTCATCGACGGTCATCAGGTATCTGCCTTTTTTCACGCTTTGACGCTTGTCGATATAACTCTCATGCGGTCCGAAGCCTAAGTATTCGACTTCCTCCATACCTTGAGGCATCGTAAGCTGAAGGCCAAAACGAGGAAGATAGTCCTGCTTTTCTCCCACTTTTACTTGCAGCTTGACTGAAATCTCGCCATTGCCATCTACTCTCCATATTGCTTCTCCTTGAAGGACGGTAAACCGGCTATCACTGCCTAGGGAGAAATCACTCTGGATTTCAACAGTTGTTTCGTCTATTTTTGTCCAATTACAGCGGTAGATCTTCATTGCCGTTCGGTCATAACCTGCGTTCAACCATCTTTCCTTCACATGCATGTCATTATCCGTTGGAGCGCGCCAAATTGTAAGCCCAGCCGGAGCCTGGAGCATATTCACTCCCTGCTTGGACATCTTCTGTATCGTTCCGCTATACAAATCAAAGGAATGGCAGAAATCAAAACCTTCGATCGTCAAGATATCTCCCTCCTGATAAGTTTGAAGAGGGAACATCTGCCGTAAGCTATCACCAGATTCTTTCACCTGCTCCACGGGCAATCCAAACTGTTCAAATGTGATTTCGTAACCGGCTTCCGCCCAATTCGTCTGTTCCTTCAACCAACAGGATAAGGTCAGCATATAGGTTCCCGCTGAGGTTTCCGGCAAATCATAAGGAATTGTCACCATTTGATGACTATGCGGTGCGGCATCAATAGACGAAAGCTGTCCCTGCTGGACGATCTGTCCGTCCATTTCTACCTTCCAATGAAGCCCCAAATGGGATAAATCGATGAAGTCGTAAAGGTTCGTTACCTTGATCGTACCTTTTCGCAAATCCTGCGCTTCAATGCGAATGGGTGCGATCACCTTTTTGAGCTCCAGCAGCCCCGTATGCGGTTTCCTATCCGGCGTAACCAGACCATCGATACAGAAATTGCCGTCGTTAGGCTTATCTCCAAAATCGCCCCCATAAGCAAAGAAAGGCGTACCATCTTTCGACACGGTTTTGATGCCGTGATCGCACCACTCCCACACACAGCCGCCCATGAGCTTCGGATATTTGTAAATGGCATCCCAATAATCCTTCAAATCGCCTGGACCATTGCCCATTGCATGGCTGTATTCGCACAGGAACAGCGGCTTCTTCTGTTTCTCGTCCTGGGCATATGCTTCAATTTCTTGCACGGAAGCATACATTCGGCTTACCATATCGAGACTCTCCACGTCGGAATTAGCTTGATTTGAAGCAGCACCTTCATAATGAACCGGTATGGACGCATCACGCGATTGGGTCCATTCAGCCATCGCGATATGGTTAACATCGTAACCAGATTCGTTGCCCAATGACCACATCACGATCGACGGATGATTCTTATCCCGTTCCACCATACGAATAGCCCGATCTAGAAACGAGGCTTTCCATTCAGGTTTCTGAGAAAGCAGATGGATATTCGTATCATTCCATTCCTCGCTGGCCGTCCCCATGCCATGGCATTCCAAGTCAGCTTCATCAATGACATAGAAACCGTACTCGTCGCATAGATCCATAAATCGGGAATCATTCGGATAATGGGAAGTGCGGATCGTGTTAATATTATGCTTCTTCATCAGAACGAGATCTTTGATCATATGATTCAGCGGAATCGTTTGTCCGAGCTCAGGATGGGAATCGTGGCGATTGACGCCTTTTAGCTTGACCGCCTGTCCATTGATCTGGAAAACACCATCTGTAATTGTTATTTGCCTGAATCCGACTGGAAAATGAAGCACCTCGTTGCCACTATGAACATAGAGTTGGTACAGATTCGGTTTCTCGGCATTCCATAAGACCGGATCCGTCACCTCGAAACGAAGCGTGCCTTTTCCGTCGACAGCAGCTTCATCCGTACCCACGATGTTACCTTCCGCATCTTTTAATTCGGCTCGGATCGTAACCTGACCCGTCGTTTCCAGTTCTGATAGCAGGGTCACCTTCCGGAAACCGTCTTCGAACGTTTGTTTATTGAACACATCTCGAACATGGACAGAATCGCGTGCAAGTAAATATACATCCCGGAAGATTCCGGAATACCGCCACGCATCTTGGTCTTCCAGATAAGAACCGTCGCACCATTTCAACACCATGACGGCAATACGGTTTTTCCCTTCGCGGAGCAAGGAAGATACGTTGAATTCCGCAGGTACTCGGCTGCCTTGACTGTAACCGGCAAACTTGCCGTTTACCCATAGGTAAAAGCAAGAATTAACCCCTTCAAAGACGATATATTTGTCCTTTTTGTCCCAGTGACCCGAAAGGTTGAACTCTCTCACATACAGTCCAGCTGGGTTGTTATCCGGTACATAAGGAGGATCGCAAGGAAAAGGATAATTGATATTGGTGTATTGAAGCTGATCATAGCCATTCACCTGCCAGCAAGAAGGAACGATTAATTCGTCCCAAGCGCTGACATTCGCCGATTCCTCGTAGAAAGCTTCTTCTACATCCCTAACACTGCGATGATATTGGAACTTCCAACTTCCATTCAATGTCTGATAAAAAGGGGAACGCGCACGTTTACCGGATTTCGCAGATCCCGCATCCGCATAAGGGATATAATGGGCTCGGGGATTCTCCCTGTTCACCTGCAAAACGCTTAAGTCTTCCCAATATCGATTGATGTGAATCAATGTGACCACTCTCTCCTTCGTCAAGGCTTTATTAAAGTAACCTTTTACCATCAGACAGTGGATCAACTCACCGAATAAGCTGTTGGCCCAAGCGAACCATGGACGCGTATAATCGGTCGGGGAATTCGGATCAAACCCTTCATGCATATACCCCGTATCCGCATCCGTCCTCAGCAGCATCTCCAGAAGCTCACTTACTTCGGTTTCATCCTCTGAGGTAAGGGCCTGCATTGCCAGGCTGATCGGCCAAATGTAGCCAGCCGGTGTATGCGGACTTCCGATCCCCTTCGCATATTTCCCCTCAAAGAAGTATGGATTGTCACTGCTTAGAACAAATCTACGCGTATTCTGATAGACTGGATCCTCAAAGGTCGTGTAACCCAAATAAGGAATCGACAGCAAGCTGGGAACATTGGCGTCATCCATCAGGTTGTAATTGCCGAATCCGTCTGTTTCATACGCATAGATCTTTCCGTACTTAGGATGAAGATAAGTGCCGTAGGTTTGAATGCCACAGTCTATCTCTTCGCGAAGCTCCGCCGCAAGCTGTACACACTCCTGATCGTCCCATACGATCCGGGCAATTTCCTCGATGTATCGGAGTACCACGACCGCAAACATATTAGCTGGAATCAAATAGCCGAACGTACAAGCATCGTCGCTTGGCCGGAATCCAGACCAAGTCATCCCTGTATAATTTACGGGCATACCCATCCGATTATTACGCAGCGTGTCACTTGGCGGACAAGCTACTCGGGCGAACCGGTAAGGAGATTGTTCGGCGTGTCTTTGTTCCGTTTTCCATAGCGAGATAATGATATGAACCGCTGTCCGGAAGGAATCGTCGAACATATCCGTCCGTCCCGTCGCCTTCCAAAACAGATAAGACAGTTGGATCGGGTAACAGAGCGAATCAATTTCGTATTTGCGTTCCCAAATCCACGGATTCAGCTCGGTCAGATCCTGATCGTACCGGTTATCGTTCGCTTCCTCATTGAACGCATTTGCATAAGGGTCGATATGAATATAGGCGATTTGCCTGCGAATCAAGCCCGCAACGATGTCCTGCAGTTCTTTATCTCCGACCGTAAGCGGTATATAATGCCTTACCTGCGCGCTGGAATCCCTTAACCACATCGCTGGGATATCCCCAGTGAATACAAAGGCGGTATTATCGTTCATGATTTTAGTTGTCGTTTCAAGCGTATTCGGGTAGCAGTTCTTGAACATGGCAAGCAATTTCGGGTGCCCAGCAAGCTTAATCTCCGCTTCTTCAAGCAAGGACGTGACAGCATCAGGCAAGTTCATTATTTCCAATCCCCCAGAATATCCTTATAGGCTTCCAAATAATCATCGACAAGCAGCTTAGCAATGGAATAGGAATTAACAAGCGGGTGAACCGTGAGTGCCTGGATAGCCAAATCACGCGACTTATGTTTAACAGCTTCAACGGTAAGCCGTTCGAACAGTTTCACATTTTTCATCAACAGGCTCATTTCCTCTGGCACGGAACCGATGTGAACTGGCTTTGCTCCGTCTTTCGTAATAACACAAGAAATTTCAACGACGTCATCGTCCGCGAACCCTTCGATACTGCCTTCATTCGGTACGGACAGGACGATATTATGGGTCACACCCGTTTGCAGCGACTCCACGAAATCCAGCATGACACCTGCATATCCAAGGGAGTTAGGCAATTCCAGCTGATCTGTCGGTAACACTGGCTTCGACGCCGAATTAGTTTCAATCGCCATGTAAGAAGCTTCCCTTTTTTGCGTATAGTACAGATAGGTTTGAATGGCTTCATCCGGGTTGCTTTCAATATCCATCTCACGTAAGATACCCAGCATTTCCTTATTATTCTCAGCGATCATTTGGCCGCGCGTCATGCCTGATTTGACAATATTGGCGAAGGCCTTTTCGCGGTGGTAGTAATAGTACAAATATTCATTCGGCAGAAAAGGAAGTGATTTCAGCAAATCGCTGTCGAACATTTTGAATTCGTCCACCCGACTTGTAAAATCAGGATCATTCTTAAGCTCCGCCATAATGTCCTTGCCTTGGTAAATCACTTTGGTCATCCATGACAAATGATTTAGTCCGAAAAATTCAACTTCAAGCTCCTTCGGATCGATCTCTAGCTGCTCCGCCATTCTCAGCTTCGTATGGCTTGGCGAATCGCAGATTCCGATCACCCGATCGTAACCCGCATTTCGCAAGGATTGCGTTACGAGTCCAGACGGGTTCGAGAAATTAAAGATCCAGGCTTGCGGCGCAAGCTCTTTAGCAATCTCGCAATATTCCATGAGAACTGGAATCGTACGAATCGCCATCGAGAACCCGGCTGGTCCCGTCGTTTCTTGACCGATCACGCCATGCTTTAGAGCGATCTGCTCATCTACATACCGTGACCATTCCTTACCTACACGTACCGTAGTTACAATGTAGTCGGCACCCTTAATGGCTTCGCGGCTATCTGTCGTCGTCTCCAATTGAAGGTTGATTCCGCTACGATCGATGACGATTTGGCATAATTTGGAGATAACAGCAAGCTGCTCCTCATCCGTATCATGAAGAACAAGCTTAGTAATTCCGGCATCTTCTGCTTTTAACGTTAAGCTTTTGGTAAATAACACGGCGCGAACCCCGCCGCCTCCGATTAAGGTCAATTTCATCATTACGCCTCCATACGTTCTTTGATATGATTTCCGAATTGAAGGATAAAGGCATCAAGCCCATCCTTGTCCGGTGTGCCCGTGCTGCCGCCGTGAGCGCCGACAGATAGTGCTCCGCAAACATTTCCGTACTGCAAGCATGTTTCTACATGTTGACCCGTCAAATATCCATAAATATAGCCAGCGTTAAATGAATCCCCTGCGCCGGTTGTATCTACAGTCTCGGCAGGAAAAGCCGAGTGATAGATTATCCGGCCCTCCTTCATGGCTGCGGCCCCTTTTGGACCAAGTTTAACTACAATATGATTGGAGTAATTCGCCATAAAACGTAAACTTTCTTCTATATCATCGAAGCCTGTGTAATGAAAAGCTTCCGTTTCGTTCATTAGAAACACATCAAAGTAAGTCATTAAATCGAAAACACCCTTAAACCACTCGCCGGAATCATCCCAGCCTACATCACAGGAAAGAGTCATACCCATCTCCTTAAGTAGTTTAGCCATCGCGATGAATTCTTCGTGGTTGCGTCTTCCTCTATATCCGGTTACGTGGACATGTTTCCCTTGAGCGATTTGTGACAGGTCCAAATCCTTTATATGAAGCTCCATATTGGATCCCCCATAAGTAATAAATGACCGATCCGCCTCGGGATTAATCGCTATCGTAATACCGGTATTACTCGTTTTACTCGTTCTTATCAAACTGGTATCGATACCATATCGACCGAACTCGTCTCGAACATAATGGCCGTAGCTATCATCTCCAAGAACACCGTTAAAAGCTACATCAAGCCCGAGCTTAGCGAGTGAAATCGCGAACAAAGCCGCTCCCCCGCCAACATGCATCGTCATATTATTAACGAAAATCTCTTGCCCAGGCTGAGGAATTTGAGTAAGTCCTGCCACAACGAGATCGATATTGGCGTCACCGATGACCACCGCATCAAATTTTTTCAATATACTCTCCCTCTCTCAATCCAGATAAATAAATATCTATGCGTTTACGTTTCTCTATATCTACGTTTTTCTATGCCTTTTTGTCTTCACGATAAGGCCCACAGCTATTGCGGACAACAAGCTTGTGTTTCAAAATGATATCTACCTTTGGCGTTTCCGTTTCTCCTGTAATCAAATCAAGCAGCGTTTCCACCGTAACTTTCCCCATTTCTTGAATAGGCTGCTCCATCGAGGATAACTGTGGTCGAACCAACTCCGTCAACTGACTTCCGTCAAATCCTATGACCGAAATGTCTTCAGGAACTTGCAACTGATGATCATGAATGCAATTCATAGCCCCTACAGCCATATCATCACTCACAGCAAATACAGCGGATGGATGGGTACCGCAAGCCAGAATCTCTTTCATCAGATTGTATCCGCTTTGTATTTTATAATCGCCGAACCGAATGTGCTCATCTACGATGGGGATGCTGCGCTCGGATAGAGCATCGCGGTACCCGATATAGCGATTTTGGCCGGAGGTCACATCTCTCATGTCCCCGCCAATAAAGCCAATTCGTTGATGTCCAAGCTCTATCAAATAATGGGTTGCATCGAAGGCTGCCGCGTAATCATCAATGATCACAGAAAGGAACGTTTGATCAGTTGGTCTTACACTTGAGAAAATAATCGGAATGTCCAGTTTATTCAAAAATGCCCGGATCTCATCATTCAATTTCTCATGCATAATGATAATGCCATCAACGCGCATTTCATGAAATACTTTCAAATATTTGAATTCCTTATCGGTATCCTCAATAATGTTACACACCAAAAGATTGTAATCATTCCGACTTGCTGTTTCTTCAATACTGCTTAGAATAGTCGAGTAAAAGCTTGACGTGAGGTCTGGGACAATGACACCGATAAGGTTCGTCTTTTTCCGTACCAGACTCCTTGCGATATGACTAGGCGCGTACCCGAGCTCGTCAATAGCTCTCTTCACTTTAGCTTTTAGATCGTCCTTTACGTACTTCTCTCCATTAAGCACCCGCGAAACCGTAGTCACGGAAACGCCCGCTTGTTTGGCGACATCTTTAATCTTTGGAGCCAACTTTGTCACCCTACCTTCCGAAAAACGTGTTCTCTTCCAACGTATATCTTAGCTTTTTACTGCCCCCTCTGTGATCCCAGCGATGAATTGTCTGCTCACAATAAGGAAGAAGACAATCAATGGAAGGGTAGCCATAAGAGCTCCAGTCATGACCATGGAATAGTCTGCCGAATGAGCCGATTTTAACTGCTGCAAGGCCAACATCAATGTGAATTTGGATGTATCCGTCAATACGATCAATGGCCATAAGTAATCTTCCCAAACTCCCATAAACGTCGTGATAGCGAGAAAGGCTAGTGCAGGTCTTAGAATCGGCAAAGCAACATGCCAATACTGTCCAAATTTATTACAGCCATCGATTCTCGCAGCCTCAAGCAAATCATCATGAATCGCAAGCGCATATTGCCTGATCCAGAAAATTCCGAATGCACTTGCCATGCCCGGGATAATCAAGGCCTTATAACTTCCCAACCACCCGAACTCCTTAATGATGATGAATTGCGGGACAAGCAGCATTTGCGCAGGAATCATCATCGTAGCCATCATGGCAAAAAAGAGCAATTTAGAACCTGGAAACTTAAATTTGGCAAACGCAAATCCCGTCAATGAATTGAAAAATAGCTGAAGCGTGCAGCTCATTAAGGCAATGGAAACTGTGTTGAAGAAGGCACGAATAAAATTGCTTTTCTCCAATACATGATGAAAGTTATTCATAAAATTAGTTCCGAACGTTAACTTCGGAGGAAAAGCAAAGATTGCACTTGTCTCATTCGTAGACATGACAATAAGCCAGTAAAACGGAAATATGGAAATCGCGACACCGATCAACAATAAACTATTTACGATTACTTTTTTGGTCAATACTTCAACAATCATCTTGTATTCTCCTTTTTATCAATCATCCGATCTGTTGAAAAACTTCCAATTGAGGACGGATAATAAGCCGATGATGATGAATAACACCCAAGATACCGCAGCTGCATAACCATAATTCTGATAATTAAAACCTTCCCGGAACATATAAAGAACGATCGTATCGGTACCTGGGTATGGTGCTTGATTTCCAGCTAATACTTGAGGTTCCGTGAAAATTTGAAACCCGCCGATGGTCGACATCATCACTGAGAACAAGATGATGGGTCTGAGCATGGGTATCGTAATTTGGGTGAAAGTTTGAAATAATGTAGCGCCATCCAGCTCTGCTGCTTCGTACAGATCTTTTGGAATTCTTTGCAAGCCCGATAAATAAATAACTGCGTTATACCCCATATATCTCCATGAAATCATGGCGGCAATCACGACTCTGGCCCCAAATTCAGAATTTAACCACGCGATCTTATGAAAGCCGATTTTTTCCATCAAATAGTTAATCAACCCGTATTCGTTGCCGAACAAAGACTGAAAGATAATGACAACAGCCACCATAGCCGTTACATTCGGAAGAAAATAAGCAATTCTATAAAAGCCTTTGAATCTTACGATGGATAAATTGATGATATAGGCGACGACCAATGCACATAGAAGCTGCGGGGCGTTCCCCAATATCCAAAGTGCGATATTGTTGACTAACACCTTCCAAAAAGTCGGATCATGGAGCATGTAATCAAAATTCTTGAATCCAACATATTTCATTTCCCCGATTCCATCCCATTTATGTACGGCTAAGTACATCGAGAACAAAATGGGAAATACAGAAAAGATCAGGAACAAAAGATAAAATGGAGAAATAAATAGATACAGTGTTCTGCTCTTATAAATTTCTTTAAAAAGACCTCCCATGCTATTCCTCCGCTAATTGGATAAGGCGAGGAAGTCCCTTTCCTCACCTGCATCCATTATTTCATTCATTTTCTTGCCAAATCCAGTTTAGCGTGAAAGCTGCCTTTTAATTTTCTCCTGCGCATCTTTCCAAGCTTTTTCCGGGTCTTTCTTCTGCGTGTCAATTAATCCAATTTCATCGGTCAAAGAAGTACCGACCATATCGTCTCTTGCATCGACAAGTGCGATTTTTACATCTTTTGCCGCGTCAGCGAATATCGGGCTCAAATCTTGATTTCCGAAGAACTCATTTTTATTGACCATTTCAGGCTTCGTGTAAACTTCCGGCGTAGACGGATAGTTACCGAATTCCTTGTATCCAGCAACCAGATTGTCAGGGCTTGTAAGGAATTTAATCACTTCATAAGCTTCTTTCGGATTTTTCGTTGTTTTCAACAATCCGAAGAATGATCCACCTTGATTGCCCACGCCACCAGGCGGGTAGGCAATCTCCCATTTCCCTTTCGTGTCAGGAGCTGCGCCAATCAAATCACCAACGGCCCAAGACGCCCCGATGAAAGAAGAAACTTTGCTGTTGTTCATGGCAGCATTTTTCTCAGCATCACTAACATTCGGGTACGTTAAGCCGGATTGGTATGCTTTCACAGCCAAATCCCAAGCACCTTTGATATGGGCCTGATCACCAATATATTTCCCATCTTCCGTAAAATAACCTTGGCTATTCTGGCCTATGATGTTTCTGAAAACATCCACAATGGATAGCAATTGCGATCCAGTTGCGTCTTTCACTTTCTGCTGAAGACTGAAATAATCTCCCCATGTCTTCACTTGGCTCTTAATGGCTTCCGGCGTGCTAGGCACTCCCGCCTTCTCAAACAAATCTTTGCGGTAGTACATAACTACAGGAGCGACGTCGATCGGCAAGCCGATCAAATATTTGTTATCTGCTGACGCGGCCATTTTCCATTTCCAGTCCAAATACTGAGGCTGAATGTCCTTAGCGCCTTGGTCGTATAGATTGACGAATTTTTCTTTGTAAGGCAGCATGGAAGAAATCCAGCTATCCATCGCTACGATGTCCGGCCCGCTTCCTCCACCTGAGATGGTTGTTTTTAACTTGGTAGCATAGTCACCCCCGGACGGAAGTTTCTGTGCTTGCAAATCAATATTCGGAAATTTTTTCTTCGCTGCTTCAATGGTTGAATCGGATATCGCACCGTTCCAATACCACATCGTTAACGAAATCTTCTGGTTAGAAGCGCTTTCATTTTGATTAGAACCGGTCGTTGTTGGTTTTTGCGTCGAAGTACTCGTATTATTCTGGTCACCACAGGCAGAAACGACAAGAATCAAACTAAGAGCTAGTGGCACACTATACAATGCTTTAAATTTCATAGTTTTGTTCCTCCGATTTAGAGAAATTTGATATCACATCAGACATTTGTAACTCCAAGGCTCATTTCAGCTTTCCCCAACCACATACGACGCCCTCTTGATTTCACGTTTTCCATTAGCATAAACATTTCGTCTAAGAATTATTTCTGGTATCGATTCCAGAATGACAGGCAAAACGTCCGCAGAGGCTAACCACCTTCCCGTGTAAGATTACAATCTGGTATCGATACCAACTTCAGCGTTAAATACCCAAATAATTAAAATCTGAATACATAAAGCGTTTTCTGGTATCGATACCAGAAGGTTTACTATGCTTCTGGTTCAAAGTATAAATCGATTATCTTCTTTTGACAATGGCATAAATTTACAAATGTTTTATTTTTTCATCCTGCAAATCTCATTCATAAAGTATTGTATTATACAAATATTAAGGTGATCGAGGTGACACTGCATATATGAATCTAGAAGTGAAAACGATACAACTTTCGGACATTGTGCCGCAAATATTTCGTGCCGATTATTTTCCGTTTCGTCCCAATGAGCGAATTGGTCCGCGCACATCGTTCGTGCATTCATTTGTATACATTTATGAAGGCAAGGGTTCAATATCCATTGGAACATCTATGTATTCCTGTACCAGAGAAGAGCTATTTTACATTCCGCCGGGCCTGCCCCACTCTTTTCATTCAGATCACCAGCATCCGATGGTTCATGCTTCGATTTACTTTGATTGGATCAACACGAGACCCCGAGCGGGAGATATGTCTTTGTTTCATTTCGGAGACCAGATCTGTGATACTTCCGAGTGCTCACCTAACGTCGTATTTCACGATTTGCCTACGATTCCTACCAAAATGCACGCCCCCAAACAGATGAGATGGATGGAATTATATCTGCATGTCATTGAAAATATCGAGCAGACACAGGAAGATGCCAAGCTTTTCAGAAGGGCTGCTTTTGAGCAATTCGTTTCAGAATTGGCGAACCTCTGGCGGAATCCCATCCTTAAAAGTGACAGAAGAATGCAATCGATCATGAAGCAAATGAAGGAATTTCCTCAACATAATATTTCTATTGAGCAATGGGCTTCACAACTAGGGATAAGCACATCGTATCTGCATAAGTTATTTATCCAGGAAATAGGCATGAGCCCTCATTCTTATGCGATTAAATGCAAGCTGGAGAGAGCCAAAAAGATTCTGCGTGAGACCAATCTGTCTATCACCGATATCACCGAAGACCTTGGTTTTGGTTCCATACATTACTTCTCGCGATTATTTACGCAAAATTACGGCGAGTCACCCTCCGCATATCGCAAACGATTAAGGAAGGGATATTAAAAAGATTAGGATAGTTTTGTACAAATATCGCACATTCCTTCAAAGACAGTTCACAGCGCTTTTGTTATTCTAAATGTGAGTTTCCATCCGGATTGACGGTTCACAAGAAATAACAATACACGTAGAAAGAATGTGAATCTATGAAGTCATTTAGATCTATTCGTTACCGCCAAGTCCACCTGGACTTCCATACGTCCGAGCACATTACCGGCGTTGGCAGAAATTTCGATGAAGAACAATTCATCTCTGTTTTGCAAAGTGCTCAAGTAAATACAATCAACGTCTTCGCGATGTGCCATCATGGATGGAGTTATTTTGACACGAAGGTCGGGAAGCCACACCCTCATTTGGAAACGAATATGTTGCCGCGCATGCTAGATGCTTGCGCCAAAAATGACATCGAAGCTCCAATATATATTACGGTTGGATTTAATGAACTTTCTGCCCGCGAGCATCCTGATTGGGTGGCGATCGCCCCCGAAGGTGATGACCCTTACGGTCCACCGAAATCGGATCCAGAGGCCCCCCGTTCGACCGGCTTTGACGGTTGGCATATGCTGTGTCTGAACACACCGTACTTACAGTATCTTCTGGACTATACGAAGGAAGTTATGGAGAGATTCCAGCCAGTCGGCATCTTTTACGATATTGTAGGAGAATATCCTTGCGTATGTTCTTACTGCCGCGCTAACCTCAAAGAAATGGGTCTTGATGCAAACAACGCGGATCACCGCAAGCAATTGGCCAAACAAGTGTACTTGAATTACTTGCAGAAGACCTCCGAACTAATCTGGTCCCTTAACCCGGGAACCAGACTGTATCATAACTGCTGCACGGAAAAAATGGGCGAAAAACAATACTACCCTTACTATTCACATTACGACATCGAATCGCTGCCAACAGGCGGATGGGGTTATGATTACTTCACCAGCATGGTTCGGTACATTCGCAAACAAGACTTCCAGTTTCTTGGAATGACAGGGAAATTCCACAAATCGTGGGGAGAATTCGGCGGATTCAAAAGTCCGACTGCTCTGAAGTATGAATGCCAGCAAATGCTAGCTTTCGGCGCAAGAATTTGTATCGGGGATCAGCTCCACCCAGACGGACGAATGGACGAAGAAACCTACCGGATTATTGGGGAAGCTTTCGATGGAATTGCGGCCAAAGAACCATGGTGTATGGATACGACCAGCATAGCCGAGATTGCCATCCTTTCAGCCAATGCTCTCATGGATGCCGATGATAGCCGAACAAGTGACATGGGTGCTTATATGATGCTGGAAGAGGGCCACTATTTGTTCGATATCATTGATGACTCGATGGACTTCTCCGTCTATCGAATTATCGTACTGCCCGACTGCATTCGAGTATCTGATACCTTACAGTGCAAACTTGAAGATTATATAGCTAGCGGCGGAAATGTGATTTTGAGCGCAGAAAGTGGACTTTGGGCTGACCGCCCTGAATTCGCGCTAGATCTAGGCGTTGAATTTAAAGGGAAATCAGAGTGGGATGTGGATTACACCTTAGTCACTCATCAACTAACTGGTTCACTAGTGAGATCCCCTTTTCTCAATTATGAATCGGGTTATCAAGTTCAGGTGAACAAAGCTGAACTGTTGGCCCAGTCCTACAGGCCTTATTTCAACCGTAGATACGGGCATTTCTGTTCGCATCTCCATGCTCCGGCCAAAGAAGAAGCGGATTATCCGGCCGTTATTAAACACGGCAATATCATCTATATCGCTCAACCTCTATTCAGGTTGTATCGGAAACACGGCGTGCAGCTATATAGAGACTTATTCCTTGCGTGTGTTAAGCAGTTTATCTCAGCACCAACAGTGAAAACCGAACTGCCTTCCGCTGGTAGAGTAAACCTGACCCGTCAATCCAATGGGACTGAATACGTGCTGCATTTGCTCTATGCCGTTCCCATCTTGCGTGGAGATACCCAGATCATCGAAGATGTGGTTACATTAAAAGACATCTCCGTGCAGATCAAATTGGACGAGTCGGTAAAACAAGCCATGCTGCTGCCCGAGATGATAACTATACCTCATATGACGAACGAAGAAGGCTATACTTGCGTGTCCGTGAGTCTTACAGGTCACCAAATGATCTTATTTCAAACTTAAAGTTCGTTTAAAAGACGATTCTAATTCATTTTTTTGAATAAGGAATCGTCTTTTATTGTTCTTAAAGGAAACAACAATTGACTTTTCGACTAGCTTGATTTAGAGTAAAACTATAAATTAGCACCTGGTACTAATATCTGATACTATATACTTTACCATTGGAGAGTGAACGTTATGCACACAGCCCCTTCATTGCATGCCCGAATTACGGCAATCGGCAGTTATGTGCCGGATAAAGTGCTGAGCAACGCCGACCTGGAAGCGCTGGTCGACACGAACGACGAATGGATCGTCCAGCGGACCGGCATCCGGGAACGCCGGATTGCGGCCGCCGAGCAATATACGAGCCATCTTTGCATCCGTGCCGTCGAGGACATGACTTCCCGATACGGCTCGCGGCTGGACGACGTCGAGTTGATCATCGTCGCTACGCATACGCCAGATCTGCCGTTCCCTTCGACCTCGTGTCTGATTCAGGCGCATTTCGGCATTCCCGCGACCGGCACGTACGATCTGAACGCCACCTGCGCCGGATTTACATACGCGCTGCATACGGCAAGCGGGCTGATCTCGGCGGGTGTCCACCGGAAAATTCTCATCGTCGGCGGCGACAGCTTGTCCAAAATAACGGATTATACCGACCGTTCCACCTGTATTTTATTCGGCGACGGGGCAGGCGCCGTGCTGGTGGAAAAAGACGATGAGCAGCCGTCGTTCCTCGCTCATCATCTCGGTTCCGACGGCACCGGAGGCAAGCATGTGTACCGCACGGGGCTGGCCTCCGAGCTGCACGGCATCCGGCTTGCCGGCGACGGCAAGCTCGTGCAGAACGGGCGCGAGGTGTACAAATTCGCCGTGACCACGGTGCCGCAAGGCATCGCCGCCCTGCTTGAGAAAAGCGGGCTCGGCTTGGAAGACATCGATTGGTTCGTCCCGCACAGCGCCAATCTCCGCATTATCGAGTCGATCTGCGACAAGAGCGGCATTCCGTTCGAAAAAGCGCTGTACAGCCTCGTATACTACGGCAACACTTCCGCGGCTTCCATTCCGCTGGCACTCGATCTCGGCGTCAAGGAAGGCAAGGTGAAAGCCGGCGATACGCTGCTGCTGTACGGCTTTGGCGGCGGCCTGACGCATGCGGGACTGCTCATGAAGTGGGACTTGCGCTAAAAGGCAGGTTCAATCCCGGGTGCATTCACAGGCGCATCTCCCGGTGCACCCCCCAGTGCATCTCCCGGCGCGGGCGGAGCCGGATCGGCAAAGTCCTGGCCCGCCTTAAAGCCTTTGCCGAATCCTTCGGCATACCCCCTGTCGTATCCGTGGTCGAAGCCTTGCCGGTAAGTTCCATGGAGGCGGCTGTGCCCGCTCGGCCCCTGCCGGTTCGAACCGCGCCCGCGCGGGTTGCCCTCCTTGGCGATGGTCCCGGCCGCGGCCGTCTTCCCTGCCCGGGCCAGCGGCTTTTTCCGCTTGGGCCTGTCAGTTTGTTTCGTTTTCATCGCATTCCTCACCTTCCTCATTTCGCGGAGTCCCCGTTCGTTATCGTTAAAAGCTGCTGCAGCCGCCTCCGGTACGTGTGCTCCCGCAGCGTTCGGGACAATCCGTTTAGCGCGATGCGCTGCCGCTCCTCTTCATGGCTCAAATAGTATTCGATCTTCTCGATCAGCCCGCCGGGAGAATCGAAAGTATCCAGCTCTTGGCCCGGCGTATACAAACTTGCCAGCTCTCGGCGCATATCCGTAAGCTGCAGCGTGCCGCATGCCGCAATGCTCATCACCCGGGGATTGGGCGAATAGGCGGGAATGCGCCTGCTGTTGCAGTTATGAGACTTGTCGTCGATCGAGCGGTGCAGATTGATGACGATTTTCGAAGCCGCGTAATATTTCGCGGTTTCCTCCGGAGTGAGCCAGACGTTGTGGATTTTGGAGGCGAGCTTGCGGTAGGATTTCATCCGGTTCCACCAAAGTCCGTTGATCCAAACATTTTTATTGGCGAGGTAACCCGCCATTTCGTCCATGAACGCGACCCGGTTCCAGAAAGCGGAGCCGATGAAGCAAATGTCTTTGCGGTACGAGGCGGGCACAAAGGCCGGATTGACCGCGTCCGGGTTAATGCCGAACGGCAAATAATGCACATGCTTGCATCCAAGCGACCGGTATACGTCGACACAGCTGCTCTCCAGCGTGAAAACGTAGTCGTAATGAGGCGCGAGCAGCATCGTCAGATCCGTATGGTAAGGATCGTCAGGCAGCCATACCGCCGTCCGTATCCCCGCCGAGCGGATAGCCTTCACCTTGTCGATCGCCAGCGATTTGCCGGCGGTGTCCAGCACAAGGACGAGATCGGGCCCGGTCGCCTTGGCGATGGAAACGACGTTGTCGCGAGGGCCTACGGCGATCGTCTCGCGCACCAGCTTGCGCAGGCCGTCCGCAATGCCTTCGTCCATCGCGGCATAAGGGGGGCCGGAGGCTTTGACATACATAATCTTCAAATCCCAAAGAATGCCCTCTTCCCGGGGAAAATCCCGGATGATCCGCTGGCAGCGGCCCATATGGAATCCGTGCTCCCAGCCCTGCCGGTAACCGGCCCGGTTCCCGGCTTCCCAGCCGCTATCCGGGCCGGTCGCAGCGGCCTTCGGCTGTGCACCGCCGCCCGGCGGCGTTTTTGCGGTCTTCATGGCTGTCCGCCGCTTTCCGCCACATGCCCTTTCAGCAGCAAATACTGCTCCAGCGCGCTTTTCCAGTGCGGCATCCGGTAGTAACGGCCCAGTTTCGCGGAATCCAGCACACTGTAGGCAGGCCTTTTGCATGTGCTTTCGTAGAGGCCGGACGGAATCGGCTTCGCTTCAAAATCGATGCCATACAAGCCGAACGCAGTGACGGCAAACTCATACCAGCTGCAAGCCCCTTCCGAGGAGCAGTGATAAATGCCGTATTCGCTCACATCGCGCTCGAAAAACGCGTAGACCGCCTTGGCCACGTCCATCGTATGCGTCGGCGACATGACGATATCGTCAACGACGGAAACCGGCTTGCCCTGCCGGACTTGACGGATCATCGTTTCGACAAAATTGCCGCCCTTACCGCTCGAACCCGCAGCGCCGAACAAGGAGGACACGCGAAAAATAAAATAGCGGTCCATATAGGCGGCAACCACTTTTTCCCCCGCCGCCTTCGTGCTGCCGTACACATTGAGCGGATACGTCGTGTCGTCTTCCGCATAAGGCGTTTCCTTCATGCCGTCAAAGACGTAATCCGTGCTAAAGTGAAACAAGGCGGCATCCGCCTGCTTGCAAAACACGGCAATCCGGTGCAGCGCGATCGAATTGACGACCAGCGCCTTCAGCGGGTCCTTTTCGCACGCCTCCGTGTTGGTAAAAGCCGTGCAGTTGATCACGGCATCGAGGGGCGCCAGCTTTTCCAGATACGGGATAATCGTTTCCGTGTTTTCCAGATTCAACTCCTTGCGGGTGACCGGGACGATCTCGTACGCCGGATTGCCGGCAAATACGCGGCTGATGTCGGTTCCCAATTGTCCGTTAGCGCCCAGCAGCGCAATCCGTTTCATGGCGCGTTCGTTCCTTCGGCTCCCGCTATCCTGGTCGTACTCATGCGCAATCCTCCTCGTGAAAATGGCATCGGCCTTGCATCCTTTCCATCATATGAAAGCGGCCGGATCGACTCCCCATTTTTCCAAAAAAAGCTGCCGCGAACGGTCCACGATCTTTTGAAACCGCTCCTTGCCTTTTTTATTGAAGCTGGCGCTGCCGTAATGAAACACGAACGTATCCTCCGCGATCATTAGCCGGTAGCCTGCCTGCCTCGCGCGGTAACAAAAGTCGTCGTCCTCGTAATGGCCCGGACTGAACCGCTCATCGAGCAGACCGACTGCGTCCGACACCGAGCGCCGGAACAAAAGGCAGAAGCCGATCAGCCGCATGACCTCCGTATACGTTCCTTTTTTGCCGACGTTGTATGTCTGCGTCATTTCTTCCAAAGTTGTGTACGAATCGCCCATCATCTGCCGGCCGCTGGCATAATTGGTCATCGGCCCGACGAGCCCCACATCCTCCCGATGGTACAGACAATCCAGCATATTGCGGAGCCAGCCCGGAGTCAGCAGCACGTCATTGTTGAGCAGCAGCAGCTCGCTGCCCTTCGCAAGCCTAAGTCCTGCATTGCAGGCAATCGGGAAGCCTTTATTTTCATGGAACGAGATGAAAGGAACGGCTTCCTTGAGCAAGAACGGAATCGTTCCGTCTGTCGATCCGTTATCGACTACGATAATTTCGTAGGGGGTATCCGTATGCTGTCGGATGGATGCGATGCAGTCCCCAAGCAGTTTTTGGGCATTGTAGGTGGGGATGATAATGCTCGTCATGCTCATGTCGTTCCCTCCGCAAATGCGGACCGCTGCCTTATATCGTCCTCGTAGCGGAGCCGGCTGCCGCTTTTCTCCATTAACATGTGCAAAGCCTCCAGATGATCGCCGAGAATCAGCTTGGAAACCGGATTCGCCGCCCCTTTGTTGAACCCGGTCGCTTTGTTCGCTTTAAAGACATCGACGCTCGCGGGAGCGCAAACGGAGAGACCGTGCCGGATGGCGAGCGACTGGGCTTTGGGCGGAACGGCCAGGTTGCCCGTCCCGATGCGTTCGATCGCTTTGCGCGAGAGCATGTGAGGAACCGCCGTCATCGAGTTCGCGTTCAAATCGCGCCTGTCCTGGACGATGTTCAAAAACTCTTTCATCATCGTCACGCTATCCCTGCCCGCGAAAGAACCGATGAACGGAGTCACGTCGTTAAGCGCCACATCGGCTCCCCGCTCTACAGCGAGAATGAATGGTATCAGCCGTTCCGCCTGAATGGGGATATCGCCGTCAAGGAACAGCACCATATCCGCGGTCGATAGCTTAGCCCCGATCGAGCGGCCTACGTCATACCCCAACGCTTCCGGGATATGGACGATCGTGGCGGACGGGCATTTTCTGGCTTCGGAAAAGCTGTTGTCCGCCGATCCGTTGACGACGGCAATGATTTCTTTCAGCGGCAGCCGGCTCAGCTCCGCAAGCACTTTCGATACCGTCGCTCCTTCATTGCGCACCGTAATGACTGCTGCGACGCTTTTCAAGGTCGGCATGAGCACCCAGTCCGGCTTCTTCATGCCCGCGCCCAGACAGTACCCCCTGAGGAACGCCTTCATGCATGGGGCATATTGCGGAGCCTGTATTTGTTGTCCTTCGTGAATGTAGCACGAATACCAGAGCGAATTGATAAATGCGTTTGGCGGCGCGCCTTTCGGCAGCGGATGATCGGCGGCATATCTGCTCCCGGACCGCTGGAACTTTTGCAGGAATGCCGGTGAAGACGGGCGGATGACCCGCCGCTTGCTGCTGCCGGCTTCCTGTTTGACCGGCTGTTTTTTGCCTGATGGCCGGCCGTCGGCTGTGCGCTTCATAGTTTCACCCCACAAAAGATCGATCCCGGGACAAATCCGTCTGTTGGCCCCGCTCCCCAGCCTCCGCGAGCAGCCATTCGATAGCTTCCAGGTGATCTCCTACGATAAGATCCTGCAGCGGATCTACCCGGAACGACTTCCTTTTCTTAGGATTCAGACGGCCGACATCGACTTTATGCACCGTCTGCAGGGTAAGTCCTCTGCGGGCCGCAATCGTCTGGGCCAGCGGAGGCACCGCCAGGCTCCTGACTCCAATCAGCTCCAGAGCTCTTCTGCTGATCGCATGGGGAACCGCCGTCATCGAAGCTCCTCGAAGATCCGGGCGGGACAGCGCAAGATTCAAGGTGTGCTTAGCCAACACGACAGGGTGAACCCGCTTCGTAAGCGTAGGCCCCGAGTACTTGTTCAACGCCACATCGACGCCTCTTTCCACGGCGCTGACAAACGGTTCCAGCTCTGCGAAAGGTATGACCATATCGGAATCAATAAACAGCAAAACTTCTCCTTGCGCGTGCATCGCGCCAATCCCGCGCCCCACGTCATGGCCTAACGGCTCGCCGAATACGAATACCCTTGCGCCCGTGCTGCGGGCGATTTGTTCGGTCTCGTCCGCAGAGCCGTTTACGATGACAATGACCTCTGTCGCAGGATGGACCCGCTGTGCCTGGGCGATGACGGCGGCGATCGTTTTTTGCTCGTTCATCGCCGGTATGATGACGGATACTTTCGGAAATGCGTTATCGGAAGCAGGCGCAGGCGCAGCCGCATGGCGGGATGCCGCGTTCGGCTTGCCCCCTGCTCGCTTTGACCGCTGCTCCATGTCCGCTTCCTCCCGTACGATCTAAATTTTATAACAATTCGAGATCGGTCAGCCTTTGCATAACTTGCCGCCCGACCGCCTCCGGCGAGTATTCCTCGCGGATCGTCTGCATGGCGCTGACGCCAAGCGACTTGCCCCAGGACGGATATGCGGCCAGTTTGCGCATGTAATACGCGGCATGCTCGATATCCGGCTCCGCCCAAAGCTGATCCGCTTGATACGGGCCCGCATCCTGTCCTACCTGAACCAGTTTGTAATTTACCGGACACGAATTATCCTTGTTCATAAAATCGGTATTTCCCGACCAGTTGGTGCCGATGACGGGTTTGCCCAAATACATCGCTTCGGCCAGCACAAGTCCGAAACCTTCGGAACGGTGAAGGGAGACCAGGCAATCCGCGGATTGGAGCAATGCGTTCACTTGATCGCGGCTCAAAATACGGTCGATGATATGGATGTTGGAATAGCCTTCGACCTGCTGCCTGATCGCCTGAACATCTTCCGGATTCGTTTTGGAATTGTTGATTTTGATTACCAGAGCGGCGTTCGAGCTGCCTTCCGGGAACGCCTTCTTGAATGCTCGGATGACAGCCAGCGGATTTTTCCGCTCCTTCGTGCTGTGGGTGTCGTACATCGTCAAGAACAGAAACGGTTTCTCCGGCAGCCCGAAGAAACTCCGGTCGTAAGCGTCCGCATGCTTCACGAACACAGCATGAGGAATTTTAACGACAGGCACCGGAGATTTTGGCCGCAGGGCATCTTCGACGAATCGGGACGGCACCCATACCTCGTCGACCAGCTTGAAGCTGTCGAGCCATTTGTCGGGGAATTCCGGCAGTTCCCATGCCCAATAGCCGATGTTGAACCGGTTGCGGAACACGTCGCGGTTTAACGGGCGAATCGGGCGATCATAAGCCTGCTTCAAGCTGTCCGCATTCATATGGAAAAGGTTGATCCTGTACGGAGTATCTTCCCTCTCCTTATGAATCCAGCGCGTATCTTTATTTCTTGCCGCCCCGGCTCCCGGATCCTTATAATTCATAATTCCGAAAGGCACTCCTGCGATTTCCAACGTCTCGGCCATAGAACGGCACGCTTCCCCCACACCGATCTCCGTGCGGATAAAGCCGATCAAATTCACCCCGGCCTGCAGGTCCGGCGGATCCGGAACGGATTCGGCGTGCGCTCCTTCCGCCTCCGGCGGCGGGAGGAGCGGGATCAAAGCTTCCCTGTTCCTGATGCGGGTTCCCGGCTTGCGAAGCGCAAGGCCTGCTGCGGCAGAACGCCGATGCGCTTTCCGCCTTTTTGCAGCGCCCGCCGCTTGCCCGGAGCGGGCAGGCCGCTTTTTCCCTATGCCGGCATTGACCTTGCGCTTTGCGGGCTTGAGCTTTTGTCCGCCTGCTGCCGGCAGTTTCCGGGAAGACTTCAGAGCTTTCGTAGTTATGCGGAGGGCTGACGGTTTCTTCATGCCGTTCCCGACTCCTTTCTCGTATGACCACCTGATTGCATTCGTCTGCTTCCATACTATGAATACCTATTTGCAGATTCATCCGCGTTAACCCAGCCTGGCTGGAAATTGGCGAATGACCAGTTACCAAAGGAGCCCTTTATAGTGGCCGTCCTCAGGCAGTTCGTCGGTAAAGCGCACCAGATCGATGACCGGCTTTGTGCGCAAAAATCCCGCAGCGAAAGCGGCATACTCCTTGCTTTTTTGCGTGACGACGATAAGGTCGGCGAACTCGCCGACGCTGTTCAGATCGGAAGCCAGCAGAGCCGCCAGATGGGGCACGGTAGCTTCCATATACTGCTTGTTCGCGCCGATCAGTTGGGAAGCGAGCACATTGTCATCGTATATTTTGATCTCATAGCCTTTGCCGATTAACTGTTCCAGCAGCTTGACGACCGGACTTTCCCGCAAATCGTCGGTTCCCGGCTTGAAAGCCAGACCGAGCACGCCGATGCGGACCTTGCCCTCCGCCAAAATCATCTCCAGAGCCCGCTCAATCAGCAGCGAATTGCTGCGTTCGACCGCGGACAGCACCGCCAGCTCCACGTTCCTCGCCCGGGCCATCGCGTTGAGCGCCTTGAGATCCTTTGGCAGGCAGGAGCCCCCGTAGGCAAAGCCCGGCTTCAAATACGCCGGTGAAATGTTCAGTTGGCGGTCCTGGCAGAACAGGTTCATCAGCTTGTGCGGGTCTACCCCCATCGATTGACAGAGCGCGCCGACCTCCCCGGCAAAAACGACTTTCAACGCGTGAAACGAGTTGTTGACGTATTTGATCATCTCCGCGACTTCGCGGTCGGTTTCCAGTACTTCCGCCTGTATAGGAGCGTAAATATGCCGCAACATCTGCAGCGCCCGTTCGTGTTTCGTGCCGATCAGCGTATACGGCGGGTGAAAATAATCGTCGATGCTGGTCCCTTCGCGCAAAAATTCCGGATTACTGACGACGGCAAAATCGGCATCGATCCGCTTGCCCGACCGGGCGATGATCTGTTCGATGTCCCGGCACGTTCCGGGAGGCACGGTGGAGCGGATCACGATCGTTTGAAACCCTTCCCGGGCCCGGATCGCATCGCTGATTTGCTCAGCTACATGCCAAATGTAGGAAAGATCCGGGTAGCCGTATTTGTCGGAAGGCGTGCCGACGCAGACGAGGCAAATATCGGCCTGCCGGACCGCGCTTTGGATGTCGCTTGTAGCCGTCAGCCTGCCTGCGCGGTGCTGCTCCTCCACCAGGGCGGCGATGCCGGTTTCGACGATCGTCGGCTTGCCCGAACCGACCAGCTCGACCTTATGGCGGTTCACGTCTACGCCGATGACGCGGTTGCCCATCCCGGCCAAACAGGCCGCCGATACGCACCCGACGTAACCGAGGCCAAAGACAGCGATCGTATAAAAAGGTCCGGGGCTCGTCATATGCATGACCATCTCCTTATGGGTGTGCTCGTTTCGGCTGCTCGGCGCACCTTACGATAGCCTGAACGACTTTGCGGGCCGTTTCTTTCGCATCGTACGTTTGCAGCAGCTCCTTCCTTGCCGCTTTGGCCATTTCCTTGGCTTCGGCCCGGCGGCCTGCAACAAGCCGCATTTTCTTTTGCAAATCCTTGAGCGACGGTTCCGCCCAACAGTGCCCGTTAAACAAAGGATTTTCGTTATTCGCGATACGGGTCAGCCCCTTGATATCAACCAAATAAGCGTTGTTTGCATGCATAAAATCGGTATGCCCGCTCCAATTAGTTCCGATCACCGGCAGTTCCATCAGCATCGCTTCGAAGAACGGCCTGCCCCAGCCCTCGCCCCTTGTCGGCAGGACGAAGGCGTCGCACATCCGGTACAAGGCGGCCATCTCCTCGGGAACGAGCATATGGTCGATGACATAGACGCACGGCCGCTCGCGCTTCGGTTTGGGGTGGGCGTCGACGAACCTGGCGACGACATCCGCCTGTGCGGTCTCCCGCAGCTTGATGACCAGCGCGATATTGTCCCGTACGCTGAATTCGTTCAAAAAAGCGTTTAACAAAATATCGTAGCCCTTGCGCTTTTTCAGATCGAACACAGACAAAAATTTGAAACTTTCCGGTACGGCAAGCGGCAGCGGGGCGCCTTCGGGGGAAAATTGGCTGAAATCGAAAAAATTCGGAATCAGCCGCAGCGGAGCCTTCACCCCGGAGGAGGCGAACGTTTTTTGATTGAACGTGCTTTGCACCCAAACCTCATCAAACTTGTTCAGTTCAGGCACCCATTTTTGCGGAATGCGGTCGGTCTCGAACGTCGTGCGGGCGATATTTATGCGATAATCGGGTCTGAACCGAAGATGCGAGCCCACCCAGTTGTACAAATACACGTCGTTCGTCGGCAGCCGGGTCGTCTCGAAGGAAGCGATATACCCGATGTCTTTCGCAGGCAGAACCGAATATTTCTCGCTTTGGTCCCGAGCGGCAATTTTCACGCGAAATCCCGCCCTGTCCAAAATGCGCAGCAGCATCCGGTTTCCTTCGGCAAGCCCATGCCCGTTGTAGAAAATGCCGTCGAGCAAAATGTTGGCGCTCATCCGCCTCCCGCCTTCACGGCCGGCATCGAGCGGTATTTCTCGATCTCCTTTACGACTTTTTTCGCGACCCCGCGCATGCCGTATTTGGCCAGCAAGTCTTTACGCGCCTTTTTCCCGACAGCTTTGGCTTCCTCCTGATGCTCGAACACGTGCCTCATTTTGTTTTGCAGATCCTTCACTGACGGTTCCGCCCAGCTGTGCCCGTTGAAGTTGACGTCTTCGTTCACGATGCGGGCCATCCGCTTCACGCGAACGAGGAAGGAATTATCCGCGTTCATAAACTCGGTATGACCGCTCCAGTTCGTGCCGATCGCGGGCATCTCCATCAGCATCGCCTCAAAGAACGGTCTGCCCCAGCCCTCGCCCCGCGTAGGCAGCACAAAGGCGCTGCAGCTGCGGTACAAGGCGAGCATTTCCTCCGTCCCCAGCATTTGATCGATGATGTAAACGGGAGGGCGCAGCCGCTGATGTTTCGGATGGCGGGCGATGATCTGTTCAATCGCTCCGCTTTTGCTGCCGTCCCGAATTTTTAAGACAAGCGCCACGCGCTCCCCTCTGGAAAATTCGTTCAGGTACGCCTGCAGCAGCACGTCGTAGCCTTTGCGCTTTTTCAAATCGAATACGGATAAAAATAAATAAGATTTCGGCAAAACGCCGGCCAGCCGGGGGCCTTTGGGCGAAAACCGGTTCATGTCGAAAAAGTTGGGGATCTGGCGCAGCGGAACCGTGACGCCGGAAGAAGCGAAGGTGCGCTTGTTGAAGGAGCTCTGTACCCACACTTCGTTGAATTTGTTGAGCTCCGCAGTCCAAACGTGCGGGATGCGGTCGGCTTCAAACGTCGTGCGGGCGATGTTGACGCGGAAGTCGGGATTGTAGCGCACACTCGAGCCGACCCAGTTATATATATAAATGTCGTTCGAAGTCAGCTTCGTATTCTCAAAAGCAGAGATGTAGCCTACCTCCTCCGCAGCCAGCACTTTGTGCTTCTCGGCGCTGTCTCTGGCGAGTATGCGAATGCGGTACCCGGCTTTGTCAAGAATACGCAGCAGCATGCGGTTTCCTTCGGCCAACCCGTGCCCGTTGTAAAATTTCCCGTCCAGCAAGATGTTCACTTACGTCCACCTTCCTTCAAATCCGTTCACTGGTACTTCCGAATCTCCTCCGCCACTTTCTTCGCGATCCGGTCCATATCGTAGCTTCGCAGCAGATGTTCGCGGGCTTTGCAGCCCACCGCTTTGGCCTCCTGCCGGTGCTCGAATACATGTCTCATTTTGGCTTGCAAATCGGCGACGGAAGGCTCCGCCCAGCGATGGCCGTTGAACAGCCGGAACTCGTTGCCCTGTATGCTCTGCAGACGATCGACCCGGATCAGGTACGAATTGCTGTGGTCCATAAAATCCGTCTGCCCGCTCCAATTCGTCCCGATCACCGGCATTTCCATCAGCATCGCTTCGAAAAACGGCCTGCCCCAGCCTTCGCCCCGCGTGGGCAGCACGAAAGCGTCGCACGCCCGGTACAACCCGAGCAGTTCCTGTGTTGACAGCATCTGGTCGATGATATATACGGCCGGACGCTTTTCTACCGGCTTGGGATGCTGCTGCATGACCTTCTCCAATTTGTACACGCCGTCGCCGCTGCGTATTTTCAGGACCAGCGCCGCATCGTCGGCAGGTGAGAACTCATTGAGAAAGGCGCTCAGCAGCAGGTCGTAGCCCTTGCGGTGCTGCAGGTCAAAGACGGCCAGGAACAAATAAGATTTTGCCAAAGGAAGGGGCAGCTTCGGCACTTTCGGATCATACTGCCCGATGTCGAAAAAGTTCGGGATCAGCCTGAGCGGCACCTTGACACCGGATTCGGCGAAGGTGCGGACGTTGAACGTGCTCTGCACCCACACCTCCGCGAATTTGTTCAGCTCCGGCACCCACCCGGCCGGAATCCGGTCCGTCTCAAACGTCGTGCGGGCGATGTTCACGCGGAACTCGGGATGGTAGCGGACGGCCGATCCTACGAAATTGCAAATGTACACGTCGTTGGAAGTCAATGTGTTCGTTTCAAACGAAGAGATGTACTCCATCTCTTTTTGATCGAGGACGAGGTGCTTCTCATGGGAATCTCTGGCGGCAATCCGCACCCGGAAACCGGCCCGGTCGAGAATCCGCAGCAAGATGCGGTTTCCTTCCGCAAAGCCGTGTCCGTTATAGAAGATTCCCTCCAGCAAAATGTTCATACCAGGACACCATCCTTATTGCCGATCCGTCACAGGCGCACGAGGAGCAAGCAGTTCCCGGTTTACTGCGCGAATTTGCCGATCTCCCTGGCTACCTGCCCGGCTACTTCCCGGAGGCTGTACTTGCTCAAAAGCTCGCGGCGGGCTTTTTGGCCGAGCGCTTTGGCTTCATGCCGATGCTCGAACACATGCCTCATTTTCCGCTGCAAATCTTTCGTCGACGGCTCCGCCCAATAATGCCCGCTGTACTTGGCGGGATCGGGATGATCGGTCAAGCGCACCGGCACCAATTTCTTGACGCGAACCGGATAAGAGTTCCCCTCGTTCATATATTCCGTCTGCCCGCTCCAATTCGTACCGATAACAGGCATTTCCATCAGCATCGCTTCGAAAAACGGCCTCCCCCAGCCTTCTCCGCGCGTCGGCAGCACGAAGGCGCTGCAAGCCCGGTACAGGCTGTGCAGTTCCGGCGTCGGCAGCATCCTGTCGATGATATGGACGGCCGGGCGTTCCTTCGCCGGTTTGGGGTGGGCGCGTATGATGCTTTTCAGCTTCTCCGTGCCTTCGCGGTTTCTGACCTTGATGACCAGAGCGACGTCGTCCGCCGCCGAAAATTCGTTCAAATAACCGCGCAGCAGCACATCGTATCCTTTGCGCTCGATCAAATCGAACACCGACAAAAAGGTGTACGACCGGGACAAAGGCAGCGCCAGCTTCGGCCCCTGCGGGTCGTACGCGGAATCGTTGAAAAAATATGGAATAAACCGCATGGGAACCTTCACTCCGGAAGCGCCGAACGTCTCCAGATTGAACCTGCACTGCACCCAAACCTCGTTAAACCGGTTTAAAACCGGAACCCATGCCGCAGGCAGCCTGTCGGTCTCGAACGTTGTATGCGCGATATTTACGCGAAAATCGGGATTCGTATGAAGCGCACCGCCGGAACCGCGGAACAGAAAAATATCGTTGGACGACAGCTTCGTCCGTTCGAATGAAGAAAGGTAGCCGATTTCTTCCGGCGTCAGGGCGATCGTCCTCTCGGACTCCTTGTCCCTCGGCGCAATCCGCACGCGATAGCCGCACCCTTGCAAAATACGCAGCAAAGCCCGGTTGCCTTCGGCATACCCGCTCCCGGTATAGAAGAACCCCTTGAACAAAATATTCAGGCGCGCCCACCGTCCTTTCCAGCCTCTTTCTCCAGTATATTTATCCCTGTCTGCGCCCGTGTTGGGCGTATCCCCCTTCAGCCATCCAATTTCATCCGCTTCCGCCAAAAATCTATGTGATTGGACTGGTCTATTCGCCCCAACCCGCACAGGAACATTCGCATAACCTGTAAATAGCAGTCATCTAAAGGAGGTTATCCTATGTTTGAAGACGTGTCTGTGCTTATCCCCTACAAGTCGGACAAAGGCCCAAGAGACGCTGCATTCAAATGGTCGAAAAAATTTTACAAAAATGCGCTGCCAGGGGCGGAAATCGTCGTCGGCAAAGACAACGGCGAGCTCTTCAACCGATCCAAAGCCATAAACAGGGCGTTCAAAAAATCTACAAGAAATGTGATTGTCATAGTCGATAACGATACGATTTTCGATCCGAAGATCGTCACCAAATCGATCAAGCTGCTGCCAAAATACGGCTGGGTCGTCCCCTTTCGCAATGTGCTGAACATCTCGGAGTCTAACTCCAAAAAAATTTACGATAGCAAAGCCGACTGGCCTTTAAACGAGAAAATCAAGGATTACCGGTTCAAGGACTTTTCGCGCTGGACCGGAAAAATGAACATTATGTACCGGGAAGCTTTCAAAAAGGTCGGCGGATTCGACCAAAGGTTCGTCGGCTGGGGCGCGGAAGACACTGCTTTCGGCTTATCGATGGACGCCATATGCGGCAAACATAAAAGGCTTGACAAAGACGTGTACCACCTCTGGCATCCTTATGTAGGGACAAAAGGGAATCCGAACCATGACGCGAACATCGAGCTGCTGAAACAGTATCAGAAGGCGGCTACGAAGGAACAGATGAAAAAACTGATCGATAAACGGGGTAGATACGTTTGAAAGATATGCCACCCGATCTCGCCATTCCCAAGGAAAACAACCATATCTCGCTCCACGACTGGTTCAAACTTCACGGCCGGGCCGGACAGCGCAGTCAACTGCACACCTTTCACTTTCATCAATCCGTACCGTTCCCGCAGCCGAAGACGGTTGAAAAAAAACTGCATTGGTACTTTCGAAGGTGCGCAGCGATCTGGAAAGCGAATACGCTCTTTCCCGCTCTTTCCGTTGCCGTCATCGAAAACGGCAGACTGTACGGGGACCGGGGAGTCGTTCTGACTCCCGAGAACAAAATGATCAAGCATGTTTCGTTCAAAGATATACTTGACGGCAAAACATCGCTTCCGCCTCCCCGCTATACGAATAAGACAGTCGCCGTGCTGTCCTTCCGCTACCCGGAAAACTATTTTCACTGGATGTTCGACGTCCTGCCCCGCATCGCTTTGATACGTAAATGCAAACTGCACATCGATAAATACGTAATCAGCCCGCCGGGCCGGTTCCCCTACAAGGAAATGCTGTCCGCCCTGGGTATTCCCGAAAGCAAAGTAATCGTTGCCGGCAAAGATTTTCATATCAAAGCCAAGCGGCTCGTTGTCGCCGAAAAGTTCAGCAGATGGAAGCCTTACCAGCATGTGTATCCGCAATGGGCAAGCCGCTTTCTCAGAGAGCAGCTGTCCCCCTGCAACAAGAAGCCGCCTTCGCCCAAATACGAACGCATTTATGTAAGCCGCGCCCATGCCGGCGGACGCAGGGTTCGGAATGAGAAAGAAGTCGTCAAGCTCCTTGACAAATACGGGTTTCGCCGCATCCATCCGGAATCGATGCCGTTTGCGGAACAAATTCGCGCCTTTCAGTCGGCGCGCGCAATCGTTTCCCCGCACGGCGCTTCCCTGGCCAATCTGGTGTTCGCCAATCCGGGCACGAAGCTGATTGAAATCTTTTCCCCCAACTATGTCAGGGACTATTACCTCGGCCTCAGCAGCCATATGAAGCTCGATTACTATTATTTGATCGGTACCGGCAAACGTCCGCCCCGGGAGCACCGCTATACAAAAGCGCTATATGAAGATATCACGGTCGATCTGGAAGCTTTAAAACAGATTTTGCAAAAAGCCGACATCCCAAGGATTTAGGAGGACACGCGCATGGGAGGAAAAACGAAAGTCCCCGACGGCTATTACGAAGTTGTCGCCGACTGGATTGCCGCAGCTCAGCTCAAAAAGCGCGAACTGATCAAAAAACTGCATTTCAACGATCCCGTTGAACTTACGGAGCCTGTCGGCCTGGAGGACCCCGTCTTCTGGACAGTTCGTTTTTCCTCGTCCGACACGCTGTTCAAACAGCGAAACGGCATCGTCGATATGATCCCCAAAGGGCGCATCTGCGGCGCCAAGCCGGATATTTTGACTCCGGACGGCAAATTGGTGTGGAAGCATTCCCGCGAAAAGCAAAAGCTGCCGCAGGAGCATTCCATCTTCCAGTTGGAGCGCCTGCCCCCGCTGGAGAAAACTTCGGAGACGGTAGCCCTGCTGAGCATCGCGGACAGCGGAGTGTACTATCACTGGATGCTGGATGTGCTGCCCCGCCTGCACATGCTGGATTTATGCGGAATCAAACCCGATAAATACGTCATCAACGGAAACAAGCTGGCGCCTTTCCAGTATGAAACATTAGCGATGCTCGGCATCCCGCAAGAGCAAGTGATCGAAAGCCACGATCAGTTCCACCTCCGGGCGAAGAAGCTCGTTATCCCGCATTTTTCGAACGGCATCCGGCCCAGATGGGTTTGCGACTATTTGCGGCAAGAGCTGATGGACGAGACCAAATTGCAGGCGGGCGAGGGGCCGGAAAAAATTTTTATAAGCCGCTCCAAGGCCGGCAGACGCCATTTGCTTAACGAGGATGAAATTTTCGGATATTTGGAGCGATTCGGATTCGAGAAAATGATACTGGAGGATTTGCCTGTTGCCAGGCAGATTGAAGTTTTCGCTGCCGCCAAAGTCATCGCCGCTCCGCACGGCGCAGGACTAACGAACATATTGTTCAGCCAGCCGGGGACGAAGGTTATCGAATTTTTCGCTCCAACCCTTGTGCACAACTGCTACCCGATTTTGAGCAGCTTGATGAAGCACCGGCATTATTATGTAATCGGAAAAGGAGAGCGTCCGCCCGAGTTCGTCGATCCCCACGAGCATAAGGCGGATATTACGGTCGGCCTTAAAGACGTAAAGCGCATATTGGCGCTTGCCGGCATCAAATGACAAATATCCGGCGTGCACATTCCTCCGCAAAGGATGCATGCCGGATATTTGGCTTCAAGGCGCTGTTTCCGCTAAAAAAAGCGTTTGATATACTTATCGACGATTTTGGGCAAAGCTTTTTTGGCATATTTGATGTGGTTGTACAACTCTTCCTTTTTCCTGTCCGATAAATCCCAATCTTCAGGCATCGCATAAATAAGCTCGTGAATTTTTTCGTTTTTGATGTCCAAAATCCGGTCTCTGAAAGAGGTCAGCTGCTTCTTGTGATCCACCAGCGTATTGCACCACCGGTACACTTCCTTATTTCTTACTTTCAAAGGCAAAAACTTCCTTTCCGGATTGGTCGTCGTAATGTTAAAGCAGTTCGCTTGGTCGATCATCCAAAACGTGTATTTATCCTTACGGCCCGCCTCCGGCTTAAACAGCAAGTTTTTTATGTTGCGGTCGGAATTGCTGACCCAATGGTCGAATACGATCATGCCTGCCGCCTGATCCCGGTTGACGACCTGATCTTTGGACAAAAGCTTCGGCAAATCGCTGAATAAGACCGTATCTTTCATATATTTGCTGGCGAATTGGTTGCCCGATTTGAACTCTTTTCCCTTCAATTCCTTGTATTCTTTAATAAATTTCGAGCGGATTCGCACGATTTTGAATTCGGGAACGGGCAAGTGCAGGAGTGTAGCAAGACTGTTCACAAGGTACTCGTAAGCCACTACCCAATTGCCCTGCGGGTTATTTTTGAACTTGACCACGTATTCGCACTGATCGTTAAAGCGAATGAGCTGCGGAGAAGATCGCCCTTTGCTCATCGGTTGTATATAGGATACAGGCTTTATTCTTCCCATACGCTTTCCCCTCTTCGATCCGTTGAAGTGCCCAGCCCCTCATATGCGAATCCCCTGCCCTCCAGCTTCAGACCCCGCCAAAAGTTTCGCGTATCCAAAATGTACCGGGTGCCCTTCATGGTTCCGTATATCTGCTGCCAATCCAGCGCCATGTACGCATCCCAGTGCGTCAGCAGCACCAGCGCATCCGCGTCTGTCGCCGTTTCTTCCGGCCGCCCGCAGTAGCGGACAGGCAGATGAGCGTTCATTTCCCGGAACATCTTCATTCCCTGCGGGTCATGAACCGCCACGTTCGCCCCCTGATCCGCCAGCTTGCCGATCATGTATGCGGCTTGCGTATGGCGCGCATCGTCCGTGTTGGGCTTAAAGGTCAAGCCCAGAATGCCGATATTTTTGCCTTCCAGGGAGCCGACATGTTTGCGGATTTTATCCATGCAGTAGTCGTGCATGGCGGTATTGGCGTCTATAGCCGCCCTGATGATCGACATCTCGCTGCCGAGCTTGCGGCCGGCGGCTACAATTTCCGCCGTATCTTTCGGAAAGCAGCTCCCGCTCCAGCCGCTGGAAGCTTGCAGAAATTTATGTCCGATGCGCGAATCCAGCCCCATGCCGTGGGCGACATCCAGCACGTTCGCGCCCAACGTATCGCACAGCCTGGCGACTTCGTTAATATAGCTGATCTTCACGGCCAAAAAAGCGTTTGATACGTATTTAATCAGCTCCGCGCTTTTTGTATCGGTTTCAAAATAGACCGGAACGGGCGCACCGGCTCGATCCGCAACTGCGTCCAGCCCCTTCAGCTCCGCTTCGAAGCTCCGTTCCAGCAAAGGCGCGTACAGCGATTTCATGACCTTTTTCGCCCTGTGCGAAGCGGCGCCGACCACGATTCGGTCGGGAAAAAACACATCCTCAAGCGCATAGCCTTCCCGTAAAAACTCGGGATTGCTGACAACCGCAAAATGCCGGTTGTTTTCCAAACCGGACGCTTCTTCGATGATCGAAGCGACCAGATCCGCCGTGCCGGCCGGGACCGTCGATTTGCCCGCGATCACCGTAAATTTCGCGGCGTCCAGATGCTCCCCGACGCTCCGTGCCGCCGCCCGGATGTAGGTCAAATCCGCCGTCCCGTCTTCGCCCGCAGGCGTGCCTACGGCGATAAACACAACGTCGGCCTCGTGCACGGCGTCAAACGTCTGCGAAGCCGACAGCCTGCCGGCGTTCACCATACGCGAGATCAGCGCCGCCAGACCGGGCTCATAGATCGGACTGGCGCCGGCATTGATCGCCTTCACTTTGCGCGAATCCGTATCTATAATCGTCACCCTATGCCCCAGCACGGCCAAAGCGGTCCCGGTCACGCTCCCCACATACCCGGAACCTACGCAAACTACCTCCATTCCCGATCCCCCCACGAAAGTTACTCTGACAGCCGCTTCCGGTACTCCTCTATGGTGCGGACCAATCCCTGCCGCAAGTCCATGCGGGGTTCCCAGCCCAATATTCTCTTCGCTTTATCGATCACCGGCCGCCTCACCTTGGGATCGTCCTTGGGCAGCGGGCGGAACACGATGGCGCTTGCGGATGTAGTCATGCTTTTGACCAGCTTCGCCAGCTCCAGAATCGTAATTTCCGCAGGGTTTCCGATATTGATCAGTTCCCCGTCGGCCTGATCGGCATCCATCATCAGCTGCAGCGCCCTGACCGTATCGTCGACATAACAGAACGACCGTGTCTGCGAACCGTCGCCGTACACGGTAATATCGTGTCCTTTCAACGCCTGGGTGACAAAATTGGAAATAACCCGGCCGTCATCGTTGCGCAAGCCTGCCGAGTAAGTGTTGAAGATCCGGGCCACCTTCACTTTCACGCCGCAGCGCCGGGCGTATTCGTAGCAAAACACTTCGCCCAGCCGTTTCGCTTCATCGTAGCAAGCCCGCGGCCCCCATGTGTTCACATTGCCCCGGTAGGTTTCATCCTGGGGATGAACGTCCGGGTCGCCGTAAGCTTCGCTCGTGCTGGTGTACACAAGCTTCGCTTTGTTGCGCAGCGCCAGGTCGAGCATCCGCTGCGTGCCGATCGTATTGACGGCAATCGTCGCGAACGGATCGGCCTGGTAAAATTTCGGAGAGGCCGGGGAAGCCAGATGATAAATTTCCGCAACGTCCTTCAGCGGCTCTAGCGCGAGCACGGACTCGTCTGTGGCGTCCCGCTCTATAAATTCGAATCGGCCGGAACCGGATAACGCGCGAATACGATCGGCGGTGCCCGAAGAAAAGTTATCCAGCCCGACGACCCGGACGTTCCGGGCCAGCAGCCGCTCGGCCAGATGGAATCCCAAAAAACCGGCGGCGCCGGTGATCAAAACTTTGTTCACGTCGACTCCCCTCCCGGAACGATCCGCTTCAAATACTGCCGAAATTCCCCTTTCAGCATCTCATCCTTGCAGGCCAGCTCGACCGTCGCTTTCAAAAAACCGAGCTTATCCCCAACGTCGTACAATTTGCCGGTCAACTTGTAAGCGTACAAGGGGCGGAACTGAAGCAGCGTTTGCAGCGCGTCCGTTAGCTGAATTTCTCCGCCTACGCCAACCGGAACGTGCTCCAGAATGTCGAAAATGTCCGGCTCCAAAATGTATCGGCCCACAATAGCGGCATTGGAGGGCGGATTAACAACCGGCTTCTCCACCAAATTGTCCACCAGGTACAGCCGCTCTCCTACGAGCTCCCCGTCGACGACGCCGTACTTGCTCACTTCCGCCCACTCGACGGTATCTACCGCAATAACGGATTCCTGCCGCTCTTCGTATATTTGCATTAATTGCTGCAAACACGGAATATCGCTGTCGATAATCATGTCCCCGAGCAGCACGGCGAACGGCTCGTGGCCGATAAATTTCCGGGCGCACCAGATCGCATGGCCCAGACCGAGCGCCTGCTTTTGCCGGACGTAATGAATGTCCACCAGATTCGTAATATCATCCACCATCTTGAGCAGAGTCTGCTTGTTCTTTTCCCGCAAATTGTATTCCAGCTCGTAGTTCGTATCGAAATGATCCTCAATCGACCTTTTGCTGCGTCCGGTCACGATGATAATATCTTCAATGCCCGATTGAACCGCTTCCTCCACAATGTATTGAATGGTCGGCTTATCCACGATCGGCAGCATTTCCTTAGGCATCGCTTTCGTTGCGGGAAGAAATCTGGTACCTAGGCCAGCGGCAGGGATAATTGCTTTTTTGACCTTTTTCATCACATTTTCCCTCTTTCTATCCCATTTTCGAGCCAGTTGCATGGGCGCTAACCTTGCTCCTGAATCACCACCTGGAGTCGCGGCATTTTTGCGGCGGATACCCTGGGCACATAAACGCCGTGGTTGTTCGATGGGCCGTCCCGCCAGCTTTGGGCCAGCTGCGTGCAATCCAACGCAAACAGTTTGTCGGCGGGAAGCTTGGTTGCGTTCGACGCCGTTTTTTTGTAAAACGGATATTGGCGCACAGACGGGTTCGACGCGCTTTTGCCCGACCAGGACGAGCGAATCCGGTACACGAGCAGCTGCTTCGTAACCGCTTGAATGTGCATCACCGCTTTTTGGATCGTGCAGCCTTGGGGCAGCTCGCTTAAGTTAAACGAGAAATACGCAGCGGGCATACCGTCCTGCAAAATACGGCGATACCGGTTCGGCCGCAAGTATACCGTGCGTATACGGCCGTCGGCCTCGGCCGCAGGAACGTTCTGACCGGCATTCCCCTGCCCCTCCTCAAACGCGCCCTTCACCTCGTCGTACAAGCCGTCCTCCACAATTCCCTTGAATCTGTCCGCATATATCGATACACGATGGTTCTCCGCTACGTACTTGCGCGAATGCTGCCGCATCTGCTTGCGCAGCTCCTTATTTTTGTAAAGCCGCTGCATGGCGGTGTACAGCCGCTCCTCCAGCCGGCCGTCGTGGCGGATTTTGTATACCGCTTCATTCGGCAGCTCGGCATGGGCGTGGCGATTCGATACAATCGCCGCTTTCCCGTGAGACATGACGTCAAGCAGCGCTCCCGAGGCTCCTCCATCGGCAGTATCGGACAACTGGATGCATACGTCCGAATGGCTGAGCCGGGTCTGATACTCCCTCTTATCGGTGTCCGGCTTCAACTCCACGATTGCCGTAAGCCCCAGCCTGCGGATCAGCGCCTTCAATTCGTTCCAATATTCCGGCGTTCCGCGGCCGACAATGACGTACCGGATATTTTTGTTGCCGGCGGCGTAAAGCTTCTTCAAGCAGCGGAGAGCAGTCTCCAAATGCCTGTCTTTATCCACCGGGCCAAAGCTGGAAAACACAAAATCGCGGTGCATGATCAAGGAAATCATGACCGGCAGCTTTTGCGGCAGCCGGATCAGCCCGACGTTGCGGTATCCATGGCGGTTCAAATACGATTTCGCAAAACGGCTGTGAACGATAACGACTTTGGCTTTTTTCAAATAATCGTCCAAAACGTAAGCTCTTTTAGCGCCTTCCCCGCCTGACCATGCGCGGGTGAGCCGGTCCGTTCGCAAATCGTGAAGCACGACGATCCCCCCGGTTTGCAGCAAATACGGCACCATATAAGCGTGATAGGGAGTATTGCCAAACTGAAATACGACTTCATCGTACTGGCCCTCTTTTGTCCGAAAATCGCGGTGATGGAAAATATGATTCGTCACGGTTCCCTCAAGTTCGGGAGGCAATGAAGGCGTGTACCCTTTATCGATAAACAGATCGCAATCGTAATGCTCATGCAAGGAGGGTAAAATGAGGTTCACGTAGTCGGCAATTTCCGTTTGCAGCGGCGCTAGCGGCGCGAAAATGGCCAGTTTGCGGCGCAGCACATATTGGTACGCGTCCAGAACCTTGGACGCCGTCCCCTGCCAGTCGTAAGGATCCGTACGGTCGTAGCCTTTGCTGCGCAAACCGCTTCTCAATTCCTTATCCAACAAGCAACGGGTCAGCGCCTGCTGCAGGTCGGCGAAATTTCCCGGATGGACCCGGTAGGCGGCGTCGCCGGATGCGGAGCTGCCTGCCGCCTGATCGAAGGTCAGCACCGGCGTGCCGCATGCCATGGCGTCCAACACCTGCATGCCGCTGCCCTCGTAAAATGACGGATATATGAACAGTTCCGCTCCGTTATAGAGCTTCATCAGCGAAGAATCGCGCAAATGCCGAATCCATACGATATCGCTCAACGTATCGACCGCCGCCGCCGCATGGAGAATTGCGGCCTTCCCGGCTTCGCTCGTTTTGCCGATCATCACAAGCTGAAAGCAGCGGTCGTTCGCGGCATTCATGATGCCGAACGCTTGAACGAAAGCGGGAAGATGATGCTCATCGGGGACGTCGGCTATAGCGACCACAAACTTTTTCACGATGCCGTATTTGTCAAGCTCCGCCCGGTCGACCGGCACATGCCGAAATTGTTTGCCGGCGCTGCCGGGCACTACCTTCACCGATTGCGGTGCCGCTCCGAGCGTGCGGATCGTTTCCTCCTTCGACGCCTCCGAATGGGCGATCAGCAGATCGCAATTTTTTACAAATTCGAGCACTGCCGCATGCCTGGCGTGAATATCGTCATAAACCTGCGCCGTATCGAAAAAAATTTTCGGAAACAAATCTTGCAGAAGCACGGCCACTTTCGTCTTTCCGAACCATGCCTTGCTGAGGGGAGAATGGATCATATCGTAAGGGCAGAGGATTTGGTATATGTCGATTTGGCGCTCGGATAAAAACCGTTCCAGCTGCATTTGCAGGGGTAAAGCATCAGGCGCCCGATCCGGGTAAAAAAAGTGGCAGCGGCAGTTCGGCCTTTCCTTTCCGACCGCGCGGACGAGCCGCTTGGCAAACTGGGCGCCGGTCCGATTGCCGGACTTCGACAGCGTAAAGGACATATCGAATGCGATGTTCATACATTCACCACCTGATTGAACTTGGGACTTGTATTTTCCCAGTGTATGCGCGCATAAGAACGCCCATATAGACCACTAACCTGATGTCACGGAAATTGGGTGTCCCGGGGTTTGCCAAGCGGTGCATGCATGGAGTCCAAAACCGTTTTTATGTGCTGTTCTTCCGATTTTCGGCAAACTAACAAGCCGTTTTTCGTCTGGACGATGATCAGATCGTCAACTCCGATGGCGATCACCTTGAGATCCTCCGCATAAACGATGGAGCTGCCGGTGCGAAGCGCATGCACTTCGCCGAAAAACAGGTTTCCCTGCTCATCCGCCGGAAAAACCCGCTCCAGAGACGTCCATGAACCGACGTCGTCCCATGCGAAATCGACAGGGACCATGTATACGTTCTCCGCCTTTTCCAAAATGGCGTAATCCACGGATATTTTGGGCAGCGATGCATACACGCTTTCCGCGGAATCGCCCGAAAACCAAAGCTTATTCCACATCTCGCGCTGGTAAAGATTCATATAATAGCGAATCGTCGACGGCTTCCAAACGAATATGCCGCTGTTCCAATACGTATCCGGCTCCGCTATTAATTCGCGCGCCCGCTGCTCGCCCGGCTTTTCCACAAATTTCAATACCCGCTTGGCTTGGCCTGTCCCTGCTCCGGCTGCAGCCCGGATGTATCCGTACCCGGTCTCGGGCCGCGTAGGCACGATTCCCAATGTGACGATCGTTTTGTTGTTTTGCGCGGTGCGTTCCGCTTCCTGCAAAGCTTTCATCAGCGCTTCGTCGTCGGGAATATATTGATCGGAAGGTGCCGTTACGAGCACATCGTCCAGCCCTTGCCGCAAAAAGAAGCGCGAAGTCAGTGCGATGCACGGTCCCGTATCCCGCTGATCGGGCTCCACAATGAAGCGGCTCGGGTCGAGGTCGGGAAGCTGCTCGCGAATTAACGCTTCGTACGAGCCGGGCGCAACGATATATATATCCGCAGCATCCAAATACTTATTAAACCTGCGGTAAGTTTGCTGGAGCATGCTTTCGCGGGAGGTCAGCGCCAGAAATTGCTTCGGCCTGGTTTCAACGCTTCGCGGCCAAAAACGCAACCCCTTCCCTCCGGCCATAATCGCCACTTTCATGCAAGCTCATCTCCTTCGCAGCGTCAAAAATTCTTCCTGTATCATATTCCTGCGGCCCTTTTCCGGACGTGGACGAATAACGGGGGAAGGGAAAAATAGGTTGCTGCCGTATGCTTCGGTACGAGCGGAGACAGCAAACGGGACCGTGCGCTTCCGCACGGTCCCGTTTGCATACCATTACGCCTTCGTCCCTGCAGCCATCCAGTTGATCACGCCGTATACGTCGGCCGAGAACCGGGTCCGGACGACCGACAAAGTGGCGGAATTCGCCTGTTTTTGCTTGAGTACGGCATAGCACGCCGTATGATTGGTCATGGCGACCAGGACGTAATTCATATCTTCAAACGGCTCGTCGAAATAAATTTGCACTTCGACAATTTCGTCCTGCACTTTAAATTCGAACGGCATGAGGCCGAACTGCTGGATCGAAGACGGTTTTGAAGCCGGAATCCGCATCGTGCGGAAGGACAATTTTTGTTCGTCCACGCTGCCATCCGCCAGATGCTCACCGCTTACGGCGTTAGCGGCTAATTTGCCGGACGTGACGCTGGCGTCCGCCAGTTTGGCTTCCGTTACCGCGCCGTCGGCCAGCGTCTCCTGCGTAACGGAACGTTCGGTCAGCTTGCTGCCGGCCAGGCTTCGGTCGGCGATCGATTCCAACTTGATGCAATGATCAGCCAAATGCTCAAAAGTGATGGAACCCCGCTTAATATGGGTGCCGTCAATCGCATTTTCCTGGAGATGGCCGGATTCGATGGCCAGAGGCGCGATTTTGCTGCTAGTAACGGCTTCCTCGGCAATTTTGCTCGTCGTCACCGCCTGATCGTGCAGCTTTTGGGTAAGCACTTCCTCGTCGGCGATGTGTTCGCGACGTACTGCGGACAAACCGAGCTGCTCTTCTGCAACCGAGCGCCTGCTCAAGTGGTCCCCGTGAATCGATCCGGACTGCAAATGTCCGCCATGGATGGCGCCCGAAGCGATTTTCGCCGAAGTTACGCTTTCGTCCCTAAGCTTTGCCGCGTCGACGCCCCCGTCCGCCAACTGCTCGGCGGTTACGGCACCCGGCGCCAGCTTGGAGGTGGTAACGGTCCGGTCTGCCAGATGTTCGCCCCGTATCGCCCCCTCGCGGACGTGCTCGTAATCGATGCTGCCGACCGCCAGCTTGCCGGAGGTGACGGAGCCGTCCTGAAACAAATCCGTATAAATCGAATTTGCCCGCAAATGCTCGGCTCCGATCTCGCCTGCGCCGATATGCCAGGCGGCAATCGAGCCCGGGACAATATGCCCTGCGTTGACCGAAGCTTCCGCAAGGTGGCTTGAACCTACGGCTTTCGCCGCCAATACGTCTCCATCCACGCTGCTTGGAGCCAGCTTCGCTCCGCTCACGGCGCCGTCCGCCAGATGCTCGCCGCTCACAGCGTTTGCCGCCAGCTTGCTGCCGTCCACGCTTCCCGAGGCCAGCTTCGCTCCGCTAACCGCTCCATCCATGAGATTGCGCGTTTGGATCGCCCCGGCTATCAGCTTGCCGGACGTCACGCTGGCATCCGCCAGCTTCGCTTCCGTCACCGAGCCGTCAGCCAGCGCCTCCTTTGTGACGGACCGTTCATTCAGCTTGTAGCCGTCCAGGCTTCGGTCGGTGTTAGACTCCAACTTGATGCAATGTTCAGCCAAATGCTCAAAAGTGATGGACCCCCGCTTAATATGGATGCCGTCAATCACATTTTCCTGGAGATGGCGGGATTCGATGGTCAGGGGCGCGATTTTGCTGCTTGTAACGGCTTCCTCGGCGATTTTGCTCGTCGTCACCGCCTGATCGTGCAGCTTTTGGGTGATCACTTCCTCATCGGCGATGTGCTCGCGATGCACTGCGGACAAACCGAGCTGCCTTTCTGCAACCGAGCGCTCGTTCAAATGGACCGCGTGAATCGATCCGGACTGCAAATGTCCGCCATGGATGGCGCCCGGAGCGATTTTCGCCGAGACGACGCTCGCATCCTCAAGCTTCGCCGAGTCGATGCTCCCGTCCGCCAACTGCTCGGCGGTTACGGAGCCCGGCGCCAGCTTGGAGGTGGTGACGGTCCGATCTGCCAGATGTTCGCCCCGTATCGTCCCCTCGCGGACGTGCTCGTGATCGATGCTGCCGGCCGCCAGCTTGCCGGAGGTGATAGAGCCGTCCTGCAGCAAATCTGCATAAATCGAATTCGCGCGCAGATGCTCGGCTCCGATCTCGCCTGCGCCGATATGCCAGGCGGCAATCGAGCCCGGAACAATATGCCCTGCGTTGACCGAAGCTTCCGCAAGGTGGCTTGAACCCACGGCTTCCGCCGCCAATACGTCTCCATCCACACTGCCTGGAGCCAGTTTCGCTCCGCTTACGCTGCGATCGGCGAGATGCTCACTCTGCACAGCGCCGTCTGCCAGCTTGCCAGCGTCTACGCTTCCCCAGGCCAGCTTCGCTCCGCTCACGGCGCCGTCCGCCAAATGCTCGCCGCTCACGGCGTTGGCCGCCAGCTTGCTGCCGTCCACGCTGCCCGGGGCCAGCTTCGCTCCGCTAACCGCTCCATCCATGAGATTGCGCGTTTGGATCGCTCCGGCTACCAGCTTGCCGCCGTGGATGCTTTCGTTCGCCAGCTTTGCCCCGGTAATAGCGCCGTCCGCCAGATGCTCGGAGTTTACAGCGTTAGCGGCCAGCTTGCCGTTCGTTACGCTCGCATCCGCCAGTTTGGCTTCTGTTACCGCACTGTCGGCCAGCGTCTCCTTCGTGACGGAACGTTCGATCAGCTTGCTGCCGTCCAGGCTTCGGTCGGCGATAGACTCCAGCTTGATGGAATGTTCAGCCAAATGCTCGTAAGTGATGGACCCCCGCTTAATATGGGCACCGCCGATCGCATTTTCCTGGAGATGGCCGGAATCGATGGCCAGAGGCGCGATTTTGCTGCTTGTAACGGCTTCTTCGGCGATTTTGCTCGTCGTCACCGCCTGATCGTGCAGCTTTTGGGTGATCACTTCCTCATCAGCGATGTGCTCGCGACGCACTGCGGACAAACCGAGATGCATTTCTGTAATCGAACGCTCGTTCAAATGGATCGCGTGAATCGATCCGGACTGCAAATGTCCACCATGGATAGCGCCCGGAGCGATTTTCGCCGAGACGACGCTCGCATCCTCAAGCTTCACCGCACCTACGCTCCCGTCCGCCAACTGCTCGGCGGTTACGGAGCCCGGCGACAGCTTGGAGCTGGTGACGGTCCGGTCTGCCAGATGTTCGCCCCGTATCGCCCCCTCGCGGACGTGCTCGTAATCGATGCTGCCGGCCGCCAGCTTGCCGGAGGTGATAGAGCCATCCTGCAGCAAATCCGGATAAATCGAATTTGCCCGCAAATGCTCGGCTCCGATCTCGCCCGCGCCGATATGCCAGGCGGCAATCGAGCCCGGAACAATATGCTCTGCGTTGACCGAAGCTTGCGCTAGGTGGCTTGAACCTACGGACTCTGTCGCCAATATGCCTCCGTCCACGCTGCCTGGAGCCAGCTTCGCTCCGCTTACGCTGCGATCGGCGAGATGCTCACTCTGCACAGCCCCGCCTGCCAGCTTGCCTGCGTCCACGCTTCCCCAGGCCAGCTTCGCTCCGCTCACGGCGCCGTCCGCCAAATGCTCGCCGCTCACGGCGTTTGCCGCCAGCTTGCTGCCGTCTACGCTGCCCGGGGCCAGCTTCGCTCCGCTAACCGCTCCATCCATGAGATTGCGCGTTTGGATCGCCCCGGCTACCAGCTTGCCGCCGTGGATGCTTTCGTTCGCCAGCTTTGCCCCGGTAATAGCGCCGTCCGCCAGATGCTCGCAGCTTACAGCGTTAGCGGCCAGCTTGCCGGACGTTACGCTCGCATCCGCCAGTTTGGCTTCCGTTACCGCACTATCGGCCAGCGTCTCCTTCGTGACGGAACGTTCGATCAGCTTTTTGCCGCCGTCCAGGCTTCGGTCGGCTACCGCATCAAACTTGATCGAATGTTCGGCCAAATGCTCAAAAGTGATCGACCCCTGCTTAATATGGGCGCCATCAATCGTATTTTCTTGAAGGTGACGAGCTTCGATGGCCAGAGGTGCGATTTTGCTGCTTATAACGGCCTCCTCGGCAATTTTGTTCGCCGTCACGGCTTGATCGTGCAGCTTTTGGGTGATCACTTCCTCATCGGCGATGTGCTCGCGACGCACTGCGGACAAACCGAGGTGCTCTTCTTCGACCGAGCGACCGCTCAAGTGAACCGCGTGAATCGATCCGGACTGCAAATGTCCGCCATGAATGGCGCCAGGAGCGATTTTCACCGATGTTATGCTTTCGTCCTCCAGCTTCGCCGCGTCCACGCTCCAGTCCGCCAACTGCTCGGCGGTTACGGAGCCCGGCGCCAGCTTGGAGCTGGTGACGGTCCGGTCTGCCAGATGTTCGCCCCGTATCGTCCCCTCGCGGACGTGCTCGTAATCGATGCTGCCGGCCGCCAGCTTGCCGGATGTGACAGAGCCGTCCTGCAGCAAATCTGCATAAATCGAATTCGCGCGCAGATGCTCGGCTCCGATCTCGCCTGCGCCGATATGCCAGGCGGCAATCGAGCCCGGGACAATGTGTTCCGCGTTGACCGAAGCTTGCGCCAGGTGGCTTGAACTTACGGACTCCGCCGCCAATACGTCTCCGCCCACGCTGCCCGGCGCCAGCTTCGCTCCGCTTACGCTTTGATCGGCGAGATGCTCACTCTGCACAGCCCCGCTTGCCAGTTTGCCGGCATCGACACTGCCGTCAGACAGCTTCGCTCCGCTCACGGCGCCGTCCGCCAAATGCTCGCCGCTCACGGCGTTTGCCGCCAGCTTGCTGCCGTCCACGCTGCCCGGGGCCAGCTTCGCTCCGCTAACCGCTCCATCCATGAGATTGCGCGTTTGGATCGCCCCGGCTACCAGCTTGCCGCCGTGGATGCTTTCGTTCGCCAGCTTTGCCCCGGTAATAGCGCCGTCCACCAGATGCTCGCAGCTTACAGCGTTAGCGGCCAACTTGCCGGTCGTTACGCTCGCATCCGCCAGTTTGGCTTCCGTTACCGCGCCGTCGGCCAGCGTCTCCTTCGTAACGGAACGTTCGATCAGCTTTTTGCCGCCGTCCAGGCTTCGATCGGCTACCGCATCAAACTTGATCGAATGTTCGGCCAAATGCTCAAAAGTGATCGACCCCTGCTTAATATGGGCACCATCAATCGTATTTTCCTGGAGATGGCAGGTTTCGATGGCCAGAGGTGCGATTTTGCTGCTTGTAACGGCTTCCTCGGCGATTTTGCTTGTCGTCACCGCTTGATCGTGCAGCTTTTGGGTGATCACTTCCCCATCGGCGATGTGCTCGCCGCTCACGGCGTTTGCCGCCAGCTTGCTGCCGTCCACACTGCCCGGAGCCAGCTTCTCTCCGCTAACCGCTCCATCCATGAGATTGCGCGTTTGGATCGCTCCTGCCGCCAGCTTGCCCCCGTGGATGCTTTCGTCCGCCAGCTTTGCCCCGGTAATGGCGTCGTCCGCCACATGCTCGCCGTTTACAGCGTTAGCGGCAAGCTTGCCGGACGTTACGCTGGCTTCCGCCAGTTTCGTTTCCGTTACCGCACCGTCGGCCAAAGTCTCCTGCGTGACGGATCGTTCGATCAGCTTTTTGCCCCCGTCCAAGCTTCGGTCAGCCACCGCATCAAACTTAATCGATTGTTCGGCCAAATGCTCAAAAGTGATCGACCCCTGCTTAATATGCGCGCCGTCAATCGTATTTTCTTGAAGATGGCTGGATTCGATGGCCAAAGGCGCGATTTTGCTGCTTGTAACGGCTTCCTCGGCAATTTTGTTCGTCGTCACGGCCTGATCGTGCAGCTTTTGCGTGATCACTTCCTCATCGGCGATGTGCTCGCGACGCACTGCGGACAAACCGAGCTGCTCTTCGGCAACCGAGCGCCCGCTCAAATGGACCGCGTGAATCGATCCGGACTGCAAATGTCCGCCATGGATGGCTCCGGGAGCAATTTTCGCCGACGTTACGCTTTCGTCCTCCAGCTTCGCCACGTCCACGCTCCCGTCCGCCAACTGCCCGGCAGTTACGGAGCCCGGCGCCAGCTTGGAGGTGGTGACGGCCCCGTCTGCCAAGTGCTCGTCAAGTATCGTCCCCTCGCGGACGTGCTCGGATTCGATGCTGCCGGCCGCCAGCTTGCCGGAGGTGACAGAGCCGTCCTGCAGCAAATCCGTATAAATCGAGTTCGCGCGCAAATGCACGGCTCCGATCTCGCCCGCGCCGATATGATCGGCGGCAATCGAGCCGGGGACAATGTGTTCCGCGTTGACCGAAGCTTCCGCAAGGTGGCTTGCACCTACGGCTTCCGCCGCCAGTATGCCTCCGTCCACACTGCCCGGAGCCAGCTTCGCTCCGCTTACGCTTCGATCGGCGAGATGCTCGCTCTGCACAGCGCCGCTTGCCAGCTTTTCCGCGTCTACGCTTCCCGAGGCCAGCTTCGCTCCATTCACGGCGCCGTCGGCCAGATGACGCGCATGGATCACTCCGGGAACAATCTTGCTTCCGTGAATGCTTTCATTCGCAAGCTTGGCCGCGGTGATGCTGCCGTCGGCGATATGTTCACTGGATACGGCCTTGAGGGCAAGCTTGTCGGACGTTACGCTAGAGTCCGCCAGCTTTGCCAGCCCGACAGCTCCGTCTGCGATTTTGGCTTCAGTTACGACCTGATCGCCGAGCGCCGAAGCAAGAATCGAACCGGCTTGCATATGCTGCGCTCCTATGCTGCCATATGCGATCTTTTGCTCCGTAACTGCGCCGTCGGTCAGCGTCTCCTCCGAGACAGACCGTTCGATCAGTTTCTTGCCGCTAAGGCTTCGATCGGCGAACACATCGAGCCTGATGGAATTTTCGCCCAGATGGTCCGATGTAATCGATCCGGGTTTAATATGGAAGCCTTCGATGATGCCTTCCTGAAGATGGCGCATTTCAATCGTAAGCGGAGCTATTTTGCTGCCTGTTACCGCTTCTTCGGCTATTTTGCTCGTCGTCACGACCTCATCTTGCAAATGTCTGGTAATAACCTCTTCGCCGGCGATATGTTCGCGGTGAATGGCCAGCAAGCCGATTTGCTCTTCTCCGACCGAATGGTCCGCCAGATGTTCCCCGGATAAGGTGCCTTGCTGCAAATGGCCGCCATGGACGGCTCCGGGGGCAATTTTGGCCGATGAGACACTTTCATCCGCGAGCTTATCCGTACCAACGCTCCAGTCGGCTAATTGTTCGGAGGCAACCGACTCCGGCGCAAGCTTGGAAGAAGTTACGGCCGCATCTGCCAAGTGTTCGCCGAGTATGGCATGATCTTGAATGTGCCGGGAATGAACCGAGCCATCCTGCAGTTTCCCGGGGGCAACGGATGCATCCTGGAGCAGATCCTCATGAATGGAGCCGGGGCGGATATGATCGGGGCCGATTTGTCCCGTCCCTATATGCTTGTCGGCAATTGCCCATTTGGCGATGTGCTCCGGTTGAACTGCGGATTCCGTGATGTGAAAGGATTCGATGGAGCCGTACGCTATTTTGCGGCCGCTGACCGCCTGATCGGCAAGCTTTTCTTCCATTACCGATTGATTGACGAGTTTGTCGGCCGTAATGGAATCGTTCTGCAAATGATGCTCGCAAATCGAATCATCCATAAGATGATCGCCGTTCACTTGACCGGGTGCTATGCTTTCGCTTTGCACGCTGCCTGGCGACAAATGTTCGTACAGGACGCTATCAGGCTGCAGATGGGCGGAGCCGACGCTCCCATCTGCAATTATTTTCGCAGTGACCGATTGATCTCTCAGTTTCTCCGTTGTAATTGCCGTATCGGCAATTTTAGCCGCATCGATGATATAGTTGGAAAGATGCTTCGCTTGTATGGCTCCGCTGCGTATTTTTTCCGATGTTACGGCCTGATCGTCGATCAATTCTGTGGAAACAATCATCTCGGCCAGGTGATGCGGGAAAATCGAACCGTCCGCAATTTTTAACGAATCAATCGCCTGATCCGACAATTTGTCCGCTGTAATGCTGTTGTTGAGCAGTTTGCTTCCGGAAATGGACATGTCCTGGATTTTGTAGCCGGAGATCGCTTGCGGCGCAATGTGTTCGTCGTGAACGGCGCCAGGGGAAAGTTTTTCTTTCGTTACGCTTGAGGAAGCCAACTTCGTGTGATCAATAGAAAAATCTTTGATCAATTTGCCGACGATACTCTGCGGCTTAATTTTCGTTTCATCGATAGCCCGATTGGCAATCTTTTCTCCCGTGACGGCTTCCTCAACGATATCGTCCGTATAAATGACAGGGTTCGTTGAAAAATCTCTGCCTTTGCGCTCCGAAAACAGGATCAATGGAGGCGCAGACTTTGCAGCGTTGCCGGATGGCTCAGCCGCGGAAGGCTGATTTTTGTCCGCAGCTGACGAATCTGTTTTCCGCGGCTTGACGGCATCTTTCGTCTCATTGTCGTCAATGTCTGTTTGAGGTTGATCCAATAAATCGGAAACTTGCTTTTTTTTGATCGATACCTGTTCGGTTTCATCTAACCATTGAAGCTCGTTCGTATTGGCATTCACTCTCTGCACTTGCGGTTTCCGGATTGCTCCCCGGCCGCCTTTCCGTTTGTTCATAGACTCCTCTCCATTCGTACGCGATCTAGTCATTTGTATATTCATCTCCGCAAAAAGATGTACGTTCGCCCTTATAAAATGTGCGCTTACCTATTCAAACCCCGTTTTGCCAATGACTGGTACAGCTCGTGACGCCGTTCGGCACTCCGCTCCAAGGCGAACTTCTGCCGCACTTTTTGCGCCGCCAGCTCTCCCATTGCGTATTGCAGCTCGGGGCTTCCAAGCAGCCGCAGCAAATAGCGGGGCAGTTCTTCGGCTAAATAGCCGGTATCCATCAAATACCCGGTTGTCCCGTCCTCGATCAGCTCCCGCATCTCGACCGACCGCGGCACCACGACCGGCACGCCCGACGCCATCGCCCCGATACAGACCGGATCGAACCCTTCGTGCGAAGCCGACGGGATAGCGACGATATCCGCGATCCGGTACCATTTGGACATTTCGTCCCGGGAAACATCAGAGACGAAGCGGACATACTGCGGTATCGCGCCGCCCGATTCGTAAAGCTTGCGGACATAGTCCGTCTGACGGTCCGCACCGTTGAGCGCGCTTCCGACAATAAGCAGGACGGCATCGGGCTCCTTCGGAACCACCTGGATCATCGCATCCAGGAGATGATGCGCTCCTGTTTCCGGAATAAGTCTGCCGGCAAACAAGATGATTTTGCGCTTTTCGAGTCCAAGCTCCTGCAGCAGCTGCGAACGGGATTCTTTCGCTTGAGGGGACCATTTGGACATGAACCGCATAGGGTCCGCTCCCCAATGCTGGACAACCAGCTTATGGGCGATCTGGGGCACTTTGCGCCGCAGCGTTTTTCCCAGAAACTCGCCGTTCACTAAAATTGTATTCGCGGCGCGCAGACATGCGGCAAGCTCCTTGGAGGAGATGCGGGATGGCGCGATCGCCGATGCGGAATGCAGCACGAGGCTGATCTTGGCCCCAGGGTGCCTGTTGCGCAGTTGGCGGACGAGCCTCGGCCGGTTCTCGATCTGAATGACGGATGGCCGCAGCCCTGCGATTTTCTTGCTGATTTTTTCCAAATAAGCGACAGGATTCGCATAAGGAACCCGAACATAGTTCACTCCTTCCTGTTCTTCGCTTTCCGGCTGCAGACCCGCCTTACGTCCTAAAACGCAGACCGTCATCCGTTTCGCCAACTGCCGGGCCGATTCGCAAATCGCCTGATCGATCGGGCCTCCCGATTTTGACGGCACGGGACCAATACCGGATGTAACAATAGCCACACTCACGGATTTTGTGTTCAACATGATCCAGCTCCTTTTCAGCCTATACTTTATTCATATGCGGAAATACAGGCAAAGACTGGGTGTATATCCCGGAAATCCGAGACAAATGCCGTCTCTGGAATTCATGAATCCACGGCACCAGCACAAACAAGCATGAGTGCTTTTTCATATACTGATTCAAGCGCAGCCATAACCGTAATACACTACCCGGCACCTGCTAAAGGAGTGAAGCTTATGGGAGATCCTTATGTCGGCATCCTCGTCAATGACACCTTGTACGAAGGCATTCCCCAAGGCAAAACGACTTATGAAGAGATCTCCTATTACAGCGATGCCGCCAAACAATACGGTATCGTTCCTGCCTATTTCCGTCTGCAGGATGTAGCTGCCGATTCTTTGAAAGTGATTGCGCATATCCAGAAAGGAACGGAAATTACCCGGGAAACGATCGATCTGCCCAAAGTCATTCACAATCGCGCCATTTACCGGAATCTCCAAAACTATCAGACGATGGAAAACTGGGTTGAGCGCGGCGCCATTTTGTTCAATCGATGGAACCGTTACAACAAGCTGCTTATCCATCAGCTTCTTATGAAAGACGAAACGATCCGCCCCCATCTTCCAGGCACCAAACCCGCAACCAAGGCGAGCATAAACAGAATGATGAAATTTTACGATTCTCTCATTGTCAAACCGGCGAACGGCAGCATCGGCCGCGGCGTCATGAAACTGGACCGCACCCGAACCGGGTGGAGGCTTACGTATCCGACAACTTTAAAAACCGGCAACACCGGCTGGCAAATTGCCAAATTTCGCAACGAACTTCCGCCGCTGCTGCAAAATACGATCGACAATCACGCCTGCATCGTCCAACAGCGTCTACCGCTCGCCACTTATGAAGGGCGTCCGTTCGATTTGCGCATATCCGTGCAGCGCGGAGCGGATGGGAATTGGGGAATTACGGGCATCGTCGCCAAAGTCGCTGCGCCCAAGCTTTTTGTGACCAATGTGGCACAAGGCGGGACTGTTATGACGTTATCCGACATTTTGTCACGCGAATACCCGCTTCTCAATCAGGCCGCTGTCCACCGGAAAATCGCCGATTTTACGCTGCGGGTCGCCCGCCATTTGGGCAGGGAACTTCCGCACTTGGCCGATATCGGACTGGACATCGGAATGACGGCCGACGGCTTCCCGATGTTTATCGAATGCAATGGAAAAGATCAGCGCTACAGCTTCCGGGAAGCAGGCATGATGGAAGAGTGGAAATTGGCCTACTACAATCCGATCGCCTACGCCAAATTTTTGCTGGACGGGGGCACTCCGCTATGAGATAAACCTCTATCGAAGATGAGCGACCGCGTTTACCAAGCCGCGAATCCGGCGCATTCATTGCACGCCAAAAAACCGTTTCATATGCCGACTCCGGCAGAAACGGTTTTCCACGATAATTTACGCTTTTATTTTCCCGGCGCAGCCGACCGTGCTCTCAAGAGCCTCCTCCGTTAGCTTCCAAAAGCTTCCGGACCGCCGCATTCAGCGCCTTTACATCCGGCACCGGCACCTGTTCGTCGCTGACCTGATAACGGGCTTTCAGCTCCATAACCTGCGCGGCGCTTTGATCGATCGTCCGCATCGGGATGCGCTGCTCTTTCACAGCCTTGCGCAGAGCATCGATTACGGTCACCACTTTATCGTAGTCATGGCCTACCAGGATCACATTTGCGCCTGCAAGCACCGACCGCACCGCCGCTTCGCCGATCTCATAATTTTTCACGACCGCCCCCATCGTCATGTCATCCGTGATGACAAGCCCTTTGAACCCCATTTCCTTACGCAGCAAATCCGTAATGATTTTGTCGGACATCGAAGCCGGATACTGCTTATCCACCTTGGGCAGCAAAATGTGCGCGACCATCACCGCATCCGCCTGTTCCTTCACCGCTGCGGCAAAAGGGACGAGCTCCAGCGGGCGCAGCCGGGCCAAATCATGCTGCACGACCGGCAAACCGACGTGCGAATCGACAGACGTATCCCCGTGCCCGGGAAAATGCTTGACGACCGGCACGACATGCTGGGCCTGCAGCCCTTTCATCGTTTGGATGCCCAAATCGCTCACCAAAGCCGCATTCGCCCCAAAAGACCGGTCTCCGATGACCGGATTGTTCGGATTGCTGTTAATATCGAGCACCGGCGCAAAATCCATGTTCAAGCCGTATGCTTTCAGCTCGCTGCCCAACAACCCGCCGATCCCGTATGCCAAAGGTTTCCGGTTGATTCGGCCGATCGCCTTGTTCGAAGGCGTCTTGACCAGCTCATCGGGAAGCCGGGTCACCCTGCCGCCCTCTTCGTCCACGCTCAGCCACAAAGGCGTCTGGCTGCCGCCTTGATTCGCTTGTTTCAGTTTGTTGACAAGCCCCACGAGCTGGGCCGAATTTTGAATATTATTTTTATACAAAATAATGCCGCCTACATGATAGGTTCCGATCAATTCCTGCGTAGAACGGCTTACGTCCTGCCCGTCAATGCCCGCGATGATCATTTGCCCGATTTTTTCTTCGGGGCTCATGGCGGCCAATTTCTCGGAGACCGTCCCGGGCGCAGGAAGCGCCACCGGGCTGGAAGCCGCTGTCCCGCCGGGACGGTCGGATTTCAGACAACCCGTCAGGAGCACCATGCTTATCGTCATGCAGCTCAGCACGCGAACGTATCGGGTCAAAGCAGCACCAGCCAAAGTAACGCCATTCAAAGTAACACCAGTTAAAGTAACGCTAATTAAAGTAACACTAGTTAAAATAACACTAATCAATGTAACAGCAGTCAAAGTAACGCCAATCGCAGTAACACCAGTCAAAATAACGCTAATTAAAGTAACTCCAGTCAAAGCAACACCTTCTTCTTGGATCGGATTTCAAGATAATGGAATGCTCGCCACCACCATATTGACGCTGCTGTTTAGTAGTAAGTTGCAGACCGAATTGCTGTATGCCGCTGCAAAACTTGCAAACTCCCATGCCGTCATAGACGTCACCCGAATGAAATAATTCCGGCCTGCACCGACATGCAGCACAACACCGCCCGCGCGGTGTTGCGACAAAAGCGAGGAATGCCTGTAAATTCGCAAATGCAGCGTTTTTCTAAAAACAGCGAAGCCCTTCGCTTCATTTCCTGTAAAGCCTGTCGCTGCTTGAACTGTTCCTGCGAATATACAATTCTCGCCATAAAAACCTATGCTCAAACCCATCATGAACAAACTTTTCTCTAAACCTAGTCAATTTTCTAGAGAGCAGCCGCAAGGGCAGGAGCGAAATGAATTTTTCATTTTGCCGCCTAATGACAGTCCGAGCCGGTTGCGAAACGCTTCGCAAATGCAATGTCTGGCAGCGCGCGGTGTTTCGCTGCATGACGGCGGTCGGTCCGAAAGTCAGGCTAGTGGAAAACGTGCATTGAAGAGACGCATCTCTTTGAACATGTTGAAAACCTGCGAAAGTCAGGTAGTAGGAAAGCGTACATTGGAGAGACGTGTCTCTATAAACGCATAAAAAATTTGTGAAAGTCAGGCTGGTGGGTTAGAGAAACTAGAAGGGCACAGCCACTCTTCCCCGACCCGCGCCTCTCCTGTACACGTTGCGGTGCTGAAGTGGAGGGGACAAAGTGGCTGGCAGGGGAAAACCTGCAAAAGTGCAGGTTTTTTCAGGGAAACCGGGTCGTTTTTGGGAAAAGCCTGCAATTGTGCAGGAATTTTCGATGAAAACGAACCTAAGCCCCTGTTCGCGGCGAAAAGCCTGCACATTTGCAGGAATTTTTCGCTGCCGGCGATGGCGTACAATAGTTTGTGTACCAAGATCTGGAGTCTTCCAGACAGCAAAAAAGTAGGGTATTCTCGGGATGGCTAAAGTCACCAAGAAAGGAACCCTACTCATGGCAACTATAACAGAAAACATGCTCTCAGACCTAATGGAAAATGTTGTTAGCGCCCTCGTGAAAGAAAAGCTCGAGCTCATTATGAAAGAAGAGATCCGTAACTTTTTAGAAGTCGAGCAAGAAG